>JBEVHL010000101.1:0-2575 GCA_040511255.1 Mycobacterium sp. | reverse complement strand
GTTCAGCGATCTACTTTGGTGAACCATTTCGTCTTGACCCGCCAGGAATGCGCCGCGGCGAGGGCGAAAACGGCGCCGCACACGCAGGCGAAGAACCACACCAATCGACCGCCTTCGAGCGCCTGGATCGGGTGGAAATACGCCGTGGTGATCCGCACGATGCAGGCGGCGATGCCGCTGCCCGACGCCACCAGGTAGACGTTGGCGATCAGTCGCGAGCGTGGATCCTTGCGCAGGATGAGCAGCGCCCGGAACCCGTAGCCCAGAAGATAGATCAGGGTGCCGCACAGCAGCAGCCAGTAAGTGCTGAGCCAGAAATCGGTGGGCACCGTGAAGAAGTCGGGGCGATAGATTTTCGCGCCGTTGCCGACGGAGAACGTCACCAGCAGCAGCGGAATGCACACGGTGGCGGGGCGCTCGACGTACTGCTTGAACGTGGCGTGCAACGCGTTGTCATCCTGCAGCCGGCCCAGTGCGTTGTAGACGATGGCGGAGGCGGCGACGATGTAGCAGTCATGGCCGAGGTAGTCCTCGAGGTTCCACATGCCGGTCAGGCGGTAGAGCCCGTGACCGATGGTTTCCGAGGCGATCGGAGACATCAGGAGTACAGCGGCGCCTTGCAGCGCGATGTTAAGGGTGGCAGCTACTTCCCACCGACACGTCCAGGTGACGCGCCGTATCCACAAACTCCACGCAATGCACGTAACGGTGATCGCGATGAGCGTTGCTATTGCCACAGGAAACGCCTTTAGCCTGAATTCCGGTCAGCCGAATTGTATAGCTAGAGCGGCGGTGCGTCTTGTCTTGGCGACAATTCAGAAAGTTTCGGACGCTTTTTCGTGTCCAATTTATTAACAGTGTCGTTAATAGTCGCCACCGCGACCGGCGCCGACTCCAGGTAGTGCCAGACTTCCTGCCGACTCATCAAGCCGAAACGGATCTGCAGATCGGGGTAGCTCAGGTCGAACCGATCGGCGACGCGGCGCAATTCCTCGGCGTTTGGGTAGTCCTTTTCCTTGATGCGCCGGTAATAAGTGCTGCTTGAGGTGCCGAGGGAGTCGTAGATCTCCTTGGCTTCAAGCTCTCCGTCCAGGAGGTAATCAAGCAGGGCTTTGAGTTGCCTGCCGTTCTCGTCGGTGCGTGGCACTCGTACACCATAACTGCACTTGTGCTATTTGGGCACGGCAAACCAAATCTTTGACATCCCTCGTTGTATTGACACCACCGTCACGGTTTTGGCAGTGGTCTCCCATTTCTGGGACATCGGAGGTAGCTTTATCGACATGGCTGCTCCATTCATCGCACGACCCACCGTCGCAACCATGCGGGTGACGGACTTCGACATTGCCGGATCGCCCGCCACGGGCGACCTGACGCAGGTCACCGCGCCGCTGACCAGCGTCTTGACTGCCGAGCTGGATGAAGCACAGCGAAGCCTCGGCCTCGCCGCCGAAGAGATCCTGCTCGCCGCGTTCGGGCGCACCATTGCCCGCACCATCGGTGACGGCGTCCTTTCCGTCGACTTCACCGACAGCACGCACGCGGCGTCACCCCTCACGTTGAAGTGTGCGACGGCGCAGGAGAGCAGTGCCGACGAGATGCTGGCCGCGGTGCACCTCGAACTGAGTGCCGCGCCGAGTGTCGGCATGACCCAGCCGGCCGAGGTGCTGATCTCCTATCACGGTCCGGCCGCGGGTGACCGTGCGCTGGAAATCCACATCTACCGCGACAACGACGTAGTGCAACTGGATTGGCACTACGACAGCCGCCAGTTCGCGTCGTACACCGTGCAGGAACTGACCGAACAGTTCCCGCTGGCCCTCATCGAGCTGACGTCGGAAGCGACGCCGGTATTGCTGGAGGCCGGGCTGATCGTCGCCGGTGTCGACGACTGACAGAAGGATTTGCATCGCTCGGTAGAATTTGACCTCAGCGGCACCGATCCGGCCATCACCGGGGAGCCTTCGGAAGAACGGCAGTTCAGCCCAGTAGAACCGAACGGGTAGGCCCGTCACAGCCTGAAGTTGAGCGGCCACGCGTATGCGTGTGCAAGCGGGGTGGTACCGCGGCGCTCGCGCACCAGCGCGTCGTCGTCCCCGTGCCAGGAGTTTGGGCACAGGAGACGACGGGCCGCAGTGACTGAGAACGCTTATCCCAAGCCGAGTGCGGGCGCACCCGACTTTCCGGCGCTGGAAACCGACGTCCTGGCCTTCTGGGCTGCCGACGACACCTTCCGCGCCAGCATCGCTCGCCGCGACGGGTCCCCGGAGTACGTGTTCTATGACGGCCCGCCGTTCGCCAACGGCCTGCCGCACTACGGTCACCTTCTGACCGGGTACGTCAAGGACATCGTCCCTCGCTACCGCACCATGCGTGGATACAAGGTCGAGCGCCGGTTCGGCTGGGACACCCACGGACTGCCCGCTGAACTGGAAGTGCAGCGTCAACTCGGGATCACCGACAAATCGCAGATCGACGAGATGGGCATCGGGAAGTTCAACGACGCCTGCCGGGCATCGGTGATGAAGTACGCCGACGAATGGCAGGCCTATGTCACCCGGCAGGCCCGCTGGGT
>JBEVHL010000100.1:0-23134 GCA_040511255.1 Mycobacterium sp. | reverse complement strand
AGCGCGAGCACGAGCACTTCTGCTCGCACTACCACGCCACGGCGATCCCGGCCGCAGACTGGCCCGAGATGTGGAGGAAGTGGATGCGCAAGGAGCAGGACAGCGCCGTGGCCCGGCGCGGCCGCAACGCCGGCTGGCGGGCCCCGGTCTACACCAACGCCGCGGACCCGGCGCAGGCACTGCTCGACCAGGAGGCGCGTCGTGGCTGACGCCCTGCGCAGTCTGCGCCGGTTCGCCGCCGAGCAGGGCATAGACCTCGACGGCCTCGACGACGGTGTCCCGGCATTGCACCCGCAGGGGTGGATCATGGACGACCCGATCGCCTGGCAGATCGAGACGACCGCGGCGAACCTGATCACCGCCGTCCCGCCGACCTTCAGCAACGCCACGGTGAAGGAATGCCCGCCCGCGGTCCAGGACTTCGCCCGCCGGCACCTTGAGGACCCCTGGGCGCATCCGTGGGTCCGGATGCACGGCGGCACCGGACGCGGCAAGACCCACGCGGCCTGGGCGCTGATCAAGCACTTCGCCATGTCCTACGCGGAGCAGGGCCGCAGCTGCGACTTCCGGTTCGTGACCAACCCGGACCTCAACGACGAGCTGCGCCCCAAGCCCGACAACTCCCACGCCTGGGCCATCGACAAGTACATGCGCTGCGACGTGCTGGGATTCGACGACCTGGGCGCCGGCAACCTCAAAGACTTCGCCATCGAGGCGACCCTGCGAATCCTGAACTACCGCTACGACCAGCGCCTGACCAGCATCTACACCAGCAACCTGGGCATGCGCACCCCGGCCGATCCGCGCTACGCCGACGTACCGTCGATCCAGTCGGTGTTCGGTGACCGGATCGCCAGTCGTCTGCAGCCCGCCGACCGGATCATTCTCGGCGGCGACGACCGCCGCTACGACGAAGGCGACGTCCTGTCTTGACCGCCGCAACCACCTCCCACCAGAACGGCACCGCCGAACCGCGTCACGACCTCGGCGCCGAACAGGCGGTCATCGGCTCGATGCTGCAGGATCGCCGCGGCGACCTCTTCGACGAGATCGTCTCGGTGCTGCGCGGGCCCACCGACTTCTACGACCGGGTCAACGCCGAGCTGTACTCGCGGCTGCTCACCTACCGGGAAGAGCAGAAGCCGCTGGGCGATCCGATGACGTTCCTGGGCACGTTCAGCCCCCAGGACGCCAAGCGGCTCAAGGCCGGGGATTACCTGCAGACCTGCATGAGCGCCGCCGCGATCATCGAGCACGGCCCGTTCTACGCCAAGGAGGTCCTGGGCCTGGCCGTGCTGCGCGATCTCGACGAGCACGGCCTGCGCACCCGCGACCGGGTCCGCAAAGCCACCGCCACCCAGGCCCCCGACCTGATCGAATGGGTCCAGGCCGACGCGGCCGAGGTCTCCCAGCAGGGCACCTCCAACCTCGACGTCCCGATCTGGGACCTGATGGCCACCGACGCCGTCGAGGACATGGGCCGCATCCAGGAGCTGGCGCAGAGCGACGTGCTTCCCGGCGTGCCGACCGGCTGGACCGACGTCGACCGGCTGCTGAGCAACCTGCAGCCCGGCCAGGTCATCGTGTTCGCCGGGCGACCCGGCATCGGCAAGAGCGTCGCCGGCCGCGGCATCGCGCAGCACCACGCGATGCGCCGCCGGGGAACCGCGCTGATCTTCTCCCTGGAGATGTCGCGCAGCGAATGCATGATGGCGCTGATCTCGGCCGGCGCGGGCGTGGCCCTGCACTCGATCCGCTCCGGCAAGCTGCACGACGACGACTGGACCAAGATCGGCCGGTACCTGGGCCAGAACCGCGGCGCCCGGCTGATGATCGACGACACCCCCGGCGCGTCACTGCCGCACGCCCGCAAGCAGATGCGCCGGCTGATCCGCGCCGACCTCAAGCCCGAGGTCGTCGTCTGGGACTACCTGCAGCTCACCGACGTCCCCGGCTACGAGGGACGCCGGCAGGAGGCGGTCTCGGCCCTGTCGCGCGGCTTCAAACTGTTCGCCAAGGAGTACCAGATCCCGGTGGTGCTGATCTCGCAGCTCAACCGCGGCCCCGACGCCCGGGCCGACAAGCGCCCCCAGCTCAGCGACCTGCGTGAGTCCGGGTCCATCGAGCAGGACGCCGACGTGGTCTGCCTGCTGCACCGCGACGACTACTACGACCAGGAGAGCCCGAAGGCCGGCGAGATGGAGCTCATCTTCGCCAAGCACCGCGGCGGGCCCACCGGCACCGTCACCCTCGCCGCGCAGCTGCACTACCAGCGACTGATGGACATGCCGCACGTGTAGAACCCACAGGGAGGAACGCCGCGATGACGGAGCAGGACACACCCGCCGACGCTGCCGCCGACGAGCAGTGGAATCGCGAGATGCCCCAGTACCGGGAACTACTGAAAGCCGAACTCAAACTGCTGATGACCGCCAACGGGTGGCCGTCGCGCGAAGCCATCGCCGAGCGGGCCGGGATCCCCCTGTGGGGAGTCCGCAATGTCCTCAACGCCGGGGCGGGTACCGGCTATGCCGCACCGTGGAACCCGACCCGCGCGGTGGTCGAGACCCTGGGCGGCGACCTGCGGTACTTCTACCCGCTGTGGCTGCGCGGCAGCAGCCTCAGGGGTTCCCGCCAGCAGCTCGCCGACTTCGAGCGGATCGCGGCCGAGGGCCTGCCCACGCTGGCCGACCCGGAGAACCCGTTCGAGCTCCCGGGCCACGACGCGGCCACCTCGAACCCGGCCATCGCCGACACCGACTCCGTGCTCACCTTCGTCGACGCCCTGCCCCCGCTGGGTGAACGCCTCTACCTGCCCCACCACGAATGGGCGCAGCAGCTCAGGCAGCGGCCCGGGCAGTGGGCCTGCGTCACCGGCATCCACAACCCCGGGTACGCCAGCCAGGTGAACTACGGGCAGATCGTGCACTACCGCCCGGCCGGCGCGTTCGAGGCATGCTGGCGTCAGCATCGCCTGTACATGCGCTACGTCGGCGCGCAGAGCGAGCCGCTCTGACCCGTGCGGCGCTACCCCGCGCTGCCGGCCGGCACCCGGCGCAGATCCTCGGTCTCGACGATCACCAGGTTCTGCTTCATGTCGTCGCCGTCGCGGTCGAGCCCGTCGACGATCATCGGACCCCAGCCGAAGTCCACGAAACGCTGGTACCGCACGTGATAGTGACCGTGGAAGATCCGGTAGGGCCGCACCTTGTCCACCACCGTGCGCAGCAGGCTGCGGTGCTTGTCGGCCAGGGCGATCTCGAACTCCGGCCAGCCGTCGGTGAGTCCGGGAATATCGACCCCGGCGGGGCAGTCGTGGCTGACCAGCACGTCAACGGGCCCGCCACTGATCGCGGCCTGGGCCTGCCACGCGGTGATGGTCTCTTCCTTGTGCCACAGGAAGCCGTAGCGGCGCCGGTGGTCCGCGTCGACGGAGTGGGCGCCGCCCAGCGCCAGGAACCGCACCCCGTCCCACTCCCACCGGAATCCGCGGGTGGCGTGCAGGATGCCCGGGGCGATCTCCCGCAGCCGGGGGTCGCCGGGCTGCCCGGTCTTGAGGTAATGGTGGTTCTCGTGGTTGCCGTCGACGAAAACCAGCACGATGCCGTTCTGGCGGCAAGCCTCGGACACCGCCTCGACGAACGTGTCGCCGAAGGTGTAGCCGAAGTCGCCGAGCTGCATGATGACATGGGCGCCCTGGCGGGCGGCCTGGATGACCGCGGACACCGTCCAGCGGGAGTTCATGTGCACATCGCCGAGCATGGCTATGCGGGTGACGGCGGTGGGGAACACGGTGTCAGGCACTGGTGCCACCCCCGTGCAGACCGTGCTGGCGCAGCCCGTGGGCGCGCCGGCGGTCGCTGAGGCTGACCGTGGCCTGCAGCCCGTTCAGGAAATCCTCGAACTCGTCGTGGTACTTGCCGGCCAGCGCGGCCAGAGCCCGCAGTTCCGCGGCCAGCTGCGGGTTACCACGCATGGCGTACACCTCACGGCTGAGAGCCTGCACCGGGTCCTCGGCGAAGGCCGGCCACCGCGCGGCGGTCTCCAGGCAGGTGATGCAGGTGGAGTACGCGGTGCGGCGCTTACCGTCGACACGCACCCGCGCCTGCAGCTCAGCGTTGTCGATGCAGGACTTCACCGTGGCGGCCTGCAACCCGCACTCGGTCAGGGTGGCGGTGCGCCAGGGGAGGTCGGGCCGGCGCACGTGGTCCCGTGGCTGTTCTTCGGCAGTCATGCCCGGACCAACGAGCGCGCCCGGCAACCGGTGTCGAGCGCCCGCGACGATCGCGCACCAGCTGCGCATTCACGCCTGCGGACCGGGGCGGCGGTAGCCGGCGAAGTCGAACGGCGCGTCGGGCAACTCCACGAACGACGGCAGGCCTTTGACCCACTCGAAGTTGTACAACCCGTAGTCCCGGTCCCCGACGTACTCACGATGCTGCACGTAGAGCCATTCCAGCAGCGGCTCGTACAACGGGCACACCCAGATCCGGTGTTTCTGCAGGTCGGCGCGGGCCAGCCCGCCGGGCGAAAAGGTGGCGCCCTCACCGGTCTGCAGGTCCAGCAGCCACAGGAAGTGCCGGGACCAGCCCAGCGACGGCAGTAGCCGACGGTGCTCGTATCCGGGCAGGGCGGTGCGCTGGTCCCAGTCATCGACGTCGTAGACCAGGATCAGGAACTTTCCGTGGTTGGGCCCGTTGCTGGCCTCGATGAAGTGCTGCTTCAATCCGTCGCCTCCGGGATGACACCGCCCCGCAGCTGCGTGACCAGGTGGGCGTGACCGAGCAGCGCCTGCTCCTCGGTGTCGTACAGGCCCGCCTCGAACAGCGGCCGGTCGTGGATCTGCACGGCACTGCCGAACAGCCGGCAGTGCGACAGCACGGGGTTGGTGTGTCCGAGCCACATGGTGCGCACGGTGGCGCGCCGCTCGTCGGGCATGACCACGTCGGTCGTGTCCACCGTGCGGTAGGCGAGATCCTCCAGCAGCCGGCCCCACTCGCGGACGTCGATCGGCTCGCCCTCGCGGTTGAGGAACTCCAGCCGCGGAGGCGGCACGTCCTTGTCCCCTCGGTGCAGATAATCGCTCATAGGCGTGCTCACGGTGTGCCCGCCAGCCTCTGCGCTGCGATGGAATTCATCAGGGCACCTACCTCGGCACCGGGTAGTTCTTGTTGGTCAGCGCACCCTTGGCGATGACCAGGCGATCCAGCTCGCGGTCCTCTCGGAAGGCGTTCCACGCGCGGATCAGCAGAGCCAGCTGGTCCTCGGGCTTGAGCCGGGTCTCGCGGCGCACGCTGGTGCGCGACAGCCGGTTGCGCACCGCCAGGACCGGCGAGGTGTCCGCTAGGTTGGCGCCGGTCTTGAGGCCCTCGAAGAACGTGTTCGCCTGTCCCTCGTTGATGCGCGCGAACAGGTAGAACGCCGTCCCGGCGGAGCTCGCGGCGCAGATCTTCTGCCGTGTCACGTCCATGCCGTGCAGGGTGGCGGCGGTGAACCCCTCCGGGTCCTTGTCGAACTCGATGAGTAGCTCCGCGTGCGTCGGGGTGTCCGACTTGCCCATCCGGTTGCCGCGGTCCCAGCCCACGACCCGGCGGACCACCGAGCTGATCTGGTTGCGGTAGGACTGCGAGACGCCTTTGAGGCGGTCACCGAACGTCCGCGACAGCCCGCCGTCCAGGGCCGCCATCGCCTCGTGCGGCAGGTTGAAAACGACCACCATATAGACGGATATGTTGGCCTTGATGACGGCTTGAAGGCGATGCTGACCGTCGATGAGCACACCGTCTACATCGATCTTGATGGCTTCGCCGGTCAGCTGCCAGCGGCCACGCTCCATGTCACGGGCGTAGGCCTCGACGCGCGTCCAGCGCACGTGGCGGTTGTCCTCGGCGTTCGAGCCGAGCCATTTCTTGGCCTGCGCCGGGGTTACAAGGATGGTCTGAATGTCAAGCACCGGGGGGCTGACGGGGTTCTGTCGCGGGCCGGCGGCCCGTTTAGCCTTCGCAGGCTCATTCTTGGTCTCGGTGCTGGTGGCCATGGGGGGACACGCTCCTGTTCGGAGAAGGTTGCGCACAGTTAACGGGTGGTCGTACACGGTAGTCAATACGTACGACGATGTGCGACTCATCCGTGCGTGTCGCCGGCAACCGATCGGCGTTCACGGACCAGTTCCTCGAGTTCGTCCAAAAAGGCCAGTGCGCAGTCGCACTGCGCGGCGCTGAGCTCGGCGATCTTCAGGATCGCGAGATCGGCGACACCGGCTCCCAGAGCGCTCAACGCGATGTTCAAAAGCGACGCGGCCCGGGCCTGGTCGGGGGTGACCCGCGCGGGGAAGCGTTCATCGCTCACTGCTCGACCGAGGTGATCAGACTCCCGAGTGGTTCACTGGCCGTGACCTGATCACCCGGCTCGATGACCTGGTCCTGCGGCGCCGGCTGCTCGGCGTCGCGCTGAGCCTGTTCGAGGGCCTCGGACTGCAGGGCGAGGAGCTCGCCGACCTGCTTGAGCGGCACGATGAGCGCGGGTACCAGGAAGATGGTGCCGTTCTCGGCCTTGCTCACGATGAACGTGTCAGAATCGGGCCGGAACGGCGCGAGGTTGACGCGACCGCGAGAGTCGAGACGAACCGTCATCGCATTGGTCGCCGGTGGGCTATCGGGCATGGTGTTCACAGTGGCCTCCGGTGTCTCTGTCGCGATCGTGGCAAGCTAGCACCTGGGTACGACAACACCTTCGCCGTGGATGTGACAGCACCACGATCGTGTGAATGTGGCAGGCCCGAGGGCTCGTCGCTGACGGTCAGGCAGGCGCTGACCCTGCGTGGCCGGGTTCTGACAGACTGCGAGTCATGTATGACGAGTTGCGCAACCTACTGCTGCAGCGCCGCCGGGAACTCGGTCTGACCCAGCGGGAGCTGGGCCGCAGAACGGGCATGAAACAGGCCAACATCTCCGAACTGGAGACCGGTCACATCGACAAGCCCACTCTGGACACCCTGGCCCGCTGGGCGTCCGGACTGGAGATCACCTTCCAGGTGCAGCTCAGCTACGCGCAGGCCACCGTCGCGGTCGTGACCCGGGCGCCTCTGAAGAACTCGAAGCGGACCATCATCGTGTCCGCGCGCGAAACGGCCGCTCTGGGAGACTGACCTGCATGTACGAGGCTAAGCGCCGACCCGGCGGCATCTGGATCCCGTCCATCCGGCAGCGCTGGCGTACCGGCTGGGTGATCCTGCCCGGCACCCCCCGCTGGCCCGGCCAGAAGGTACACCGTCCGCATCCCGACATGCCGGCCGTGGTGCTTTGTGAACGGGTGATCGGCGAGCGGCAGAGGCTGGACCGCCGGCCCGAGGGCATCGCAGTGTGCCCGAGGTGTGAGGCGAAGGTCGCCAACATGCGCCAGCGGGAGAAAGACCAGGTCCGACGCCTGGAGGTCGCGGCCGCCGCCCGTAAGACCCGGGTGCGGATCTCCGACCCGGAGGCGGTCGACCGGCACGACCGGTCGCGCAACGCCTCGTCGTCGGTGCGCGCCGCCCGCGGGGGACTTCCCGGACTGGGCCGGCGCCACTGAGGGTGGCGTGCCGCGACGGGTCGCGCTGAAGCTCGTTACGTATTGAGCTAGATGGTTCCCATCCCCCAATACGAAGGACGTGCTCACTCGTGCGATCGTCGATCGTCGCGCTGGCACTACTGACTGCCGGCACCATCGCGGTCATCGCGTACATGCTGGTGGAGTACTGGCGCCACCGGCGCAACCTGGCGGCGATTCCCGACCGGGTGCTGGTCAACGGCATCCGCGGCAAGTCCTCGATCACCCGGCTGATCGCCGGCGCGCTGCGCGCCGACGTCGCCCGCACCGTGGTCGCCAAGACCACCGGTTCGGCCGCGCGGTTCATCTTCCCCAGCGGTGCGGAGGAGGCGGTGGTGCGCAAGCCCGGCATCATCAACGTCATCGAGCAGAAGGCGATCATCGCCCGGGCTGCGGCGCTCAGTGCGGACATCGCCGTCATCGAGTGCATGGCCGTGCACCCCGACCTGCAGGAACTCAACCAGACCAAGCTGATCCAGTCGACAGTCGGCGTGATCAGCAACGTCCGCGCCGATCACCTCGACGAGATGGGCGGCCCGGACCGTAGCCTCGACGAGGTCGCCCGCTCACTGTGCCGGGGCATGCCACGCCACGGTGTTGTGGTCACCGCGGAGGTGGACCGCTGGTCGATCCTCGCCGAGCAGGCCCGCGCCCGCGGCAGCAAGCTGATCTACGCCGACCCAGCCTCGGTCAGCGACGAGGAGATGGGCAACTTCGGGTGGATCACCTTCAAGGAGAACGTGGCCTGCGCGCTGAAGGTCGCCGAGCTCTACGGCGTGCCCCGTGAATGGGCTCTGGCCGGGATGTACGCCGCCGAGCCGGACCCGGGGGTGCTGCGGGTCGACGCCCGCCAGTACAACGGTCGCCGGTTCGCCGCGGTGAACCTGTTCGCGGCCAACGACCCGCAGAGCACGATCATGAACGTCGAGCTGCTGCAGCAGCGGCGGATCATCTCCAAGCGGATCAGCTTGCTAATCAACTGCCGGCCGGACCGGGCCGAGCGCAACGGGCAGATGGGCGACATCACCGACCGGCTCGATCCGCAGACCATTTTCCTGGTCGGCTCGCCGACCAAGTCGGCACTGGACCACGTGCCGCTGTGGCTGCGTGACCGGGTGGTGGACCTCGGTGGTGAGCAGGCCAGCGGCGCGGACCTGCTGGAGAGCCTCTCCCAGCATCTGCCCGACGACCCCAGTCACGCACTGGTGATGGTCGGCAACATCCACGGCCGGGGCGAGCACCTGCTCGCGGCGCTGGCCCAGACCCCGAGCTTCGACGACGAGCTCACCATCCTGCTCAACGACGACGAGGCACGCACCCGCGTTCTGGACTGGTCCGCGCTCAACGCACCGACCGTCGTGCTGCCCACCATCAGCCACTGGGAGAACACCCGCGCATGAACAGCATCGACCTGTCCTCCGACCTGTCGGCGGTGGTGTTCGCGTTCAGCCTGCTCTTCGGCCTGGCCTACTACCTGATGACCAGCGTCTCGCCCGGCGGTTTCGTCGTGCCCGGCTCCCTGGTCGTCTCCGGGCTGGAGGGCCCGGCCAGCCTGCTCACCATCTGCGGGGTCGCCGCGATCACCTACGGCCTGATGAAGGTCATCGAGAGGTTCACGATCCTCTACGGCAAACGCCTGTTCGCCCTGTCGCTGGTGCTGTCCACGGTCTTCGGGCTGATCGCCTTCGAGGCGCTGCACGTCAGCGTCCCCAATCTGTTCCCCGGCGACTCGCTCGGGTTTCTGGTGCCGGGGCTGATCGTCTACCAGCTGATGCGGCAGAACACGAAGTCCACGTTGATCTCCACCGCCGTGGTCACCGCCGCCACCACCACGGTCGCCGTCGCGCTGCTGGCGATCTGATGAGACGCCAACTGCTTCTCCTGGCCATGGCGGCGCTGCTCCTCGCCGCGCTGGCCCTGGCCGGCTGCACCGACGACGGTGACACCAAACCCAATCCGCAGCCGTCACCAACCGATCAGGACTGGGTGAGACTCATCAAGGAAAACTACGTTCTCGAGAACGTCGACGACCCGCAGCGGACCTTGCTGCGCGACACCTCGGGCCGGCTCGTCTTCACCCTGACCCGGGGCGCCCGCACGGTGGTCGTACGCGGCCCGCTGCGCACGTTCACCGAGTCGTCGACCACCGACGCGGAGATCAGGAGCACCGACCACGTCTACATCGCACCCCGGCCCTGGGACGGCAACATCGACGACCAGGGCTGGGCGCGGTTCCTCATCGACCGGCTGCACACCACCGAGCCGGACCTGCTGGAGATCAGCCTGCAGTACCTGGCCGGATCGCCCACCATTGTCAGCGACGGCCAGCGCATCGCCGGGGATGCCGGGTTCGGGCTGCGCGGCAACGGCGACGACCGCGACGGCGCCGACTTCTACGACTACCTCAACGCCCCGTGGAAGTTCCCGGACCGCAAGAGCGTCATCCAGGCATCCACGAAGTTCGACCGGCAACTCGACTGCTCGGGATACCTGCGCCTGGTCTACGGATTCCGCAGCGGCATTCCGCTGTTCTACGGCAACGGTGTCGTCGACGGGCTGCCCCGCTCGGCCTGGGCGATGGCCGATCACGCCCCGTCGGTGGTGGTCGCGTCCTCTAAACGCTCCGACAGCCCCCCGGACGACCTGTCGCGGATCAGCCCCGGCGACGCCGTGTTCTTCGCCCTGCACGACGACCGGCCCGGCGACATCTCCCACTCCGGGATCTACCTGGGCCGCGACAACGAGGAACGCATGCGTTTCGTCAGCGCCCGCAGCACCGCCAACGGGCCGACGTTCGGTGACCTGGGCGGCGACGGCGTGATCGACGACGGCTACTTCGGCGACCGGCTGCGCCGGGCCATCCGATTCTGAGCAGGGGAGACCAATGCACCTGTCCCGACGAGGCCGGCGCCTGCTGACCTGGATCCCACTGAGCGCGCTGGTGCTCGCCGCCACGGCCACCGCCCCGATCATGGCCCACCGCTTCGGGCCCGACCACACCCTGACCCGTGCGCCGGCGGCCGCGCGCAGCATCACCATCCTGGCGGCCGGCGACATCCTGGTGCACCCGCCGACCTGGCAGCAGGCGCAACGCGACGCCGCGCCGGGGGAGGGGTACAACTTCCGGCCGCTGCTGGCCGACGTGCGGCCCGTGATCACCGACGCCGACCTGGCGCTGTGCCACATGGAAGCCCCCATGGGCCCGGGTGACCCCAAGGACTTCCCGCGCTTCAACGCCCCGCCACCGCTGGCCCACGACGTCAAGTGGACCGGCTTCGACGGCTGCAGCACCGCCTCGAACCACTCCCTGGACCAGGGCCCGCAGGGCGTCACCGCGAACCTCACGGCCCTCGACGGCGCCGGGCTGGCCCACACCGGCACCGCCCGCTCCGTCGCCGAGGCCGGCCAGGCCCGCATCTACACCGTCCACGGTGTCAAGGTCGGGCATCTGAGCTACGCCTACGGACTCAACGCCGGCACCTCGTTGCCGGCGGACAAGCCCTGGATGGCGAACCTGTTCAACCTCACGGCCATCCTGATCCAGGCCCACCTGCTCAAACAGCAGGGCGCCGCCATCGTGGTGCTGTCCGCGCACTGGGGAATCGAACGCCAGCACCAGCCCAACCCGATGCAGATCAACGGCGCCGCGGCGTTGCTGGCCTCACCCGACATCGACCTGATCGTCGGGCACCACGCCCACGTCGTGCAGCCGATGGAGAAGATCAACGGCAAGTGGGTCGCCTACGGCGTCGGGAACCTGCTGGCCCGCCACGACTTCCCCATCCCGGACAACAAAGAAGGGTTCCTGCCCCGCATCACGTTCACCGAGACGGCGGCAGGCACGTGGACGGCGACCCGCGCCGAGGCCATCCCGATCTGGCTGTCACTGGAGCCCGAGATCAGCGTGGTGAACCTGCCGGCCACGATGACGCGGATGTCCGACGCCGACCGCCGGCGCACCAAGTACGAGGCCGCCTTCCACCGGATCAGCAAATACCTCAACGAACGCGGGGCGGTCAACGCCGGGCTGCAGATCCTGGGCCCAGCGGGGTGACGCCCCCGCCGCCGAGGCCGAACAGCGACGTACAGGGCCGATAGCGTGAAACCATGCAGGACACCCAGTACGAGCAGCTGCTCGACACCGTCATCCGTGAGGGGTCACATAAGTCCGACCGCACCGGCACGGGCACGGTCAGCCTGTTCGGGACCAGGCTGCGGTACAACCTGGCAGCCGGATTCCCTCTGGTCACCACCAAGCAGGTGAACTTCGACGCGGTGAAGCTGGAGCTGCTGTGGTTCCTGCGCGGCGACACCAACGTCACCTGGCTCAAAGACCGCGGCGTCGGCATCTGGAACCAGTGGGCCGACCCCGCCGGGGACCTGGGCCCGACCTACGGCCGGCAGTGGCGGTCCTGGCCCACCTCCGACGGCGGGCACATCGACCAGATCACCCGTGTCCTGGACACGATCCGCACCGACCCGAACTCGCGGCGGATGGTCGTCAGCGCGTGGAACGTCGCCGAACTGGACAAGATGCGCCTGCCTCCGTGCCACATCGTGTTCCAGTTCAGCGTCGCCGAAGGCCGGCTCTCGGTGCAGGTCTACCAGCGCAGTGCGGACCTCTTCCTCGGTGTGCCGTTCAACATCGCCAGCTACGCCCTGCTCACGCACATGGTCGCGCAGCAGAGCGGTCTGCTGCCCGGCGAGCTGATCTGGGTGGGCGGCGACACCCACATCTACCGCAGTCACCTGACGCAGGTCATGACCCAGCTCAAGCGCCCCGCGTTCGACATGCCCACCCTGATCTTGAAAAACGCCCCGTCGCTTTTCGATTACCAGGCCGCGGACATCACCATGCACGAATACGAATGCCACCCGCCGCTGCGCGGCATTGTCGCGGTCTGAAAGATCAAACTGAATCAACACTCAAGATCGATGCATTGAATGTGCGGGCCGCCGCCGGTAATTGATCGTTGCGCCGTCATGACTTACTTGAGATCGTGACACCTCTATGCGCTATGGGGGGTGTTTATGCGTGACGAGGCCGTAGAGATCAACCCTGAGCTCCTGGTGCGCGGCAGGGCCACCGCGGCAGAGGAAGGACTGAGCTGGCAGGATTACGTCAACCGGGCCCTGCGGCTGCAAATCGAGCGCGACAACGCTACCCGCGCGGTCGACACGGCTCGCCGGAAACCCGACCCCGGAGAATAACGCCGAGAAGGGGGAGCCCGCATGACGGTGTATCGCTGCCAATGGTGCGACCGGCACGTCCAGTGGCTGCACACCAAGTTCGGTAAGCGGATGCTGTTCGACGCCCTGACCGTGCCGGCCCCCGAGGCGCCGGTCGAGCAGGCCTGGATGCCGGGGACCTGGCCGATCGGCACCCGCAAGCGCACCGTGATGGCACCGATCACGCACTACTCGCGGACCAAGCGTGAGGCAGTACGCCACGTCCTGCTGCTGCACGAGTGCCCGCCGTACCGCAAAGCCCGCCAGGAAGCGGGCATCTGAACGGCTCTCGCCTTCCTATACTGCTGCTGGCAGCGACGTTCGTTGCGGTGGAGAGGGTGGTCGACGTCGATGTTCGCGGCATGCCAGCAATGTCCGGACGGTCAGCTGCAGATCAGGCCCGGCTACGCGGTGGTACGCCCCGAGCAGGGCAGCCTGACCGGCGACTTGAGCCGGGACTGGGCTGAGTTGTCTCGCCTGGTCCAGCCGGCCTGGATCCTGTTCTGTACCGGGTGCGGGGCAGAGGACGCCGGTGTTGGGTTCGACGGGCAAACACCGGTCCCGCCCTACGGCCTGCGGCGGATCACCAACTTCCTGACCGATCCCGACCTGGTGATCGTCCCCGACCTGATCGTCCAGCAGACGATGCGCGAGCGGGGCACGGGGTTCCGGCACGCGGTCTGCACCTGCTGCGGGCAGGGCGGCCTGGTCGACGACATCGGGTGGTGCGGGCTTTGTCCGGCCGGCGTCGAGGTCGGCAAGCACTTACACCCGCAGCGGTGAGCCGGATCGGATCACTGATTCATGATCGGCAGTCTGGCCAGTTGCACGCTTGCCACCACCAATCCCACGGTGGTCAGGACCGACCACAGCGGAAGAGTGTCGCCGCGCAGGAAGAATGCGCATTGGACGCCGGCGTTGACGAGCACCGCCGACAGATAGCTGCCGACGATCAGCCAGACGATCACTGCGCTGGTTCCAGCCGAAAGTGTCATATCGGCAGGCTACTGCCGGGCGCCCCGGCCGGGGTAGTACCCGGGCGTGTCAACGCCTGAGCAGCTTCCATTTGGCCATCTGGCGAAGGGTCGGCTGCATGTAGAACCTGCGGCCGTGTTCGCAGCTCAGCACGTGCAGGTGACGGTTGTGAAACCGCGGTTCGGTCGTCTCGACGGTGACGTCCACGCCGTTGTTGCTGGCGATCTTGAGAAGCTTTTCACGGCAGTCCACGGCGCATTCCATTGCCGCACCATAGGGGGTGGCTACGATGGGCGGGCCTGCGCGGGCGAGCGGAGGAAGGGTGACAACGGCGGCGGTGATCCGGACGGTCCGGTCGTCGCGCGTCAGGTAACTGCCTAGCCCGCGCACCTCAACGGTGCCTGCGGTTCATCGACACTTCGATCCACGTCGCGAGGACCAGCCCGGCCGTGGTGAGCAGTTCCCCGGGGCCGACCCGGATGTACATCGGCGGCAGGCGCATGACCAGCTCGTAGAGCTGGTAGTAGAGGCCCACTGGCTGACTCCCTTGTGCACCTATCGTGGGTCGCCCGGGACTCGAACCCGGAACCGGCGGATTAAAAGTCCGCTGCTCTGCCGTTGAGCTAGCGACCCCAGGGTGGTCTCCACGCGTTGACCGGGTAGTCGTGCGGTGTGGTGCAGCGGCAGCCGCCGACCGGCGACCAGGTCGCGCAGATGCTGGCGAAGTCGCTGGTGCACAGGCAGGGGCTGTTCGACCCGCGCATCCGCCGGCGGACCTGCGACCCGCATTCCAGGCAGGCCAGGAACGGGTTGGCGAACTCCGATGCGGTGGGCGCGACCGCCGCCGCAGTGCCGATCGGGGCCGGTGCGAAGAAATCGCGGGGCACCAGAGTTTCTCCTATTCCAGGACTACTGCGGTCGTGGAGAACACATCGCCGTCGTCGGCAGCGGCTTGCAGGCCCTTGTTGAACTCTACGATGGTAGGTGCGAAGGACAGTCCACGCGTCTTGGTCGTCACCCACACGCCGCACCGCATGCCCCTGCCCGCGGCCAGCCGCGGCCACTCGGTCGGGACCATCGGCAGCGGTGTGATCACGGTCCAGCCGCCGGGTCTCCCGTCCGGGCCGGGCGCGAACACACCTGTCCTGGCCTTGGCCCGGCGCGGGTTGGGCAGCCGGACCACCCAGTCGATCGTCGAGGGCGGCTCCGCGGGCGCGTGGACCGATCTGACCCGCGTCAGACCGCGGCGCACCAGGCACTCGGGCATGTACTGGTAGCCGTCCGGGCTCCACATGCTCAGACCGAGCTCGACCAGCACGGTGGGCCACATGCGCTGCTCCCGGTCGCTGCTGACACTGAGGACCCCGGCGACGTCCAGCGACCCGGGCGACTCGGGCGCGCCGGTGATGATCAGGGTGAGCAGATCGGGTTCCATCGCCGAGCATCCTACCGAATCCGTGACGCTGCGCGATCGACCCGGCACGCAGGTTTGGTGGGTGTGCGAATCCATGCCGCCGCGGGGTCGTTGTGTATGCGTGCCGGTGGCACGGGGGCGAACGGAGGACACGAGGGTGAGTGCACCGCAGCAGGGTGAGCAATCCGCGACGGGGGGCCGGGCGAACCGTGACAGGGTGTTCGCCGCGCTGCACCTCGCACTGGTGGCCATCGAGCATCAGGAGTTCGAGGTGCAGTTCGACGGCCTTGACGGCTACGACTGCCTGATGGCCAACAGTGTGGTGCAGGCGATCGACGACATGCTCAGGGATCGTTGGGTCTTCGCCGGCAGCCCGGCGCCGGACCCGGCGCGTGACTCCTGCCGGGTGGCCGTCGATGGCCACTGACGTCCTGGACGTGCTGGAGCAGGCCGTCGCCCTGCTGCACGAGTCGCTGACCGCCGGGCGGTGGGCCGGCGGCGGCTCGTGGGAGGTCGGCACGTGCCTGGAGCAGTGGCTGCGTGAGGTCGCCGACGAGGCCCGCGACCATGAGCAGCTGTACCGCTCGGCGGTCGGGTTCCGCTCGCCGTCGCGGTTCCTCGCCTACGTCTACCGCCACCCGATCGCGCTGGCTCAGGCGATCCTCGACGTCGAAGCGCAGCCGTAAGCATGAGTAACGAGCTGGGCCCGCCGCCGCGCCAGGGCCCGGTAGTGGTGAAGGTCCAGCTCAGCGGCAATGTCTACGAACGGTTGTGGACGGCCGCGGCGCGCGACTCCGTGTCGTTCACCAGTCTGCTGAACCGGGCGGTCGAGGTCTACGACGAGGTGCTGGCCACGCCGGCCGGCCGGCAGATGAAGATCTCGGATCCGCTGACCGGGCGGGAGATCATCACCATCGCGATCCTGCACAACCCCAACCAGGCAACCCGCCCCCGGCCGCCGCGCCGCGGATGGTGGCACAAACTCCGAAGGCACTGAGAACCTGATGATCGAGTACGAGATGATGCAGCGGATGCTGCTCAAGGCCGAGTCGGGCCTGCACCGCCGGGGCTGGGGAGTGGGGCTGGCGCCGACGCTGTGCGAGGTGCGCCGGCAGGGCCCGGGCACGGTGAGGCTGCACCCGGTCCCGATCGTGCTGGACGGAGAGGCCGGCGTGCACCTGCTCCAGCTGGCCAGGGTCTTCGAGCAGGACGACAGCTTCGCCCGGCGGGTAGCCCAGCAGCGTCCTGATCTCGTGGGGATGGCCCTGTGCAGTGAGGGCTGGGCACGCGAGGCCGCCAAGGACTCTCCGGGCGACCCGACCCGTGAGCTCGCGGACCAGCCGGGCAGCTTCGAGACCCGCCAGATCGGCATGGTCGACATCTTCGGCCACGTCATGATGGTGCTGCGCCGGCGCGGTGAGAAGCCGGAGATCCACGGCGGCGCGGAGATCCAGGGGTCACGGATGCCGATCGCGCTGGCCAGCATGACCCGGATGATCGCCCGGTTCCTGCCCGACGCCGACGTGCCGGCCCTGGACCTGCTGCTGGAACGCCTGGTCGACGGAGTCGAAACCGTCTGAGCGGCAACCGGTACGGGGGCGCGGCGCCGCACCGGGCAGCCGATGTGCGCTCCGGTGTCTCGTCGGCGGCCGTGACGACCGGGTGCCCGCCCAGGCGGCGCCGCGCCCCGCTGCTGGTATCAACGGCTGTCGACGTGGGCCGGTGGCGGCACCGTCGGGTGACCCCCCGATCGGGTGTCGCCTGTGCCGGCCTGGGATACGCTGCGCCCGGCGAAGCGGGGGACCGGTTCACCTGGTGCCCCGCACCCCGTATCGATCATCGGATGGACAGTGGACGCGCTGGCAATCGTCGGCAGTACGCGCTTCGTCGACAGGTACGCCATGGCAGAGGCGCGACTGTGGATCGAGGGTGTTCTCGAGCGGCGGCGCCCCGATCTGGTGGTCTCCGGCGGCGCCAAGGGAATCGACACCCTGGCCGTGGAGATGGCCCGCGAGCGCGGTATCGACGTAGAGGAGTTCAGGCCGGCGCATCAGCAGTGGGAACCGGACGGGTTCAAGGACCGCAACGACCTGATCGCCGCCCGGTGCACCAGGCTGATGCGGATCGTGTGCCGCTGGTCGGAGACCTACGGTTCCGGATACACCCGCGACCGGGCCCAGGAGCAGGACAAGCTGTGCTGGTCGCTGACCCTTCCCCGCGAGGTCTGCGCGGGGACGGTCGAGGTCACCTACGGCAAGGCCACGCTGAAGATCGCCGCCCGCGAGGGTGTCATCGCCGACCCGCCGCCGTTCCTGCAGAAGCTGGGCTGGCAGGAACGCGACGCCGAGAAGCTGATCGGCTGGCTGCGGCAGCGCCGGTACCCGGTGCGCTGGGTACCGGCGGAGATCGTCGAGGGGCCGCGGCCGCGGCTGGCGCCGCGCTGAAGCTCAGTTCCAGTCGGTGGGGCAGATGTACTTCTTGACCGCGGCGTTGATCATCGTCGCGGTCGCCTCGCTGTAGCCGTCGGGGTTACCGGCGTTGGCGAAGCGCACGTTGACCGCCTCGATGAGCTTCTTACGGTCGGCGGTGTCGTAGATGGTCGTGCACTGGTCACGGCCCGCGTCGATGAGTTTCTCGCTGCTGTTCTGCGAGACGATGCTGTTGTCGATCTCGCGCAGCCGGGCGATGTAGGCGGTGGCGTCCTTGGCCTCGGGGACCGGGGCGATACCCGCGTCGTCCTCGGCGTCGGCGCGCTGACTGGCCGCGACACTGGGATCCACGCTGGCCGGCGCCGGCGATGCCGGTGTGGTGGCGGTGGTGGTGGGGGCGTCGTCGGGGGAGTCGTCGTCGGTGCAACCGGTGGTCAGGGCGGCGCTGAGCAGCACGCAGGCCCCGAAGGCCCAAAGCTTTTTCGTCATTCGTGAATTTTCGCGTATCCGGTGTAGGGGGCAGACCGGCACGCGCCGAGAGTGGCGCAACCGTGACCTACCCGAATGGGTGCAACCGCCCGCGGCGGGGCCCCTGTGAACCTGCGGTTTTCGCCGGAGCCGCAGATGAATCGAAGTGAGTACTACCGGCCGGAATCCTTCCGTGCTCCACTGGCTGTGTGCGGTGAAGTACGCTCTGCAGCCTCCGTGGTGGTGGGCGACCGCACGCCTGGCACCGATTGCGAAGGAGCCGATCGTGGACATGGCAGCAACCATTGTGGAGCGGACTCGTTGGACCGTTGTCATAGCGGCCCGACGAGAGGGACGGGGTGCAGGAACCGTCGGATGTGAACGATCTTCAGCAACGGTTGCCGCCTTGCGGAATCTGCAAGTTGCACCATGACGTGCCCGGTCCCGCAATCCGACGCCGAGAGCCGGCGCCCGCCGTGCTGCCAAGGGTGCGAAGTCTGATGGCCGCGGGTGCCCGCACCGGCGATGACCTGCAGATCCACCGTCGTGGCGGCACGCCATGACCGTTCCTGGTTCCCGCACTCCCGTCCCGCGTGCTTTAGGCGTGAAAGGAGAGGTGGATGAGCTCAGCTCCAAGTCGTTCGATGGATGAAGCTCGGACTCAAGACGACTTGATTCGCCTGGTAGAAGAGGCGAACTGGCGTTTCCGTACGAACTCCAAGAACATGTACGTCATCTACCCGCCCGGCTCTTCCGAGACCGTGACCATGGGCAGTTTCAGCAACGACTACCGGGCGACCCGCAACGCGAAGTCCCGGCTGCGGCGTCACGGACTCTTTGAAGAGGTTGACAACCAGCGGGCTTTGGCGAGGCAGAAGGCCGGCGAATCGTTGTCGGTCGAACAAGCTGACGCCGAGTTGCAGATCCTCAGGCTCAACGAAAAAACCGCGGAAGCAGAAGGAGATGCGATGGCAAAGAAGGCGCTGATGGACCTGGTCAGGCGATGCGAAGCGGTCAACTGGCCCAGTAAAGCCATCGGAATGGCCAAAGCCCACTACCTGATCAGCCCGCCCGGCGGCAAACGTGCCATCACGATCGCGGTCGACAGCACCGTCAAGGACTACCCCGAGAACGTTCTCGCCCAGTTGACCAGGGCCGGGCTACTCGACGCCGAAGAACGCATGCCCGCGACGTCAAGCGACGACCACCGCTCACCGTCGAACGCCCAGGCGTCCACCGAGGTCACGCCCGACCCGGCCGTTGATGAGATCCCGGCCGACGACCAGCTCGCGCCCGCCGGCGTCGGCGACGCGCCCGGCGGCTACCGCTTTATCGAGGGTGTCGAGGTGGCCGAGTGGGACTACGTCACCACACCGCTGGGCCCCAAGGACCACAAGAGCCTTGAACTTCTGCTGGAGAACGGCCAGTTCGTCTATGCCTGCATCGTCGGTGACTTCATCGGCAAGAGCTGGCAGTCGGTCGCCCGGCACCGCAAGGAGAAACACCCCGAGCTGCTCTCCCCTGGCGCCAAGGCCCGCCACTCCAAGAAGCTCAAAGAAGCGCAGCAGATCGAGGCCGTCATGAACGGCTACCACCCCGACGCCCTGCCCGACATGCCACCTCCGGTCACACCGGTCAACGGGCGCCGCAACGACGGCCCGCCGGCCCGGGCGGCCAGCACCGCCGCCACCCGGGCTGAGGGTAACGCCCTGCGCGGCCCGGCCCAGCCGTCGCCGCTGTTCCAGCCGGCCCCCCACGGCACACCGCCGCCGAGCAGCTCCGAACGCCTGGCCGCACTGCTGGGATCCCACAACGTCCGCGACCGGGCGGCTACCGCCGCGAACACTCCGGCGTTCAGCTCCCCCCCGCCCATGCTCGCGCCCGCCACCAACGCCCTAGCGCACAGCGCGAACGGCGGCGGCCCGGCGGCGCACCAGCCCGCACCGCAGCCCGCTACGACTCCGCCGTCCCGGCCGGTCGCGCCGCCGGCGGCCGCGCCGGTGTCTCCCGCGCCCCCGCTGGAGGTTCGCCGGCACGAGACGCCACCGCTGGGCCGCGTGCAGATCGCCGGCGTCGCCGCGACGGCCCGCCCGCCGGCGACGGCGACGGCGAACACGATCGGCGGCACCGCCGCGGTCAACGTGCCGGGCGCCGGTAAGGTGCCGCTGGCCGACATGGTCAAGCGTCTGGAAGCGCTCAAGGACGGCGGTGAGATCGCCGATCAGCTGCGCGAGCAGAACGCGCACCTGACCGCGACGGTCCGCGACCTGACCAGCAAGCTGACCTCCGCGCAGAGTCAGGGCCAGGCCCTGGCCGAGCAGTGCATCCAGAAGGACTCGACGATCCGGCGGCTGCGCCAGCAGATCGAACAGGACGCCGCCACCGTCGCGGCCGCCAACCAGCTGCAGACGCTGATGAGCACCCTGATGGCAGGCAGCTGAGCCCGGTCCCCCCGCAGGGCCCGGTTGCGGGGGACGGCAACGACGTTGCCGTCCCCGGCTCGTTTCACAGGACGAACGCGTCGCTCGCCGGGAATCATGGCGGGCAGGCGCAGACGTGTGAAACGAGAGGCGACCACCCCCGTGTCCGACGACATCCTGCAGCAGATCGACGACACGGTCAGCGGCGCCCGGCTGCAGCAGTGCGCCTGCGGCTGCGGCACCACGCTGACCGACGAGCACCCGAGCCTGTACTACGCCGGCCCGGACTGCCAGGCCCGGCACCAGGCCGCCGGCGCGACCAGGGCCTACGAGGTCCAAGACAGACCCGACCACTCCTGGTACACCGAGCAGACCGAGCAGGAGCCACCGCGGGAGCTGTTCTCGCTGGCGGCGGCGGTCAGCGAGGAAGCCCGCCGGCTGCGCGACACCGAGGGCTCCGACCGGCGCGCGTACCGCGAGGCCTTCGACCTCAACTGGTGTTGCTGCGACGACGGCGTGCCGCATCGCATCTCCAACCCCGCCTGCCCCGCCTGCCATCCGGCCCGGTCGCCGTCGCGCGAAGAGGTGCTCGACCGGTACGGCCCGGTCCTGACCTACCAGCGCCGGTGCCCGCAGTGCGGGCAGGTCAGCATCAGCGGGAGCGCGCTGCGCCCGGTGCAGCTGTTCCGCCAGCGCCGGTGCGTGCACTGCCAGCACCCCTTCGAGCAGGTGGTCCTGGCCGGCTGGGACTACCTGCGCACCGGGCGTTGTTTCGAGTTGTCCGTGGAGCTGGAGGGCCGGTTCACCCGCGTCAGTCTGCCGCTGGCCGCGCTCGACGCCGCGGCGGACTCGCTGGAGATGGCGGGCAAGTACTGGCTGCGGCTGACCGACGATCTGCTGCACGCCCGGGACTGGGCGCAGAGCGTGGCGGCGACCAGCGGCGCTGACTACTGGCACCCGGACCTGTCGCGGTTTGGCCGGCCGGAACTGCAGCAGATCATGCAGGAGATGGCCATTGCGGCCCGCGTCGACTTGCGGCAGGGCTGGAATCAGATCACCCGGATTCCCTGACCGCCCCGGACGCAGGTGCGCCCCCGCCCCCAGCGCGCCTGCTCGGTGATAGCGCGGAAGGGACGGGAGCGCGAGTTCCCCCCGGATCTCAAGTGCCGACCTCGACGACATCCTCCGTGAGGAAATCACCGCGATCTCGCACAAAGCCTACAGGCTGCCAGCGCGTGAAACGGAGATCCTCGATGGCTGATCACACCTGCGTGTTGTGCCGCGTCTACCGCCCCGACGGCCCGCCCCGGGTCGCCGAGATCGCCTGCCCGGGGGACCGGGCCCGGCTGCACCGCGACGTCGATGCGATCGCCACCCTCTACGCCCGGCTGGCCGGCGGCGACGGCGCCGTCGTCGACGACCGCTGGTACGAGCTCACCGACCAGGACGGCCGCCCGCTCGGGCAGTGGCGCCGCCGCGACCCGGTCGCGCACCTGCTGCCCGCCGGTGACGTCGCGGCCCGCAGCCAGAACACCCCGATCACCGGCACCCGCACCGCGCCGGTGCCGATCAACGTCGACGCCGTGGATCTGACCGCGCCGGCCCGGCGGGCGCTGCCGCTGGGGGAGCCCGGCGACCAGGTCGGCTACCTGCCGGTCGCGACCGTCCTGGACGGCTGGGCCCGGCACGTGCGGGACTGGCTGCACCCGGACTTCCACCTGCCACCCGACGACGTGGCCGCGCTGAGCGCGTTCCTGGCCCGGCACCTGGACGAGACGATCGACGGTCTGCCCGGGGTGCTCGCCGACCTGGCCGTGGACGTGCGGGCGCTGTGCGGGGCGATGCGCGTCATCCTGGGCGAGGTCGAGCCGACGCCGCAGCCGATCCTCGGGGTCCGCTGTGAACACTGCCGGACCATCTCGAGTCTGGTGCCCTGGCCCACCGGCGAATACGTCGAGTGCCGCATGTGCGGCCAGCTGTACTCCAGTCAGGAACGCGAAGCGGTAGCGAAACGGCAACTCGCCGCGGTGCGCCGGCCGCGGCGGATCAGCGTCAGCGGGTTCCTGCCCGGCATCGCCTGACGCGGGCCCCCGGCTAAGGCGGCAGCCCTGGTGCCCGCAATGCCAATGCGGGCACCAGGTTGGTCAGTCGATCGAGCCGCGAGGGGCGATCCACTGGTGCCGCTGGCCGGTTACCGACGCGATGTGCTCGAAGTCCGCGTCGTAGTGCAGGATGATCGCCCGGTGATGCTCGGCCACGGCGGCGGTGAGCAGATCGAAGACGCCCGCAGCCCGGTGCAGCCCGCGTAGCGCGAGCAGTGTCATCACCTCTCGCGCCCGGTTCTCCACCGCTTCGGTGATGTGCAGGTTGACCAGGTGATCGCGGCGGGCGTGCAGGATGTGGTCGACCTCGGAGGGTTTCTGCCCGGTGAAACCGGCTTCGAGGTCGAGGGTGATGCAGGTGGCCACGATGCCGTCGTCGATCAAGGCCTCGATCATCGTGCGCACCTGCGGGTTCGCCACCATGCGGGAGGCCGCCGAGGTGTCGATCAGGTACAGCGTGCCGGGCAGGCGCGCGGTCACCGCCGGGCCTCTTTGACGACCTCGGGGTCG
>JBEVHL010000099.1:0-13945 GCA_040511255.1 Mycobacterium sp. | reverse complement strand
GGCGCCGGTGTGGTCACCTGCGGAAGGAGTCGCTCGAATGTGGCTGCAAGCAGATGCGATGAACTCTGGAAATGCCGATACAGCGTGGTGCGGGCCACCTTGGAGGCTTTGGTGACCGCATCGATGGTGACGGCTTCGACCCCTCCTGTGCTGAGAAGTGTTGCGGCAGCATCCAGTAGCCGGTTGCGTGAGCGGATTCTTCGCGGGTCGATGTCGTCATCGGGGGGTAGCGCTGATTGGCTGCTGTCGTTCACAGGTTCACCTCGGCATTGAATTTCGGGCGATGTCGTGAACGACAGTCTAGCCGTTGTGGTACTAAGAGTATCGCAGCGAAACCAATAGTACTGGGAGCGGTTTAGTGCCTGAAAGCGCGGCGCCGTCGGAACGGCTGCCTTCTCACACCCCGACGTGCATGGGGTGCGGCCCGGACAATCCGCACGGGCTGGGGCTGGTGGTCTATCGCAGCGCCGACGTGGTGTATGCCGATGTGACCTTCGATGAGCGCCACATCGGGGCCCCTGGCTTAGCCCATGGTGGGGCGGTGGCGGCGGCGTGCGATGACGTGCTGGGCTTCACGCTGTGGATCGCCGGCACACCGGCGGTGACGCGCGCTCTGACGGTGGAGTATCTGCAGCCGGTGCCACTGCACCAGCCTCACCGCATCACCGCGCATATCACCGGCCGTGAGGGGCGGGCGCTTCATGTCGCGGCGGCAGGGGTCCAGGAAGGCGTTACTCGGTTTACCGCGAATGCGGTGTTCGTCGTGGTCGACACCGCGCATTTCGCCGCTCACGGCGACATCAGTGGATTTGGTGAGCTTCTCGAACAGTTCTCGCGCCGCGGCGGCGACCAAGCATCATGACCGCCGCCAGCGCGCGGGTTAGCAGCGAAACGGTACAGGCTCAGGGGGTTTCGGCTGGCGACCAGGGCCACACAGCTGGCGGGCTGCGTTCACGCGCCTCCGCACGTCGCCGGGAAGCGATTATGGATGCCGCGCTCGCTGTTGCTGCCACCGGCGGCTACGACGCGGTCCACATGCGGACAGTTGCCGAGCGGGTCGGTATCGCTGTGGGCACGCTCTACCGATACTTTCCAGCCAAAACCCATCTGCTGGTGGCGGCGCTGATCCGAGAGTTTCAGCGCCTCGATGTATCCGGGGACTGGGCCACCGGCGCCTCCACGCCGCAGCAGCGACTGGACCGGCTCACCGAGCACCTGCACGATCGCTGGCAGCGTGACCCGCTGTTGACCGACGCGATGACACGCGCCTTCGTCATGGCTGACACCCGCGCCGCCGCTGAACTCGACCGCGCCGCCGCGGCGATCGAAACCCTGTTGGCCCGCACCCTCGCCGGCGGTGAACCCACCCCGGCCGATCTGCGCCTCGCCGGAATCGTCGCCGATATCTGGCTGGCCAATCTCGTGGCCTTCATCAGCGACCGGGTGTCAGCGGCCGAAACCCGAGACCGCATCGATCGGGCCACCCGACGAGTCGTCCACCAGGCGAATGCGGGCAGCATTACACCGTAACGATACTTTCAGTATCGCAGCGATACCATTGGTAGTACTATTCGGGGTGCGGCTCACCGATGCGTCGAAGGAGACGGCCATGTACACCCAATGGATCGAAGACTGTGTCGTACAACGCGTCTCTGTGCGTGACGGCCTGGTTCTGGACCTCGATGACTACAACGAAATCGTCATCTCGCGCCCCCTGATACTGACCCTGCCCGCTGTCGACCGATTTCCGGTCGAGGCCGTCCTCATCGACCCTTTGCGAATCTCGGTGTACGAGCGCCCCTTGCTCAATTTGGCTGGCGCGGTGTGCACCCGGGCCTGGTCCGACGACGAGGGAGGACTGCACCTGAGCTTTTCACGTGGACACCGCATCGACGTCGATCCCGACGCTGAGGAGACCGCGTGGGAGCTGTACGGCAAACGTCACGGCTACATGGCGTGCCTGCCCCACGGTCGGGTGCGCGTGGTGCGCCACGACGTGCCCGAGGACGACAACGCCAACATCGTCAACCCGCGGTAGGCCGCTTTTTCGGGCGAGCTGGTGTCCGACGCACCGGCGCCGCCTTTGTGCTACATGCTGTAGCGTAGCGATACCGACAGTATCGTTGACTCATGGAGGTTCGGTGACCGACGGCATGACCGATTCCCCCGGCCCCGCCTCGCAAACTCAGCGCCGCGGTAACGACTCTCGCGACCCGGCGGACAACCGCGAGTACAGCGCCCGGCTGGCAGCCCTGGGTCGGTTCACCCTCCGACACAAAGCACTGGTCATCGGGGCCTGGCTGGGCACGGCCGTGGTGTTGGCGTTGCTGTTTCCGCAATTGGAAACCGTGGTACGCCAGCAGTCGGTGGACCTCATTCCCCGCGATGCGCCCTCCCTGCAGACGGTGGAACGCATGAGCACCGCCTTCGGCGAAGAAGGGTCGAAAACCCTGCTCTTTGTGGCCATGGAAGACCCCAACGGTCTGACACCGGCAGCACGGCAGCGCTACGACGAACTCGTCGCCCGGTTGCAGGCCGAGCACGACCACGTTCTGCTGGTTCAAGACCTGCTGGCCGATCCGGTCACCGAAGCGCAGGCCCTCAGCCCCGACCGCAACGCCTGGTACCTGCCGGTAGGGGTGACCGGCACACTGGGAGACCCCACCGCCGCCGAGTCGGTAAAGGCGGTGCGCAGCATCGCCGCAGAAGTATTCGCCGGATCAACGGTCACCGCGCAGGTGACCGGACCGCCAGCGACGTTCAGCGACATGATCGCCTCCGCCGAGCACGATCTGCTGCTGATCTCGATCGCTACCGTCGGCATCATCGCCCTGATCCTGCTGATCGTCTACCGGTCGGTGTTCACCGCGTTGCTCCCGCTGCTGGTGATCGGGCTGAGCCTGGCCGTCGGACGCGGTGTGCTCTCCGCGCTCGGGGAGATGGGCATGCCCGTCTCACAGTTCACCGTGGCATTCATGACCGCGATCCTGCTCGGCGCTGGCACCGACTACACCGTCTTCCTGATCAGCCGCTACCACGAACAGCGCCGCGCGCAGGTACCCCCCGACCAAGCCATCATCCACGCCACCGCCAGCATCGGACGCGTCATCCTCGCCTCCGCCGCGACCGTTGCCTTCGCCTTCCTAGCCATGGTCTTTGCCCGACTCAGCGTCTTCGCCGCCCTCGGCCCGGCGTGCGCCATCGCCGTCCTGTTCGGTTTCCTGGCCACCGTCACCCTGCTCCCGCCAGTACTGGCGATCGCCGCCAAACGCGGCATCGGGGAACCCAAATCCGATCGCACCCGCCGCTACTGGAACAGCGTCGCCGTGGCCGTGGTTCGTCGCCCCGTGCCGCTGCTGATCGTCAGCCTCGTCATCCTGCTCGCACTGTCCGCGGTCGCAGCAACCATCAAAATCAGCTACGACGACCGCAAAGGTCAACCAGCCAGCACCGCAAGCAACCAGGGCTACCAGCTGCTGGACCGACACTTCCGCAAAGACATCGTCATCACCCAATTCCTCGTCGTCGAAAACCCCACCGACATGCGCACCGGCAAAGGACTCGCCGACCTCGACGAAATGGCCTCCCGCGTCTCCCAAGTCAGCGGTGTCACCAAGGTTTCCGGAGTCACCCGCCCTACCGGGGAACGCCTCGACCAAGCGGAACTGGCCTGGCAAAACGGCCAGATCGGAGACAAAATGGCCGGCGCAGTCGCAGAGGGCAACGCCCGCAAAGGCGACCTCGCCAAACTCACCGACGGCGCCGATCAACTCGCCGGCGGGCTAGCCCAACTCGACACCACCGTGCGCACCGCCCTGACCCCCCTCGCCGTAATCCTCGGCCAAGCACAATCCGCCGGCACCCAGATCAACCAGTTCCGACCACTACTGCAACAACTTTCGGCCACCGCCCCTACCGCCGATCAAGCCATCCAAGCTGGCCCCGGCCTGCGACCGCTGGCCGAACAAGCAGCGAACGCGATCACCATGCTCGACCCGCTCGTCGGCGCCCTCAACACCTCGCCATGGTGTGCGACCACACCGCAATGCGCCCAGATCCGCGACCAAGTACAAATCCTGACCACCCTGCGTGACGGCGGATTCTTCGACCAGATCGCCGCCCTCGGCGACCGCTACAACCCCGCCACCAATGCCACCGTCACCGGCACCCTCACCAACGTCCAAAACGCGGTCGCCACCCTGGACAAAGCGTTCGGCGCCCTCGGCAACCCCGACGACCTGGCCGCCAACCTTCGCCGCCTCCAGGACGGAATCGGCCAACTCGCCTCCGGCGCCCAAGCGCTCGCGACCGGTGTGCGCACCCTCGCCGACAGCAACATCGAAATGCTCTCCGGCATGAGCCAAATCGCGACCCAACTGCAAAACTCTGCACGCGCAGCCAAGGACTCCGACTCATCGAGCGGGTTCTACCTGCCCACCAACGCCTTCGAGAACAGGCAATTCACCGACGTCGCCAAACAGTTCCTCTCACCCGACGGCAAGACCGCGCGCTTCATGATCGAAACCAGCTACGACCCCTACAGCGTCGAAGCCATGGACCTCGCCAACCAGATCACCCACACCGCCAGCACCGCACGACCCAACACCTCACTGGCAGAAGCCACCGTCTCCGTCGCCGGCTTCCCCGCCGTCAACTCCGACATCCAACGATTCCTCTGGGCAGACTTCGCACAGTTGGCCATCGCCACCACCCTCATCGTCGGACTCATCCTGGTCCTGCTGCTGCGCGCGCTCCTGGCACCGCTCTACCTGCTAGGCACAGTCCTGCTCAATTACCTGGCCTCCCTCGGCATCGGCGTCCTGGTCTTCCAATGGGGATTCGGCCAGGAAATCGCCTGGCCCGTACCGCTATTGGCGTTCATCATTCTCGTTGCCGTCGGCGCCGACTACAACATGCTGCTCGTCTCACGCCTGCGCGAAGAATCCGGCCGAAACATCCGTGTCGGCGTCCTGCGCACCGTCGCAAACACCGGCGCCGTCATCACCTCAGCAGGTCTAATCTTCGCCGCCAGCATGTTCGGCCTCATGGTCGGCTCCGTCGCCATCATGATCCAAGCCGGCCTCATCATCGGCGCCGGACTGCTACTCGACACCTTCGTCGTACGCACCCTCACCGTGCCCGCCATCGCCACACTCCTACGCGAAGCCAGCTGGTGGCCCCAGCGACCCACACGACAACAACCAGCCCTACCTTCGAACCCAGCCGAAGCACACCCATGACAAGAATTCGTTGCCATTCTCGCCCTACTGATCAGCGAGCCTGAGCCCTTCACGTCCCACGCCGCGCATCCGTTGCGTGTCGCATTTCTAAAGAAGTGAGACGGCCCCACATGGCCCGCGTTGTGGTCACATCGCGCCAGGTCGCGGTGTCTCATTTCTTGTCTCACACGGCGTGTCTCAGATCCTCGATGTCAGAGGACAATGAGACGGTAGCGGTGTGACAGCGATTCTCGGATACGCGCGGGTCAGCACCTTGGGCCAGGACCTCGATGCACAGCTCGCCGCGCTTGCCGCCCAGGGCGTCGAATCCGGCCAAATCTTTACCGACAAGCTGTCGGGTGCGGTGAACACCGTTCGGCCGGGCCTGGCGGCCCTGCTGCATTACGCCCGCGAGGGCGACACTGTGGTGGTCACCGCCATCGATCGACTGGGCCGATCCGTCGCGGAAGTAACCCGCACCATCGCGGATCTGAGTGAGCGCCGAATTCTGTTGCGCGCCTTACGTGAAGGTGTGGACACCGGCACACCAACAGGCCGTGCGGTGGCCACCATCATGGCGACGCTGGCCGAGCTTGAACTCGAACTCGGCCGTGAGCGTCGCGCTGCCTCGCGCGACTCCCGGCGAGCCCGCCAACTGCCGGCTACCAAGCCGGCCAAATTGACCCCCGAACGACAAGAACAGCTGCGCCGCCTCGCCGGGACGGGCGAACCCGTACACGAACTTGCCCAAGCGTTCGGGGTGAGCCGGGCGACGGCCTACCGCTACCTGGCCAAACTCAGTTCTCAGTCAGGAATCGCGTGATGGCCGCCGAGGATTTGCATCCCTCCACTCACCTGCGGGCCGCAGCGTGGGTCCCCGATGACGTCGAAGATCGGCCGTGGGAGGAAGCCGTCGCCCTGGCCGCCGACTGGATTTGGGAACGCAGTCGCGAGGAGGAGCTAGCGCCGCTGCTGGTGAGCAACGCGCAAAACGCGGCGACCTTTGGTTATGCCGACCTCGACGAGATCATCCGAGCGGGGGGTCACGCCACACCCCAGAGCCGTAGCCGACCCGATCGCGGTCCGGTTCTGGCGTTCGTGCCAGACGAACGGTCGTTGCACTTCGCGATGGGCTTGGCTCGGGGCTATTCGCTTGCTGTCGTCGAGGGCTCCACGCCCTTAGCCGAATGGGCTGCTGGCGCGGCCGCGATCAACCTGCTGACCGGGCAGGTCACTACGTCCCAAGTCGACGATGATGTCCGCAAAGACCTTGATTCCGTCATTTTCTACGGCGGTCGTAACGGCTGGACAGGGGCAGATGAAAAGGCGCAAGTGCGGCGGTTTCTAAGCGATCACATCAGCGGCGGTCGACTGACTCCCGATCAGGCCGCTGCGTATGCCTTGTCGTCGCAATCGGTGTCCGACCGCGGAGCCAAGCGACTGCGCGAGCTGCTCAGCCGCAATCGGTGATCACCACGCTTCGAGTGCGTCTAAAATAGTCATTTTAGGCACACCCTCGACCACCTGCGCTGATTTGCCCGGTGTTATCTATAGGCAACAGACCTGCGGAAAGTCGCCATATCGAATGCGCCCGCCGTGGTGGCCTGATGTCACCCGCTCGCGATACCGTCGTGTCATGACCATGGGGTACCGGCGGCGTCACCGCACCGGGATCACCGCCGCCGCGGCGGCGTTCGTGGTCGCAGTCGGTGCCGTAGTGACCAGCGGCCTGGCCCTCGCCCGTCCAATCGAACCGGCACGGCACACAGTGAACGTGGTTCCGCCACCGCCACCGACGTACAACAGCAGCGAAACGCAAGCCGCGAGCGCTGCCGCATGCGCCGCGTGGGATCGGGCGGCGCGGTCGACGGCGTTGGCGAGCAGGTCCAGCGCCGAGGCGTTGGAGCAGAGCTGGACAAGCCCGGAGAGCCGCGCAGCATTGGCCACGGAGAAACGTACCGGTATGGCTGCGGTCGCGTATCTGCGTACGCAGCTGACTGACGCCACACCAGCTTCGACAGCAATACCGCTGCACGACTGGATGGCGGCCAACATCGACATGTTGCACGCGCTAAACATGCGGCACTGGGACGAGGCCGCTCGCGAACTAAAACGCGGTAACGCTCTGATCGATGTCATCACGTCCGAGTGCGGGTTGCGCTGATGCCTGCTGTCGGAGGGTCTGCGGGATCGTATGGGCGGCTGATAGTTACGCCGGACATGGAGCCACCGGACGCGACGCACTGGGACACCCAGGAGCAGACCTACCGGGCTGGCGCTACGTCATGGGACGGAATCCACCGGCAGATCATCCAGGACAACGCAGCGTTCCGCGAGGCCGCCGATTCGCAGGGCTTCGACGAAGCACACCGAGCGGGCGCGGTGCTGGCCGAGGAAGCCAAGACGATCGCCGAATGGCACGCCAAGGTCGCAGACAAGTGCGCCGATATTGCCACGGTGCTGCGCGATACGCGCTCAGGGCAAGAGCAGCTCGTCCGCGAAGCTGACGCCAAAATTGCGAGCGCAAAACTGCCAGGCGAAGCCGAAGCCCTGGTAACCCAGTACCACGGCATAGCCCGATACCAGACCGAGGCGGGAGTAACCGCCGCAATGGCCTCCCATACCGCCTTCAAGGCAAGCACCGAAAACACAAGGGCACTAGACCTTTTGACAAAGTGGGGTGACGTTCCCGCAGCACCTCCCGCGCAACCAGTCGACCATGAGACGTCGCCCGGTATCGAACAGGACGAAAACCCCTACCGCTACACCGAAAAGCGGAAAGCCGGGGCCGACGCACCTAAGCCTGTGGACGACGCCCCGACCGATCCTGCAGGTACGTCAACCACTCAGCCGGGAGTTGGTCCTGGGATCAAGACGGCTACAGGCGACGAGGCGATCAAGGCGGCGGCCGGGCCGGTGACGCAGCCGACGCCAGGGGTGGCTTCATCACCGGCGGCCTCGGCGCTCGGTGGTGGCGGTATGCCGTCGATGGGCGGCATGGGCGGCGGTGTGCCGAAGATGCCGGGCGGCCTGGGAAGTGGCGGCATGCCGGGGATGGGGTCCAATCCGCTGGGTGGCGGTGTGGGCCAAATGCCCGGTGCGGGAGGCGTTTTACCGAATGCCGGGGGAGTACCTGGCTCGGGCACCGGGGCCGGGTCGCCTCTGTCTGCGTTCACTCAGGGAATATCGACGACGAGTGGCGTCGGCGGGGGAATCCCCTCGGCACCCCCACCGCCGCCCGCTCCGGCAAGTCCGTCGCCGGCCTTGTCGGCGGGCGGGCCTGCCACGCCAGTGTCGGCGGCGGCGGGCAGTGGCGTAGCGCCGGCCGCGGCGCAGCCAGGGATGGTGGCCCCGGCCGCGACTCCTACCGGGGCGGGGATGGGTACCGGCGGGGGTGCGCCGATGATGCTTCCGCCCGGGTCGATGGGGCCGCCCGCGGGTGCTGTCCCGCCCCCGACGACGATGCCGGCCGGAACGGTCGGCGCTGCCAGTAATGCTCCACCGGCTTCACCGCCGCCCTCTGGTGCGGGCGCGGGCGCGACGCTGATTCCGGCGAGTGTGGTGGCCGCGGGGCAGACGGCGGCGGCTCGTGAGCGGCGCGAGTCGGCCGACGCCGCGGCGGCCAAGGAGCTGGCCTGGAAGCTCCAGCACGCGGCTCAAGCGGTCAACTATCCGATCGAATGGGCGGTGGGGGTCTTCCGCTCTCCAAGCGGCACGGAAACGGTCATCACCTCCAATGACGGTGCGAGCTACATTCCCGCGGGCGTGTTCGTTCCTCGATCGGTTCGTGTGCTGGCCACAGATCCATTGGTGGACGACCATTTCCGGCAGTTGTGGTTTGGCTGGTCCGATCCATCACGGGTCCTCGTCGAGTACGCGCAGCTGCGCGCCGAGCTGGGCTGGCGTCTGGTCGCCGCAGCGACCACGGTCGGAGTGAGTGCGCTGCGCGACGCCGGGGTCGAGCACCCACCGTCATGCACGCGTCAGACCAACTCGCTACTGCAGCCTGGTGTCCAGGCTCCGGCCCCAGCCTTGGACGGAATGCACGTGCACCGTCTGGCGGTGCTGTGGCCGGAGGTGTATCCGCGGCTGCTTCGCATCATGGACACCGACCCGATGCTCCAAGACAGGATCGTCTCGCGGGTCAGCGCGTCGTTGGTCAACTCAGCGACCACCCAGGCCCAGGCCGTCGAGGGCGGCATTCCGAATGCAGTGCGCGTGATCTGGCTGACTCGCGGCGGGGACATTGATCCCAGCCCCCAGCAGTGGGCTGAGTATGACGCCGCGGCCAAGGACTTCAACACGGTGACCTCGATCTTCCGGCCAGGATTCGTGGGCCAGTCCGATCCGAGCGACACCGTTGAGGAGCTGGCGCGCTACCGGGCGCACTGGATGGTGGCCCGTACCGCTGAGCTGATCGGCGGGTGGGCCACGCGCCCACTGCCGCTCCCCGATATGTGTTACGCCGCAGCCGCCGCCGGGGACATCCATCTTCGCGACGTCATCGTCAAAGAGCTGACCAGTGTCGAGGAAGACTTGGGCGAACGATGACGACCGGTGACGACTTTCTGATCGACGCGGAATACCAAGGCCTGGAGCTGGGCACGCGCCATGCCGATCTGGCGTTCTTCGTTGCTCGGGCAGCTCAGTGGGCCCGAGCGTTTTGCACTCCCATCCCTGATCACAGCGGAGAGGACTTTGATTTCGCCTATCCGTTGGTGTCGCATGCCGTCGTCCTGGAGGGGCTGCACGTGCGGCTGGCTACGGCGCTGGCGGCGGTGGTGACCTCGATGGCTCCGTGCCCCGATGCCGGGATGCAAGCCCCGGCGGCGGTGGGATCTGTTGCGCCGGTGCCGGGCTCTCCGGTGACGCATTTCGAGGGCGTCGACTTCGTCGTGGGGCTGGAGCCACAAAGCCGTTATCGGGTTACCCATCAAGCCCTTTGGCGCGAATCACTCGGATACGCGCAAGAATTCTTGTCCTCGGTGCAGACGTCCACCGTCGAGCTGAGTTGGTACGCCGTTGCGGTGCAAGAACTCCTCGACGAGGCCTTCGCAACCGTGCGGGACGCCTACGCCGATGCGGTGGCGGCGACCTACGGCGGCATGTTCGCGGCACTGGCCGGCCCTGGCATGTCCGACGTTCTCGTCTGCTGCATGCGAGATCTGACCCGCGCGGGATTCGATGACTCCCATTGCGAATCGGTGCTCAACAGACTTGAAGCAACTTTCCCCGAGGCTGTGGCGAAATGCTCTGTCAGACAAGATAATTGGCAACCGAGCGCTATCGCCAACCAGTAATCAACTGACGAATTAGTCGATGTCGAGGCCGTGTCCGCGGTCACGGTCTCGACTTCGGTCGCGGGTCGGCGGATTGGTGCGGATCCGCCAGCTGCGGGCGGCCTCGGCGCGGTGACGCTCTGCGGTGGCCGCCAATACTGGATCGTCGATATCCATTGCGGGGACTGGATTTTCATTCCACGGCAGGCCGAGTCCATCGAGGAGTCGTCGGGCGTTCCCGGGCTCGCCGCTGTCGACGAGCAGGAGCCGGCCGCGGTGGGGGACCAGGGCGGTGGCCACGGCCGCCAGATGTGCGGGGTTGGCTGTGGCGGCGTCTTCGACGACGACGACGGCTCCCGCGGTCGCGTGGTCGTGGAGGCCCTTGGCGAGCTGGGCGAGGCTGACTTGACCGGGTTGCGGTGTGGCGCTGATGCGGGCCAGGTTTCGGCCGGCGTCGGCGGCCGCGGTGGTGATCGCTTCGACGAGTTCGGGGGTGTAGCGCTCTGCCGCCAGCGTGGTCACGACCTTGGGCATGGAGAGCGCGACGGCCACCGGGTCGCGGCGAAGCCCCGAGGACGGCAGCGGTGCGCCGTAGCGGTTGGCGGCGGCCAACACCTCGACCAACGCGCGATCGGATGCATGCATGCGGGCGTGCATGCTGCGTTCTTGTGCGGTGTCGCGCTCGGTGCGGTGTTCGCGGCGCAACCGGTGGGTGACGGTGCGGTGGTAGCGGCGTAGTTCGGCGACCGGTTGGGGGAGCTGGCCTTCGTCGGCCTCGCGAGCCGCGTCGGTGATGGTGGTGGCGTGGTCGCTGCGGCCCAAGACACGACGTAGTGCGGCGGCGGCCTCACCGGGGGTGCCCCGGCGCGCGGTGTGCTGGCCAGGGACGGTCTCGGCGTGTTCGTGATCGCCTTCCCCGGCGCGGGTGTCGTACAGGTGGACGGTGTTGGCGTGCCGGCCGCGGGTCAGGCCGACGTAGGCGATGGCGCGCGTGGCGCTGTCTGCGGAGAGCAGCGTGTGGCAAGTGTCGGCGGTGACGCCCTGGGCGGCGTGCACGGTGACCGCGTAGCCCAGGTGGACCTGCTGGCGTAGGTAGTCACCCGCCAAGGTGGCCAGCGCGCCGTCGTCGAGACGCCGCGCCGCGATCCGCCCCTTGTCGGTGTCGACGGCGAGGACTTCCCAGCGTTGGCCGTTGCGGATCGGGTCGGCCGCGGTCGCCAGTGTGTGATCGGTGTAGGTGTCGACGTCGATGGTGTTTTGCCGGGTGATCACCACGTCGCCGGCCGCGAGGCGGTGCCCGCGAGCCGCGGGCACCGTAGGCGCGTCCTCGTCGATCCGCTCGGAGTGAATCCGAATGTTGATCGCATCGGCCATCTCCCACCGATCGGCAATGAGCAGTGCGTCCCGGCCGGCGGTGATGTCGGCCTGCCACGCCGTCCGTGCGTCATCGGCCATGGTGACTGCGTCCCCAGTGTGGAGGCGGTCCTGGCGGCGATACCAACCCACGGCGCGACGCAGCGCGGCCGGGCCTCCCTCACGCACGGCCAGCGAAGCGTCCCGCTCGTCGTGGTCGTGCATCCGCCACACCTCGGACAGTCGTTGCGCCCAGGGCAGATCGGTGACCAGTTGAGCGAAGGTGCCGCCGCGTTGAGCAACCGGCGCAAGCTGGTGTTCGTCCCCAACTGGCACCACCTTCGTCCCGGCGGCGGTGGCCGCGTCGAGCAACGTGCGCAGGTGTTGGGTGCCGACCATGCCGGCCTCGTCGACAATGACCAGGGTGTCACTGTCGAGGACCTCGGTACCGCGCTCGAGCTGACCCAACAACGCATCGAGAGTGGCGCCACGATCCCCGGCTTGCTCACGCACCGCGACGTCGACCGCACGACCGGTCGGAGCGACCACCAGAACGCGTTTCCCGGCCGCATTCGCCGCGCGCCGCAGTGCCCGCAGCGAGTGAGTTTTCCCAGCCCCTGCGGGCGCGCTAAGAGGCTGCACGAGCCGCTCCGAGGTGGCTATCGCGGTGATGGCCCGGGCCTGATCCGGCGACAGTCCAGCGGTGTCGACAGAGGGCAGTGCGGCGCGGCTGTCGCGGCGGCCCATCAGCTCGACGATGGCGCGTTCTTCGACGACCAAATCGGCTGCCGTATAGCGGATCGACCCTTCGCGTTGATGCGCAGCCCGTTCGTCTCCAATGCGCAGTGCGACATCATCGGCCAGGCGCTCGATGACCTCCCGCGGGGACGGTCCGTCGGCGTCGTCGATGGGCAGCCGCGCACCGATCGCCTCGACCAAATCGGCCCGGGTGAATGCGGCCTGTTTGAGTCCATGCGCCACGGCGCGACGCACCACGTCGGCGTAGTCGACGCCGGCCTCTCGACGGGCCTCCCGCGCGGCCTGCTGAGCTGGCCGACTGATGCGGAAAGTGCGGTCATCAGCGGCCCATGCGACACGCAGCGACGCCCATGCGACACCCTCGGGCTTCCGCGGCCTGGTGGCCTTCTGCGCGGTCGCCAACTGCCCTGCGGAAAGCTCGTCGCACTCGACTCTCAGATGCCCACTGGCCCACTCGCGCAGCTGTGTCGCACGCTGCGACCACGACGTCATATCGCCGCGGTTCGCCCCGGCGATATCGGCCATCCCGGTGCGCGGATCAACCTCGCCCCACTCGATGCCAATCATGCGCGTCAGCTCGCGACGCAAGGAGGCTTGGTAGACGATTCCGGCGGCCCGCGCTTCGTGATACAGGCTCGTTCCATCCAAGGACACCAGCTTGCCGTCAGCGCGTGCCTGACGGTTCGGAACGACTGTGTGCGTGTGCAGATGCGGGTCTCCGGCGCGGGAGGTTTCGTGCTGAAAAGTGGCCGCCACAATTCCCGGCAACCGCACCAGATCCTTCTGTCCGGTGATGGGGTTGTGGACCCGGGTGTAGCCCCCGTGTTCGGCCAGATACTCCATCGCTTCGGCGACGGCGTAGGCGTGAGCTTCGGCGACCGCCTTGCCCATCACATCGTCACCGAGACCGCGCAGCAGTGACACGCTCTTGGGGGCACAAAACGTCAAGTCATACCCGTGCACCCCGTCGCGTTTATTGAACGCGCGGCCACTCGCTTCGCACGGCGATATTCCGTCGTCCAGCCACCGCGTCACCGCATCCAAATCTGCGGTCTCCCCATTGCGGCCGGCACCCGTCAAACCCATCGCCTCGGCCACGTCGCGGCCGGCGGAAAGCCACGCCGGAAGCCGCGTCTCGGACTCGCTGTAGTACTCGCCCAAGCCCCCGCCGGCCGCGCGGCCATTGAGCGCTTCTGCCGACGCTTGGCGGGCGGTGTCGACGTAGTAGGACACCGACCACTGGCCGAGCTTGGCGATCGTCAACACCGCTCCGTCACCTCCCGCCCACTGGACCACCGCCGCTACCGCCCAGCCTCGCACACCTTGTGCAAATGT
>JBEVHL010000098.1:0-4548 GCA_040511255.1 Mycobacterium sp. | reverse complement strand
CAGCAGGATCGGACCGAAGCTGGTGATGGTCGCCCGGATCGGCACCCCGAGTCCGGAAGTACCCAGCGACAGGAACTCCACCGGGAACGCCGTCGGCGTCCAGGTGTCACCGGTGTCCGCTGCACGCTGCGCGGTCTTGTCGCCCGGCGCGCCCGGCCGGGACAACCCGGACAGATCGCCCTTCACGTCGGCCATCAGCACCGGCACGCCCGCGGCGGACAACTGCTCGGCCAGCACCTGGAGCGATTTGGTCTTACCGGTGCCCGTCGCGCCCGCCACCAGACCGTGCCGGTTGACGGTGGCCAACGGGATCCGGACATGCGCCGTCGGATCGGCGAGACCGTCGACCACGACCGAGCCGAGTTCCAGCGCCAGGCCGTCGACGGCGTATCCCCCGGCGATCTTCTCAGCGGAGGTCAGCGGCGGTCCGGCAGGCGTGGATTCGGTACTCATAGCGGTTGTCCTCCCGCCGGTGTCCACCATCCGGCAACCCACGACACTACGTGGCGAGCGCTTACCCGAAATGGGTGTCGGCGCACCCGGGGACTGACGTGCGAATACTGTGGAACCCCGTGCGCGAAGAATTGGTATGGATCGACTGCGAGATGACCGGGCTGGACCTCGGCTCGGATCGCCTCATCGAAATCGCGGCGTTGGTCACCGACGCCGATCTCAACGTCATCGGCGAGGGCATCGACGTGGTCATCCACACCGACGATGCGGCCCTGTCCGGGATGGTCGAGGTGGTCACCCGGATGCACACCAAGTCCGGCCTGATCGAAGAGGTCAGGACGTCGACGATCGACGTGCCGACCGCGGAGACCATGGTGCTCGACTACATCCGTCAGCACGTCAAGGCGGCCAAGACGGCGCCGTTGTGCGGCAATTCGATTGCCACCGACCGGGGGTTCATCGCCCGCGACATGCCGACCCTGGACGACTATCTGCACTACCGGATGATCGACGTCAGCTCCATCAAGGAATTGTGCCGACGCTGGTATCCGCGCATCTACTTCGGCCAGCCGGAAAAAGGCCTGGCCCATCGCGCGCTGGCCGATATCCACGAGTCGATCCAGGAACTGAAGTACTACCGCCGGACCGCGTTCGTCGCCCCGCCCGGACCGTCTACCAGCGATATCGCGGCCATCGCCGCGGAACTCGGGCCGCCGGCGGCCACCCCGAACTGAATAGATTCGGCCACAGCCCGCCTATACGGTTAAGATCGACCACGCTGCATATCGGGTTAGCGCTCGTGGCAGCAACGGTGGCTGTAGTTCAGTTGGTAGAGCACCAGGTTGTGATCCTGGCTGTCGCGGGTTCGAGTCCCGTCAGCCACCCAACGGGTCGGAGGGCATTCGTGCCCTCCGACCTTTTTGTCTTCAGTCTCAACTAGCGGGGCACCGCGTCGTAAAGCTTCAGCTCCGCCCTGGCATACCGCTCAACCAGCAGCGGGACGAAATCCCGGATCCGACTCTGGTCAAACAGCTTGTGCGCGTTCTGAACTGCGGCGGCGACCGTGCTCGCCGGGATCTGCGCGTAGCTGGTGGTCAGGCGTTGTTCGACTTCGGCTATCAAGAGCTGTTCACTCAACTCAGGCATCGCGACAGAGTGCGCCTTCCAGCGCCCTCCGTCAACCGCTGGTTCATCTGCCGGCCACACGCTGTGGGGCGGGTCAGCGCACATTAGAAATTGGTGAGACGATCTAGACATGATCGAAGACGCTGGCGCGGCCCAGGCGCGGGCATTGCTCAAGGAATTGCACGGCCATGTCGCCGAACTCTCCCAGAAGATCGAGGCGGCTGAGGGCCGCGGTCATCGCGCATCGATCCGCGGCGCGGCGCTGGACCGCAGGGCGCACAACACGCTGCGGCGCGAACTGTATGAGGCGCATCGGCTCATCGACGGCCTGCATCGACGCTTCCCCGAGATCCGGGCGCTGGCCAGGCGCTGACGCTATGACGTGGCGCTGAGCGGGATCCGGTCCCCGAAGAGCCGCAACGCATTACCCGACGCCACCTTCGCGCGGTCGTCGTCAGCCATCGGATAGGCGGTCAGGAACTGCGCGCCTGCGACGTTGTCGTCCATCGGATAGTCCACCGAGAACATCACCCGGTCGACACCCATCACGTCCAGCGCGCAGGCGAACGCGGGCGGCGAGAAGTTGCCACTGGTGGTGACGTAGAAATTGGACTTCAAATACTCCGACGGCGGCCGCTGCAGCCGCCGCTTGCCGGGCTGAGTGCCCCCGAGACCGTAGTAGCGGTCAATCCTGAACGCCGCGAACGGAAGCATCTCGCCGAGGTGGCCCAGGATCATCTGCAGCCGCGGAAACCTGTCGAACAGTCCGGAGTAGATCAGGCGCAGCACGTGGGTGCCCGCCTCCGCGGCGAAACCCCACGAGGCCAGGTGCAGCCCGTCGTCGACGTACGGGGCGAACCACGCTTCCATGACGGCCGGATGCGGCGTCGTCGGGTGCAGGTAGATCGGCACACCGAGCGCCTCGGCGCACGCGAACAACGGATGGTAGGCCGGGTCGTCGAGATAACGAGAGTGCGTGCGGCCGTTGATCAATGCACCGACCAACCCCAATTCGGTGACAGCCCGCTCCAGCTCCGCGGCGGCGGCGGCAGGGTCCTGGGTCGCCAGCGTGGCAAAGCCGCCGAACCGGCCGGGGCGGTCGCGGACCGTTTCGGCCAGGTCGTCGTTGGCCCGCTGCGCGAGGTCGACCGCCTCCCCCACGTCGGCGATCTCCTGGACGCCGGGGTCGAACAGCGACAAGATCTGGAAGTCGATGCCCGCTGCATCCATCTGTTCCAGGCGAAGAGTGCCGCGATCGTAGAGCCGGTGGTAGCCGAGGGTGTTGTGCGCCTGCAGCCAGCCGGCGACGACATTGCCGTCGCTTGCGGGATCCCACGCGTAGTGCTCTTCGAGCGCGATCAGCGTCACCGGTCCCTCCGCCCCGCGCCAGCTGTTGAACTGGGTAGAGCGGTGACGTTACGCGTCGGCGTTACCTGCGCGCCATTGATCCCAGGGAATGTTCCAGTCGCCCAGACCATCAGTGCCGGGCAGGGTGGAACCAACGGTATTGATCACTTCGACGACGTCGCCGCGCTTGGTGTTGTTGTAGAACCACTGCGCGTTACTGGTGCTCACGTTCAGGCAACCGTGGCTGACGTTCGAATACCCCTGGCTGCCCACCGACCCCGGCGCGGCGTGCACGTAGATACCGCTGTACGACATCTGCGTGGCGTAGTCGACCTCGGTGCGGTAACCGTTGGCCGAGTTGGACGGCACACCGTATGTCGACGAATCCATCACCATGTGGGAGAAACGGTCGCCGATGATGTAGGTGCCGTTGTTGGTGGGGGTGCTGTTCTTGCCCATCGAAATCGGCATGGTCTTGACCACTTCGCCGTTCACCCGGACGGTCAACGTCTTGGTGCTGTCGTCGGCGGTGGCGATCACCTCGTCCCCGATGGTGAAGTGCGTGGTGACGTTCTCCTGACCGAACAGCCCGTCACCCAGGTCCACCCCGTAGGTGTTCACCGCGACATCGACTTTGGTGCCCGGCTTCCAGTAATGCTCTGGGCGCCAGCGCACTTCGCGGTTACTCAACCAGTAGAAGGCACCTTCCACCGGTGGGTCGGAGACGACCTTGATGGCGCGCTCGGCCGCGGCGCGGTTCGGCACGTTCTCGTCGAACCGGACTGCGATCGGCTGCGCGATGCCCACCGTCTCGCCGTCGTTGGGCATCACGTAGGGCATGGTCAGGTTTTCCGGCGAATGCGTCTCGAACGTCATCTGCCTGCTGGTGACGCCGCCGAGGCCCAGTGACTGCGCGTTGAGCGTGTAGCGCTTGTTGTATCCCAGCGGTTCGGACGTCGACCACTTCAGGCCGTCGCGGCTCAGTTCGCCTGGGATCGCGGTGCCGTCCTTGGCGGTCATCGTCACGGCACCGAGAACGCCGTCCTCAGCTGTGACGGTCACCGGTTGGTCCACCGCGACGCCGACAGCGCCATCGGTGACCGAGGCGGTGAGCTTGGGCACCAGCAGATCGCCGTACGGCGTGCCCTTGTCGGCGATGGTCTGCGCGGGAGCCGGCGCGGAGTCCTTCGCGCACGCACTCATGCCGAGAACGACAGCGGGAAGCAACACGAGAGCCACCAGCCAGGGCCGATACCCGCGCGGACGGGTCGCTGAACGGACCTGCCACATATCTTTGCTCCACCTCGTACCAGGGCTGACACCACAATGTTGGCAATAGTCTAAGGGAAACTCGACACCCACCGCGACATCGCCGTCACGTGCTTCGCACTGCTGATCAGTGTACGGATTTCCCCCCGAACCGTCAGGGCTGTTATCGTCTCACACGCAGTTCACGCGCCGTTAGCTCAGTTGGTAGAGCAGCTGACTCTTAATCAGCGGGTCCGGGGTTCGAAACCCTGACGGCGCACCACGATCGTCCGAAGACCACAGGTCAGGCATAGATTGCCTGACCTTTGGCATTTGGGGCTGTACAGAGTGGCGTCAGGCCATTCCCACGGCGCC
>JBEVHL010000097.1:0-14982 GCA_040511255.1 Mycobacterium sp. | reverse complement strand
ACGAGTTCGGCATCGTGCTGTTCACCGGTGCCAAAGGGGTGATGACGCTGCCCGTGCTGATCTACACCAGGGGCATCGTCACCTTCGACCTGCCCGGTGCGGCCGTGATCGCCACCGTGCAGGTGGTGTTGTCGCTGGCCCTGTACATCGGCTACCGGGTGCTCTTCGCGCGCTTGATGTCCCGCAGAGGGAAAGGGGACGCAGATGTTGTTGTGGAACCTGCGAAGTAAGGCCGGCGTTCTCACCGTCTTTGCACTGGTGGTCCTCGTCGTGTTCGTCGCCCCGCTGGCCACCGTGGTACTGGCCGGTCTGGCCGGCTCGTGGAACGGCGCGCTGCCCGCTGACCTGGGGTTCGGGCATTTCGGTGACGCACTGTCGGGGGAGAACCTGGCCAGCTTGTCGGTTAGCTTGCAGACCGCCGTCATCGCGGGCGGGCTGGCGCTGATCCTGGGCACGTGGGCGGCGATCGCGGCCCGCGAAGCGCCCGCCTGGTTGCGCCGGCTCACCGACGCGGTGTTCCACCTGCCCATCGCGGTGCCGTCGGTGGCCATCGGTCTGGGTCTGCTGATCGCATTCAATTCGCGCCCACTGCTTTTGGGCGGTACCCGGTGGATCGTGGTGCTCGCGCACGCGGTACTGGTGCTGGCGTTCGCCTTCAGCGCCGTCTCCGCGGCCCTGGACCGGCTGGACCCGGCCTATCGCCAGGCCGCGGAGTCGTTGGGGGCGGGCCCGACTCGGGTGTTGTTCCGGATCACCCTGCCGCTGCTGCTGCCCGCGCTGGGTGCGGCCGCCGGCCTGGCCGTCGCCCTGTCGATGGGCGAGCTGGGCGCCACCGTGATGGTGTATCCCGCGACCTGGAAGACGTTGCCGGTCACCATCTTTGGGCTGACCGACCGTGGTCAGGCGTTCCAGGCCGCAGCCTGTACCGCGGTGCTGCTGTTCGTCACGCTGCTGGCACTGCTGGTGCTCGGCCGGATCCGCGGCCGCGCGGCGCTGCGCTAGGCCGTCTCCGGCGTGTCGGGCGCGACACGCCGAGCGAATTTCGAGCAAATGTGCAGGTCAGCACGTCTCTATTTAACGGAGTAGACAGTTTACAAACTTTGTCGTTACCGGTGAGTACCCGCGGGGTACGCTCCGCTGATGACCGTTAGACCGGAAACCCGGTACCCCGGGCCGACGATGTGGTCCCGTGCGCGCTGGTTGCTGCACGCGGGCCCCGCCGACTACATGCTGGCCATGAGCGTGGCAGCTCCTTCGCTACCACTGGTCGGCAAGCACCTCGAGGCACTGGGCGGCTACACCGCGATGAGCATCTGGGGCGCCCGCGTGGTGCCCGAGATGCTGTCTGCCACCGCCAAGTCCTGGCTGACCCCAGGCATGGGCGAGATCAAACAGCAGGAGCGCGACAAGACCCACGCCGTCTCCGACGCCGCCCTGCGCGGCGTGGTCCCCGCCGAAGACCTCGACATCGAGTGGCCCGCACCGGAACGCACTCCGCCGCTGTGGAAGGCGCTCGAGCACCGGAAGTCGTTGCACCGTGGCTCGGTTCGCTACGGCGACGACCCGGAACAGCTGCTCGACGTCTGGCGCCTCAAGGAACTGCCTGCCACCCCCGCCCCGGTGATGATCTTCGTGCCCGGCGGTGCCTGGGTGCACGGCAGCCGGATCCTGCAGGGGTACGCACTGATGTCGCACATGGCCTCCCTGGGCTGGGTGTGTCTGTCCATCGACTATCGCGTCGCGCCCAGCCACCGCTGGCCGCGCCACATGACCGATGTCAAGGCGGCCATCGCCTGGGCGCGGGCCAATGTCGACCGCTTCGGGGGCGACCGCGACTTCGTCACCATCGCCGGCTGTTCCGCCGGTGGCCATCTGGCGGCGTTGGCGGGACTGACCGACGGCGACCCGGAATACCAGGGCGCGCTGCCCGACAACGCCGACACTTCGGTGGACGCCGTGGTCGGTATCTACGGCCGCTACGACTGGGAAGATCAGTCCACCACCGAGCGGGCCAGGTTCGTCGAATTCCTGGAACGGGTGGTGGTGAACAAGCGCATCAAGCGCAATCCCGACCTGTTCCGCAACGCCTCCCCGATCGCACGCGTGCACTCCGACGCCCCGCCGTTCCTGGTGATCCACGGCACCGGTGACACCGTCATCCCCGTCGCGCAGGCGCAGAGCTTCGTCGAACGGCTGCGCGCCATCTCGCATTCGGTGGTCAGCTACGTCGAGCTGCCCGGCGCCGGCCACGGCTTCGATATGACCGACGGCGCCCGCACCGGCTCGATGTCCACGGCAATCGGGCTGTTCCTCAATCAAATTCACCGAACCCGCAACTTGATGAGGGCCAAAGAGGTCATTTGACCGGCGCCCACTTGTAGGGTCCTCCTTGAGGAGGTGTACCGGTGAAACGACTGACTGGTTGGGACGCTTTTCTGCTGTACAGCGAAGCGCCGAACGTTCACATGCACACCATCAAGGTGGCGGTGATCGAGCTGCAGGATCTGGGTGACCGGACCTTCGGCGTCGAGGAGTTCCGTCAGGTGCTCGGCAGCCGGATGTACAAGCTCGATCCGTTCCGGTACGAGCTCGTCGACATCCCGTTCAAGTTCCACCGCGCGATGTGGCGCGAGAACGTCGACGTGGACCTCGACTACCACATCCGGCCGTGGCAGCTGCCCGCTCCCGGCGGTCGTCGGGAACTCGACGAGGCGATCGGTCAGATCGCCAGCACGGCACTGGACCGCAGCCGTCCGCTGTGGGAGATGTACTTCGTCCAGGGCCTGGCCAACGGCCGCATCGCGGTGGTGGCGAAGATCCACCACGCACTGGCCGACGGGGTGGCCTCGGCCAACCTGATCGCTCTGGGTCTCGACCTGCAGTCCGGCCCGACCGCCGAAAGTGCCTCGTATCAGCCTGATCCGCCGCCCGGCCGGGGGGAACTGCTGGGGTCGGCGCTGCGTGATCATCTCCGCCAGATCGCCCGGGTGCCTGCGACCATCAGGTATACCGCGCAGGGCGTGAACCGGGTGCGCCGTAGCTCCCGCAAGCTGTCCCCCGAGCTGACTCGGCCCTTCACCCCGCCCACCAGCTTCATCAACCACCTGCTCACCCCGGAGCGCAGGTTCGCCACCGCCACGCTGTCGTTGGCCGATATCAAACAGACCAGCAAGCACCTCGGGGTGTCCATCAACGACATGGTGCTGGCCATCTCGGCGGGCGCACTGCGAAAGCTGTTGCTGCAGTATGACGGACAGGCCGATCATCCGCTGCTGGCGTCGGTGCCGGTCGCCTTCAACTTCGACCCGGCGCGGATCTCCGGCAACTTCTTCACCGGCGTGCTGATGCCGATCCCGGTGCATCTCGACCAGCCGCTGGCGCGGGTGGAGCAGGCACATGAGACGGCGGTTGCCGCCAAGGAGAGCAACAACCTGATCGGGCCCGAACTGGTCAGCCGGTGGGCGAACTACATTCCACCGGTGACGTTCGAGCGCGTCTTCGGGTGGCTGTCGCACAAGGCCGAGCACAACAAGGTGCTGAATCTGAACATCTCCAACGTGCCCGGTCCGCGCGAACGTGGCCGCGTCGGCGGTGCGCTGGTCACCGAGATCTACAGCGTCGGACCGTTGACGGCGGCCAGCGGCCTGAACATCACCGTGTGGAGCTACGTCGACCAGCTGAACATCTCGGTGATCGCCGACGGCGCCACCGTAGACGACCCGCACGAAGTCACCGACGCGATGATCGACGAATTCGTCGAAATCCGCCGCGCCGCCGGACTTTCCGAGGAGCTGACCGTGGTCGAAACGGCGATGGCGCGCTAAGTACCCCGGGTGGCGTGCACCCAGGACAGGAACCGTTCGATCGCGGCCGCGGTGTGATGCCCGCGCGGTGAGCCGAAGAAGTCGAACGCATGCTGGGCGTGTGGCGCTTCCGAATAGGCCACCGGCGAGGTCGAGACTTCCCGCAACGCCTTGGCGAACACCCTGCCCTCGTCCACCGGGATGATCGAGTCGTCGGTGCCGTGCAGGATGAAAAACGGTGGGGCGTCAGGCCGTAGCCGGGTGATGGGCGAGGCGTCCAGATAGAGCTGCCGGTTCTCGGCGAACGGCTTCTTCACCACGAACTTCTGCAGGAACGCGATGAACTCCGGCCGCCCGTTGCCCTCATCGGTGAACCAGTCGTAACGGCCGTAGACGGGCACCGCGGCCACCACCGAGGTGTCGGCGTCTTCGAAACCGGGTTGGTACAGCGGGTCGTTCTGCGTCAGCGCGGCCAGCGCCGTGAGATGCCCGCCCGCCGAACCACCGCTGATCGCAACGAAATTCGGATCACCGCCGTACTCGGCGATGTTCTCCTTGACCCAGGCCAGCGCCTTCTTGACGTCGACGATGTGGTTGGGCCAGCTGTGCCGGGGACTGACCCGGTAGCCCATCGACACGCAGATCCACCCGCGCTCGGCCAGGGCACTCATCAACGGGTAGGCCTGCGGCCGGCGCATCCCGATGGCCCACGCACCACCGGGAACTTCCAGGAGCACCGGCGCCTTGCCGTCGAGCGGCAGGTCGCTGCGTCGCCAGATGTCGGCCGTGTTGGCGCGGTGGGGGCCGTAGCGGACGGTGCTTTCCTTGACGTACCGGTGCCGTGACCAGCCGGTCCGGAACACCCCGGCCCGTCGCTTCGCTGCCGCGGCGGGCTGCGAGGTGACCGCCACCGACGCGTAGTCGGCGCCGAGCGCGTCGCGCAAACCCGCCTCGAGCGGGGGAGCGGACTTGAGGTTGCGGTAGTGGATCAGCCCCAGCAGGCCCCAGGCCGCGCCGGTCACCGCCAGGGCGGCCTTGCCCTGCCTGCCGGTGAAGTCACCGCGCAGCCCGCGCCGGGCGGCGTCGAGCGCGGAGCCGGTGAAGAACAGTGGCGCGTTCTCGCTGGTGGGCCAGCCGAGGAAGAAGATCGGAATGGTGATGTAGCCCTGGCGGGCCAGCGGCCGCACCCCGTTGGCCGCGATCAGCAACTCCGCAACCGCACGCAGCAGTGGCCGGCGTTTACGCGCCATCGGCCTGCTCCTTGAGCACCCGGCGCAGCACCTTGCCGGTGTTGTTGCGCGGCAACTCATCCAGGAACGTGATGTCGCGCGGCACCTTATAGCCGGCCAGGTTCTCCCGGACATGTTGTTTGAGATCGTCCGGAGTCGCGGTGGCGTCGCGGTTACACACCACGAACGCCGCCAGGCGCTGACCGTAGGCTTCGTCGTCGACTCCGATCACGCTCGCTTCGGCTACGTCGGCATGGCTCGTCAAGATCTTCTCCACCTCGATGGGGTACACGTTCTCGCCGCCCGAGACGATCATCTCGTCGTCGCGACCGACCACGAACAGTCGGCCTGCCGCATCTACGTACCCAACATCGCCGGAAGACATGTACCCGTCGTGGAAATCTTTGGTGGTGCCCGAGGTGTAGCCGTCGAACTGAGATCCGTTGCGCACATAGATCGATCCGGTCTCGCCGGTCGGCACTTCGTGGAAGTCGTCGTCGAGAATCCGGATCTCCGTGCCCACCGCGGGTTTACCGGCGGTGTCGGGCGCGGCCCGCAGATCGGCGGGCGTGGCCGTGGCGATCATGCCCGCCTCGGTGGCGTTGTAGTTGTTGTAGATCACGTCGCCGAACTCGTCCATGAACGAGGTGACGACATCGGGCCGCATCCGCGAACCGGACGCCGAGGCAAAGCGCAACGACTTGCCGCTGTACCGGCGGCGCACGTCGTCGGGCAGATCCATGATGCGGTCGAACATCACCGGCACCACACACAGTCCGTAGGCCTGATGCTCGTCGATCAGCGCCAGCGTCGCCTCCGGATCGAACTTGCGTCGGGTGACCACGGTGCACGCCATCGACGCGGCGAACGCCAGCTGGGAGAACCCCCAGGCGTGGAACATCGGCGCCACCACGACCACGGTCTTCTCGGTGTGCCAGGGAATGCGGTCCAGAATGGTCTTCAGTTCGTTGAGCCCGCCGCCAGAGTGCCTGGCGCCCTTGGGAGTTCCGGTGGTGCCCGACGTCAGCAGGATGGTCTTGCCGGGGCCGTCGGGTGCGGTGGGATGCTCGCCGTGGTGGGCCTCGATCAGTTTCTCGACGGTGACGTCATGCGCGCCCGCGTCGTCGGTCCAGCCGACGATGCGGACGGTGTCGGGGGACCCGGCCAGGGCGCGGTCGACGGTGCCGGTGAACTTCTCGTCGTAGATCACCACGTCGACGGATTCGCGCTCGACCACCTCGGCGAGCGCAGGCCCGGCGAAGGAGGTGTTGAGCAACAGCACATTTGCGCCGATCCGCGTGGCGGCGGTCAGGGCCTCCACGAAGCCGCGGTGGTTGCGGCACATGATCCCGACCGAGCCGACGGGTCCGCCCGTCTGTTGGAGCGCCGCCGCCAGCGCGTCGGCGCGCTGGTCGATCTGGCGGAAGGTGAGCGTGCCGAGCTCGTCGATCAGGGCCGCCCGGTCCGGGCAGCGCTGCGCCGACATGGCGAAACCGCTTGTGATCGAACGGTTTTCCCGCTGAGCGGCGGCCATCACGCGAAGGTACTTGTCCGGCCGCATCGGGGCGATCATCCCGGCCCGCACCATGGTGGTCAGCAGGCCGCCCACCGCGCCGATCTGGTCCAGCACCGGCGCTACCCGATCACCGGCAGGCGGCGTTCTTTGGCCAACTTGTCCAGGGCCTGCTGCATCACCCGACGCACATGGGCGTCGACCGCGTCGATATCGGGCTCCGTCCCGAACTCCGCTTCGATGTCGATGGGTTCGAGCACCTGCATGACGATCTTGGTGGGCAGAGGCACGTTCACCGGCAGGACCGCGGAGAAGCCGAACGGGAAGCCGAAGGACAGCGGCAGGATCTTCGCGCGTAGCAGCTTGTCCAGCCGCAGTGTCTTGGCCAGCCAGGTGCCGCGCGAGAGGTAGAACTGGCTCTGCTGGCCACCGATGGACACGGTGGGCACGATCGGCACTCCGGCGTTGATCGCGGCGCGCACGTAGCCGGTGCGGCCGTCGAAGTCGATCTTGTTCTCGGCCAGGGTCGGCCGGTACACGTCGTAGTCGCCACCGGGGAACACCACCACCACACCGCCGGAGCGCAGGGCCTCGTCGGCGTTCTCGTGGTTGGCCGGGATGAAGCCGGTCTTGCGGAAGAAGTCCGCGGTGGGCCCGGTGAAGATCAGATCGAAGCTCAGCGTGAACACCGGGCGCTCGTAGCCGAACTGGTCGTAGAAACCGGTGGCGAACACCGGCACGTCCATCGCGAACAGGCCGCCGGAGTGGTTGGACACCACCAGGGCGCCGCCGGCGGGCGGGAACGACTCCAGGCCGCGGACATCGCTGCGGTGATAGCCCTTGATCAGCGGCCGGAGCAGGCCCATCACCTTTTCGGTGAGGCCGGGGTCCCACTTGGCGACATCACCGGCGCTGACCGTCTGCTCGATATCGTCCGGTGCCATGGCGCCCCCTCGGCGGATTGGAACACGTTCTAGTTTGTGATCGTACCGAGGCGGCGACGGGGGATACGCCGCCGGGTTCGGGTCGGGCCCCGTGGCCCTTACTGTGCCGTTTACCATGAGCGCGTGAGCGAAGCAGCGGCCGAACCCGAAGTCCTTGTCGAACAGCGTGACCGGATCCTGGTCATCACGATCAACCGCCCTAAGGCCAAGAACTCCGTCAACCTCGCGGTGAGCCAGGGCCTGGCCGACGCGATGGACCGACTGGATTCCGATCCCGGCCTGTCGGTCGCCGTCCTGACCGGTGCCGGCGGCTCGTTCTGTGCGGGCATGGACCTCAAGGCCTTCGCCCGCGGAGAGCGCTGCGATATCGAGGGCCGCGGCCTCGGCTTCACCGAGCGTCCGCCGGTCAAACCGCTGATCGCCGCGGTCGAAGGCTACGCATTGGCCGGCGGCACCGAGGTGGCACTGGCCACGGACCTGATCGTCGCAGCGCGCGACGCCGCATTCGGCATCCCCGAGGTCAAGCGCGGTCTGGTGGCGGGCGGCGGCGGCCTGCTGCGGCTGCCGCAGCGCATCCCGTACGCCGTGGCGATGGAACTGGCGCTGACCGGCGACAACCTGCCCGCCGAGCGGGCGCACGAGCTGGGCTTGGTCAACGTGCTGGCGGAACCGGGTGGCGCGCTGGACGCGGCGATCGCCCTGGCGGAGAAGATCACCGCCAACGGCCCGCTCGCAGTGGCGGCCACCAAGCGGATCATCGTCGAGTCGCGCAACTGGTCACCAGAAGAGCAGTGGAAAGAGCAGATCAAGATCCTGATGCCGGTATTCGCTTCCAAGGACGCCACCGAAGGTGCGGTGGCGTTCGCCGAGAAGCGGCCGCCGAAGTGGACCGGCACGTAACCCGAAGGCCGCCCCCAGAAAAATGCCTTGACCTCAACCCGAGTTGAGGCGGCACCATGGTCACATGGTCGACCTCTCGGACTATTTCACACGTATCGACTACACCGGCTCCGTCGAGCCGAACCTGGAGACGCTGCAGGCTCTGGTGACGGCGCACGGCGAGCACATCCCGTTCGAGAACCTCAATCCGCTGATGGGCATCCCCGTCGCCGATCTCAGCGCCGAAGCCCTGGCTGAGAAGATGGTGCGGCACCGCCGCGGCGGGTACTGCTACGAACAGAACGGGCTGTTGGGCTATGTGCTGGCCGAGTTGGGTTTCGAGATCACGCCCCTGACCGGTCGGGTGGTCTGGCAGAACCCCGTCTGGCTCGACGGTCCGCCGCCCGCGGAGACCCACTGCGTCCTGGCGGTGCGCATCCCCGGGGATCCGCAGCGCTATCTGGTCGACGTCGGGTTCGGGGGACAGACGCTGACGTCCGCGATCCGGTTCGTGCCCGACGAGGTCCAGCAGACCCGGCACGAGCCGTACCGACTACGGGTCTACGGCAACGGGCCCGCGGACGGCTACGTGTTGGAGACACTGCTCGGCGAGAAATGGCATGCGCTCTACACCTTCACCGACCAGGCGCGGCCGCCGATCGATCTGGTGGTCGGAAGCTGGTACGTCTCAACGCATCCCACGTCGACGTTCGTCGCAGGGCTCAGTGCCTCGCTGATCACGGCCGAGGCGCGGTGGAACCTGCGCGGCCGCAACCTCGCCGTGCATCACCTGGGCGGACCGTCGGAGCGGACCAGGTTCGACAATGCGACGCAGGTGCTGGACGTGCTGATGAACCGGTTCGGCATCGATGTGGGCGGCATCGGTGACGTGCACGCCCGCATCACCGAAGTGCTGGATGCCTAACCAGCCCAACCGGTCAGGTTCGCCCCGGTGAGGACGTCCCACAGGTCGGTGCCCGACGGACCGGCCAGCGCTATCCGGCCCAACCGGCGCGCGTAGTGCCCGGTGGTGCCGAACTCGCCCACCCAGCTGTGCGCCCGGTTGGTCGATGACCACAGTTGGTGCTCGATGGTCACACCGATCGCCCCGTGCAACTGGTGGGCGATGGTGTTGACGGCGGGCACCACCCGGCCGAGCACCACCTTGGCCACCGTCAACGCGTAATCGGTCTGCGGCGCGGTAAATCCGTAATCGGCGGCCGCAGCGACCGCGAGAGTGGTTGCCGCCCTGGCTCGTTCGATCTCGCCGGCCATGCCCGCCAACGAGTGCTGGACGGACTGGAACTTGCTCAGCGAACGCCCGAACTGCACCCGCTCCTGGGTGTAGGCGACCGACAGCTCCGCCGCGGCATCCAGTGCGCCGATGATCTGGACGCAGCGCGCCCAAGCGCCGCGCGTGGTCAGCTCACGCAGCGCGGACGGTTCCGCGGCGGCGAAACTTCCTGCGGGCAAATCGAATCCGACGGTGTCGCGGGGCTCGCCACCGAGGTTGTAGCCGTCGGTGATGTCGAGATCGTCAGGCGCTGCCGCGCCGACCAGGACCCCGTCGCCGGTCCGGACGGCCAGCACCACGGCCGCCGCCGCCCGCGTCCAGGGCACGTCACGCACGCTGCCCACCACCCGGTCGCCGGACGTTTCCGCGTCGGCAATCGCGACCGTCAGCGGGCCCGCAGCGGGCACCTCGACTCCGGCACCGGCCGCCAACCAGGCGGCCAGCAGGTCGGTCTCGGCGACCGGAGCGGCCACCGAATGCCGGGCCAGGCCACGCAGCACCACCGCCGCCTCGACGGGTCCCGCACCCAAATCCGCGGTGGTGGTCAGCCGGCTCAGGCCGGTCTCCTCCAGGTTGCCCCAGGCCGCGTCGTCGAAGACTTCGGGCAGCCGGCGTGCGCCGAGTCGGGCCTCGAAGGAGCCCCGACCGATGTCGTCGACCAACTGCCGCAGTTCTGCGGTCTCGTCATCGCCTGCGGTCCCGGCGAACACGCCGCCGGCCAGTACGTCCGTCATCGCAACCCCATGCCTCTCGCGATTACCCCGCGCAGAACTTCGTTGGTCCCTCCGCGCAACGTGAACGCCGGTGAGTGCGCCCGCGCAATGGCCAGCAGCACCCGCAGCTCGGGCGCGTCAGCGTCGAGATAGTCCATCAGATCGGCGACGAGTTCGACCGAGTCCTGCTCGAACCGGGTGCCGAGATCCTTGACCAGCGCAGCTTCGTTGGCGGCCGGGGTGCCCGCGGCCAACGCCTGCGCCACCGACACCGACAGCTGGCGCAGTGAGATCAGCCGGGCCACCAGGTCGCCGACCTCGGCCGCGGTCCGCTCGTCCACCGCGTCCTGGCGACCCAGCGCGCCGATCAGACCGAGGATCAGCGGTGCCGTCGACAGAATGCGTTCCGGGCCACTGCGTTCGAACGACAGTTCCGCGGTCACCTGATGCCAGCCGTCGCCGATCTCGCCCAACACCCCGGAATCGGGCACGAAGACGTCGGTGAACGTCGTCTCGTTGAAGTGGTGTCCGCCGTCCATCATCACGATCGGTTCGATCGAGATCCCGGACGCGTCCGTCGGCACCAGGAACTGACTGAAGCCGGCGTGCCGGTGGTCGGTGTCCAGCGGGCTGGTCCTGGCCAGCACGACGATCTCGTGCGCCAGGTGCGCGCCACTGGTCCAGACCTTGCGGCCGTTGAGCACCCAGCCGCCGTCGGTGACCGTGGCGCGCGTCGAGGCGGCGGCCAGGTCGGACCCGGCCTGGGGCTCACTCATCCCGATCGCGGTGTAGAACCGGCCCGCGGCGATCTGCGGCAGGATCCGATCCCGCTGGTCGTCGTTCCCGTAGGCCAACAGACCGGGTGCGACCTGCCGGTCGGCGAACCAGTGCGCAGCCACCGGCGCGCCGGCGATCAACAGTTCCTCGGTGACGACGAAACGGTGCAGATGGCCGAGGCCGTGCCCGCCGTAGGACTCCGGAATGGTCAGGCCGAGAAAACCCGCGTCGCCAAGGCGCGCGCTGAAATCCGCATCCCACCGCGACAACCACGCGTCCACCGCGGGTACCCAGCCGAACTCGGCGCGGTCGGCGGCGATGAACTCGCGCACCGCCGCACGCAGCTTGGCCAGTTCGGAGCCGCCCGCGCTCAGCGCGTCGAACATATCTGCCTCCATCAGCGGTATGCGGTGACGCGGGCCGTCAGCGCCACCTTGCCGCTGTCATCGATCGCTTGCGCATCGCCGATCGCGGTATTGCGACCGACCCGCAGCGGAGTACCCACATAACGCGAGCGCTCACCGGCGAAGAACGGTCGCATGAAGTTCACCCGCACCGACGCGGTACGCAGAAATCCACCGGACACCGCCCCATTGTTGACCGCCGCCGACGCCACCAACTCCAGCCCCGCCGACGCGACGCCGCCGTTGACGATGCCGAGGGAATTGTTCAGGATCGGGTCCACGCATTGGGCCAGCACGGTCGCGCCGTCGTCGTCATCGCGCACCGCCACGGACATCAGATCGGCCAGCGGGGCGCGCGGCGTCGGCGGCGCAGGCGGCGGTCCGGTGTGCGGCATGCCCTCGCCTGCGGGCAGGTAGAACGACCGCACGGTGCCGCCCCCGACGATCACGTCGCCACTGGTGAAGGTGCACACCGACAACGCCGTCGCCCCCTTCGGCCCCAATGGGCGGCCGTGGGCCAGCACAGGCAGCTCCGGGTTGGCGAGGATGACGTCGATGCCGTCCGAGCTGACCTCCAGAGCCAGCTCACTGGTGACCGTCCATTCGACCGGCGACCGCCGGTAGTGATTGCTGTTGCCGCCTGCCGCGTCGAGCAGGATCGACAGCGGACCGATCGTCGGCTCCCCGGTGAACGGGTTCAGCAGATCCGCGACCGGCATCGACATCACCGAAAGTCCCTGAGGCACATCGGCTTCCAGGTCCGTGATGGCGAACCGGCGCAGGATGGTCTCTGGCGTCTCGATATCGTGCTGCTCGGCGTCGCTCACTCGAGGCACAGTATCGGTTGAGCAGGAAAAGTCATGTCCTACCCGGCGGCCGGCGACGATACTCAGATGTTGTGAGCGTTGAACCGGCACCGGGCCGCGACCGATTGCGGGAACTGCTCGACGCCGTGGTGGCAGGTGCGCACACCCACGTCGAAGGGATGGCACGCAGCTCGCACGTATCGGAGTTCCATTTCTCCCGCGAAGTGCGGCGGCTCAGCGGGGAATCACCTGCGGCGATGCGTCGCCGGATCATGCTGGAACGCGCGGCCTGGCGGTTGCAGCGCGGCGAGGCGGTGGCGGCCGTCGCCGCCGATGAGGGCTGGTCGTCGGCCGAGGTGTTCTCCCGCGCATTCCGGCGCAGCTTCGGCAAGCCCCCCTCGCAGGTGGGGCAGGACTTTCGGCTGCCTGCGCCGAACGGTCTGCACTTCCACCCGCCACAGTCGCTGTGGGTCGACGGTGACCACAGGGACACCCCGGTCGAAATCTCGCGGCTGATGATCGCCCACGACATCGCTGACACCGGGTACCTGATCGGCCGGGCGGCAGAGCTGTCCGATGAGCAATGGCGGCAAGCGCTTTCGCCGAATCAGGTGGTGCTGGAGTGGGACGGGCCCGAACCCAGCGTCGCGGCGGTGCTCGGTGGCATCGTGTGGGCCAAGCAGGTCTGGCTGGCCAGTATCGAGGGCCGCGACTTCCCGTCCCGCACCGCCACCGACCCCGCAGCCAGCGATCCGCACGCGTTGGCGACGCACCACGATCAGGTCAGCGCGCACTGGTCGGCCATGATCGCCAAGATGACCGCCGAGGGGCGGTTGGCCGACACCGTCATCGACGCACTGTGTGATCCGCCGGAGTCCTTTCAACTCTTCGGCATCGTCGCGCACGTGCTGACCTACGCCGCACATCGCAGGGAGCTGGCGCGGACCATGCTGGCCCGGCTGAACGTGACGACCAAACACGGCGACCCACTGGATTGGATGAGAGGTAACTGAGGTGTCGACTGTCTATTTCACCGCGTCCAGTCTGGACGGTTTCATCGTCGACACCGCCGACAGCCTGGACTGGCTGACGTCGCGCGACATCGACGCCGACGGCCCGTTCGGTTACCAGGCCTTCAGTCGGTCGGTCGGGGCGCTGGTGATGGGCTCGGCCACGTACGAGTGGATAGTGCGGAACGAACCGGGCGCCTGGATGTACGACCAGCCGAGCTGGGTGCTGACCCACCGGCCGGAGATCATCGCCGCCGGGCATCCCGTCCGGGCGCATGCGGGCCCGGTCGACCAGCTGCATCCCGACTTGCTGACGGCGGCGGGCGACCGGGATGTGTGGGTGGTCGGCGGAGGCGAGGTAGCCGCTCAGTTCGTCGCCGCCGGGCTGATCGACGAGCTGATCGTCAGCTATGCGCCGTGCAGCCTCGGCGCCGGTGCACCGGTGTTGCCGGTGCGCTCGGAGTGGGCGCTGACGGAGACGGCGGTCAACGGGGACTTCGTCTGTGCGAGGTGGGTACGCGCACAGCCGGCCACCGCATGAGAATGTTATTCTCCGAATATGGCTAACATCGTTCACATGCGATTGCGATGAGCATCTCGCTGCTGCTGGAGATGGCGGTCTCGGGTAATCCGGACCGGCCCGCGCTGGTGTCCGGCGACGTCCGGCTGACCACGCAGGAACTCAGCGATCTGGCCGACGGCGGCGCGGGTGTCATCGCCGAGTCCGGCTGCGAGCACGTCGTCTATGTCGGTGCGGGCGGCGCACTGCTGCCGCTGCTGCTGTTCGCCTCGGCCAGGGCCGACCGGCCGTTCACCCCGATCAACTACCGGCTGTCCGCCGACGGTATCCAGGCGCTCGTCGAGCGGTTGCCCGCCCCGCTGGTGGTCGTCGACGCCCGCTACCGCGACATGATCGGCTCGAGCGGCAAGGTGGTGCTCGACTCCGAGGACTTCCTGGCTGCGGCCCGCACGGCCGAACCCGTCACGGAGTTCGCCGATCCCGACGCCGTCGGCGTGGTGTTGTTCACCTCGGGCACCACCTCGGTGCCCAAGGCCGTCGAGATCACCCACAACAACCTGACCAGTTACATCACCAGCACGGTCGAGTTCGACTCCGCGGCCGATGCCGACGCCGCCCTGATCTGCGTGCCGCCGTACCACATCGCCGGGGTCAGTGCCGCGCTGTCCAATCTCTACGCGGGCCGAAAGATGGTGTATCTGCCCAACTTTGACGCCCACGAATGGGTCCGGCTGGTCCAGGATGAAGGCGTCACCACCGCGACCGTCGTGCCGACCATGCTCGATCGCATCGTCAAGGTGCTCGACACCGGCGAGCACGCACTGCACACCCTGCGCAACCTGGCCTACGGCGGCTCCAAGGTCGGCCTGCCGCTGGTGCGCAAGGCGCTCGACCTGCTGCCGGGCGTCGGCTTCGTCAACGCCTACGGCCTGACCGAAACCAGTTCGACCATCGCGGTGCTCACCCCCGACGATCACCAGGCCGCGCACAATGCCGCCAAGGAGGGCACCGACGACACCGTGGCCAGGCGCCTCGGCTCGGTCGGTCAGGCGGTGCCCGGCATCGAACTGCAGATTCGCGACGACAGCGG
>JBEVHL010000096.1:0-15954 GCA_040511255.1 Mycobacterium sp. | reverse complement strand
AGCACCTCTTTCAGGCGCGGCCGCACCGCCGTGCCGAGCCAGCGCCGCAACCTGGGCACGAACATGAAGGTGCCGACCACACCCAGCGCCGCACCACCGATCAGATACAACACGGTGGCACTGGGCACGAAATGCGACAGATCGGTCGACGTGCCCGCCGCGACACTGAACAGGATCAGCAGCGACACATGGGTGATCACCTGCACGGTCTGCTGCAGCGCCACCGCAGCGGTGGCGCGCAGCGCACCCAGCCCGCCCTTCTGCAGAAACCGGGTGCTCAACGCCAGACCGCCGACCCCGGCCGGCGTGGTGGTGGCGGCAAAAGTGTTGGCCACCTGCATGATCGCCAGGTTTCGGAAACTGACCAAGCCTGAGGCGCAGGCCCACAACGCTGCCGCCGCACCGACATACGTCAGCGCCGATACCGCCAGCCCCAGCAGCGCCCACCACCAGTTCGCCGTGCGCAGTTCGGCGAAGAATGCGGGCACGGTGCTGATGAAGGGATAGGCGACGTAGACCAGCGCCACCAGCAGCACCATCTGGATCACCTGGCCGCGGGTGAATCTGGTGATCTTCTCGGCCTTGATCTGATCCGCACCGGTCTGGTGCATCACCTCGTCGCGGGCGGCGGCGATGACGGTGCCTGCATCGGTCACCGAGTTGCGGATGCGGGCGGGCACAGCGGATTTGGTCAGCCTGCGCGACGCGGTCAGCACGGTGTCGCGGCCGAAGGCGTCGATGGCCGCACCGACCGCGGGCTGCGCGCCGAAGGTGGCTGTCGTCGAGACCAGCAGCTGCGCGATATCGGCCTGCAGCTGCACCTCGGACGCGCCGAACTCGGCGCTGCCGAAACCACCGAACAGCGCCCGGCCGTAGTCCAGGGTGATCTCTTTCGTGCGCAGGTCGCCATGGGCGATCTGATGGCTGTGCAGGGTCTGCAGCGATTCCCAGATTCGTTTGACCACACCCTCTTCGTCGGCCACCGCGTCGATCACGGTGCCACGTTCGGGACTGCGGGCGTACAGCGTCCAGCCCCGCTCCAGCGCGGCGACGGCGATGGGGGCGGTGTTGGCGACTCCGACGTCGCCGACGGCGATGGCCATCAACGCGCGGTGTTCCACGGCGCGGCGCATCGACGCGATCAACGGTGAGGTCTCGCTGTTGCGCAGCCGAAGCCAGCGCCAGGCCTGCCGCAGGAATCCGCCGCTGCGCTGGTTGGGGCCGTACATCTCGACCACCGCTTCGGTGGTGGACCCGTCGGCCTCGGCCGAGTTGGCCGTCAACACCAGCGGCCCTGGTCCGGCCGGTCGCACGACGGTCAGTCCGGTGACGGCGAACCCGTTGCGCACCAACGACCGGATCGCCCCGTCGAGGGGCACGTCCAGGGCGGGGGTGCCGACGATCAACACGGTCAGCGCGCCGACGAACCAACCCACCGACAGACCGAGCAACGAGCGGGCGGGCACCACCGCGCTCACCACGAGATGAATAGGTACGAACGCCAGCAGCAGCGCCCACCACCAGCGGCGCCGGCGGGCGGTCAGCCACGGCCCGGACACCGTCAGCACCGCCGCGAGCATGGCGATCCAGCGGGGATCGTCGAGGAACTGCGACAGCACCGTGCGGAGACGATCGGACAGGTCGAAATGCCATCGCGGCGCGGCGATTCCGTTGCCGCTGACCGACAGCGCCAGCACCGCGGCGATGCCTGCTGCCGCGTACGCCCCGAGCAGCTTCCACTGTCGCGCGGCGATCAGCGCGATCAAGATGACGAACGGCAGCGCCAGAATGACCAGGCCGTAAAGCAGGTAGACCAGGTTGGACTGGGTGGGGGTCAGCACGCCCACGATCCCGGAGATCGACTTCTCCAGTGCCACCCATTCGTTGCGGGTGATCAGCGAGCTGGTGACGACGGCCACCAGCAGCAGGGCCGACAGCGCCAGCCGGACGATGTCGTTGGTCCGCCGGAGCAGCGGCAGCAGCAAGTTGCCCGAGACGGCGACATCGCGGCCGTCAACTCGCATATCCCAGGCGTCCTTCGGGTCGGCATCGCACCACGGCGCTCCGTGGCTCCGGCCAACCTATCGCGAGATGCTGGCGATTCAGCAGATCAGACGGCAGCCGATGATGTCGAGTTCGGCGACTCGTCGACGGCGGTCAACGGCGCGGCGATGGACTCCAGGCTCTGGCCCTCGGCGTCGACACCCAGGAACACCGCGACGATGCCACCGGCGATCATCAGTCCGGCACCGAGGAAGTACCCGACGGCCAGGCCGGTGATATCTCCGCTGCCCGAAGCATTCTCGATCAGCTTGCCGAACAGCAGGGGTCCGGTGATGCCGCCGACGGCGGTGCCGACCGCGTAGAAGAACGCGATGCACAGCGCCCGGGTTTCCATCGGGAAGACCTCGCTGGCGGTCAGGTACGCCGAGCTGGCACCCGCCGAGGCGAAGAAGAAGATTATCGCGCCGAACAGGGTGAGGGTCACCGCGGTCAGGGAACCGAGCATCAGGCCGGCCACGGCGAGCAGCGCCCCGGAGACGATATAGGTGCCGGAGATCATCTTGACCCGGCCCAGGGTGTCGAACAGCGGGCTGAGCGCCAGCGCGCCGACGAAATTGCTCACCGCGAAGATAGCGATGAAATACCCGGTCTGGTCGACGCCGAAGAAGGTGCTCAACGTGTCGCCGTAGGTGAAATAGAAGGCGTTGTAGAGGAACGCCTGCCCGATGAAGAGTGCCAGGCACAGCACCGTGCGGCGCGGGTACATGGTGAACACCGTGCGGGCGATCAGGCCCATGCCGATGGACTTGCGTTGCCGGATGGTGAGCCGCTCGGACACCGCGGTCAGGCTGGTGCCGGTGTCCTGCTCGACATCGTGTTCGATCTGCCGGACGATGTCCTCGCCCTCCTCCGCGCGGCCGTGGATGAACAGCCAGCGCGGGCTCTCAGGAACGTAGCGGCGGACCAGGAGAACGCCGACGCCCAGCACGGCGCCCAACCCGAACGCCAGCCGCCAGCCGAGCGCTGGATCGACCAGTGTCGGATCGAGCAGCGGAATTGTCAGCAGCGCACCGCCTGCGGCGCCGACCCAGAAGGAGCCGTTGATCATCACGTCCACCCGACCGCGGTAGGTCGCGGGGATCAGTTCGTCGATCGCCGAGTTGATGGCGGCGTATTCGCCACCGATGCCGGCTCCGGTGAGAAACCGAGCCGCGAAGTACCACATCGGATTCGGCGAGAACGCCGTAAACACCGTGGCGGCGATGTACAGCCCGAGGGTGATCATGAAGAGCTTCTTGCGCCCGAAGCGGTCGGTCAGCTGGCCGAAGACCAGCGCGCCCAGGCACGCTCCCGCGACGTAGACCGCGCCGGCCAGGCCGATCTGCGAGCTGTTCAGGCCCAGCCCGCTGTCCGGGGATTTCAGCGCGTCGGACATCGAGCCCACGATCGTGACTTCCAGACCGTCGAGGATCCACACGGTCCCGAGCCCGATGACGATCAACCAGTGCCAGCGCGCCCAGGGCAGTCGGTCCATCCGCGCCGGGATATCCGTTTCGATACGGCCGAGTTCGACGCCAGATGCCATGGTCCATCCCCTTGCGTGCCGGGCTGTTGCACCTCCAGATGTGCCCTGGGTCACGTCAGTTCAAACTCAGCCGCCTGCGGGCACCGGGTAGCGGTCGTTGACGTCGGCGTTGGAGTCTTTGCGCGCACAATGTGCGCAGCAGAACATGGCCTCTTCGGTTTCGATGCCGTGTCCGAGGATGCGGCACCCGCAGTGCGCGCACTCCGGGGCCAGTTGTGCCGCCGCGCATTCGACGCTGTCGAACGTTGCCGACCGGCCGTCGGGCCACGTCACGGTGAATGCCTTGTCGTAGTCGTTGCCGCAAGTGTCACAAATGCTCATGGAACTGCCTCTCGTCGGTGTCCGCGACGGTGTTCCCTGCTGGGCGTGCGGCAAACGTGCCAGGTGGTTTCCCGGGTCCTGCAAACATCTTGAACAGCCGTGCGCGGCGGTGAGAATGAGGCGCCGCGGTACGGAGATGCCGCAGGTAGTGCCATATTGGTAGCAGGGGCGATGCTGGGGAGGCGCTGTCGGCTCTGACGTAGCTAAGGGTTCTGGGCAACAGGTGGTACCGAAACGGGGGGTGAATGGACCGGGACATCTCGACCGCCGAGGCCACCCTGCGCTGGTGGCGGCAACCAGATCACTTCGACTGGATCACCGGCTATCTACGCGCCCGCGGCATCTTGCGGAACACCCGCTTTCTGATCGCTCTCATGACACTGTCGCTCGTGGTCACGGCGGTACCGTTGATGTTCAGCCCCGCCGGGCCGGGCACTGTCACCGCACGGTTGATTCAGGGTGCGGGTCTGCTCGGCGGCTTGGCGTTTGCGGTGCGCTGGGCAGTTCGCTGGCCCACGAAACGGGGGTCGATCGCCTTCATCCTCGGGGTGAATCTGTGCATCGCCGCGGTGTGTCAGGTGCAGTCCAATCACCTGGTCGGACTGGTCGGGGCCGCCGCGTTCGCCGTCACGGGTGGGTACATCGCCCTGTTTCACACCGCCAAATACCTGGCCTACAACTTCGTCGTCGCCGGATACATCGCCGTTCTCCAGGCCTTTCGCTATGGACTCGACGGTGACGTCGCGCTGGCACTGAGCGCGCTATTTCTGGTGCTGACCGTCAACTTCGCTGTCCCCATTGGCCTTCAGGACGTCGTGCACGCTCTCGGTGGGGATGTGGTGCGCTCGGACCGTGATCCGCTGACCGGACTGCTCAACCGGCGGGCGTTCTTCGACCGCATCGACGCGCTCATGCTCGCCCGGCCGGCCGGCCGTCATTTCCTGACCGTCACCATGGTCGACCTGGATCGGTTCAAACTACTCAATGACACCGATGGCCACGCCGCAGGCGATGAGGCGCTGGTTGCGGTCAGTGAGGTGCTGCGGGCCGAGAGTTACGCAGGCAGCCTTGTCGGGCGCGTCGGCGGCGAGGAGTTCCTGATCGCCGACCTCGTCACGACGGCTGCGCAAGACGACAGGGCCCAACATCTGTGCGACGCCATTGCTGGCCTGCGCTTTTCGATCACCGCCAGCGTCGGCACCGCGGTGGGCCGGATCGACCAGCTGGGGGCCGAGGGGCAGCGAGATTTCATGCACCGCCTGTGCAAACAGGCCGACTCCGCCATGTACGACGCAAAACGCAACGGGGGCAATCAAGTTCGGCACATCCGGATCGGCGGAGACGAATAACTACGGCACCAGCACGACCTTGCCGATGTTCTCCCGGGCAGCCAGGATCCGGTGTGCCTCAGGGGCATTCGCGAACGGCACGGCAGCATGTACGACGGGGGCGACGGTGCCGTCGAGCAGCAGGTCCGACAGCGGCGCGGTCCAAGGCTCCAGAGTGCCCCGGTCGTCCCACAGCCCCAACATGTTCAGCCCGATGACCGTCTTCGATTCGTCGAGTTGCTTGAGCAGATTGAAACCGCGGACCATCGAGGCAACCTGTGGCAGCGCCGTGCGCAGCGAGCGGGTCTCGCCCTGCTGCAGAGCCGAGATGCCGTAGGCGGCCAGCCGCCCGCCTGGTCGCAGCAGGCGGTAGGACCGCCGCAGCGAGGTCCCGCCCATCGCGTCGAGCACAAGATCGTAGGGCTCCAAGCCTTTCCACCAGCCCCGTCGGCGGTAGTCGATGGCTCGGTCCACCCCGAGTTCGCGCAGCCTGTCGTGCTTGGCGGGCGACGCCGTGCCGTGCACCACCGCACCTGCGGCCTTGGCCAGTTGCACGGCGGCAATCCCGACACCCCCGGCGGCGGCGTGCACCAACACCCGCTCGCCGGCGCGCAGCGAGCCGTAGCCGAGCAGGGCGGCCCACGCCGTCGCGTAATTCACCGGCACCGCGGCGCCTTGCTCGTAGGTCAGCGACTCCGGCAGCGCGATGACGTCCGCGGCGGCGACGTCGACGATCTCGGCGTACCCGCCGAAGCGGGTTCCGGCGATCACGCGGTCGCCCACCCGGGCCGGGTCGACGCCGGCGCCGACCGCGGAGATGATGCCCGCCACCTCGTAACCCACCACCGAGGGCACCTTCGGTGCGCTCGGATACAGCCCGACCCTGGCCAGGTGATCGGCGAAGTTCACCCCGGCCGCGCGGACCGTGATCTGGATTCGGCCTGCGGCGGGCGGACCGGGATCAGGCCGGTGCTGCACCTGCAGTACCGACGGGTCGCCGTGCCGGGTGATGACTACCGCGCGCATGCGACCCTCCCGCTCATCGCTGCAGCAGGGGGCGGATTTCGGTTCCCACCGTGTCGAGGAACGGCCGGATGTCGGCCTCCGCGGTGGGCTGGAACACCACGGTGTCCGCACCCGCGTCGATCCAACGGCCGGCGGCCGACGCGATCTCTGCCGGTTCGCCGTGCACGGCGACATCAGCGGTCTCGTCGAGTTTCCAGTGCTGAATCTCGCGCTGGATCAGCGCGGGCGCGTCGGCGCCGATGACGCACAAGAGATAGACGACGACCGAATGCGGCCCAGCCGCGTTGATCTGCGTGACGGCGGTACGCAGCTCATCGGGCGTGGTGCCGCCGGTCAATACGGTCCCGGACGCGAGCTCGCCGCTCAACTGCAGGGTGCGGGGCCCGGTGGCGGCGGCCAGCACTTCCAGGCCTGGCGCCGGTGGCCACTGCAGGCGCACATCGCTGAGCGAGAGGTAACGCCCTGTGTAGGTGACTGATTCACCGTCGAGCAGGCTCCGTAGGCAGGTGAGGTATTCCCGCAGGAAGGTCATCGGCGAGGCCACCCGCACCCCGATTTGACCCATCCAGTCCTGCACGCCGTGCCCGACGCCGATGCGGACCCGGCCGGGGAACGAGCGGGCCAGCGTGGCGATCTCCATCGCGAGAAGGGCGACGTTGCGCATCGGCGCGGGCAGCACACCGACCCCGACAGTCAGCCGGTCGCTGTTGGACAGCGCGATCGCGGCGGCGGACACGCCACCGGCCAGGAAGCAGTCCTCCCAGAGCCAGAGCTCGTCGACACCGGCGGCATCTGCGGCGCGGGCGGCGGCAGCCAATCCCTCCGGCGGGAACTCCGGTCGGTAGACGCAGCCAACCCTGATGTTCTTCGCCGCAGCCGTCATAGGAGTCTGCTTAACGCCTGCGCAGTCGGATGTCCAGCGGGCCACGTCCGGTTACGCTTTGGGCAAAGTGCGAAAGGCCCTGTGATGGCGAACCGGCGACGGCTGTTCCGGGTGTTCCCGGCAGGATGTGGTGTCGCGCTGGTGCTTGCGCTCAGTGCGGTGAGCCCGCCGGTGGCCGCCGCGCAGGGCTGCCCGCCGGGGCACCAGAGCAACGCCTACAGCGGCGAGTGTTTCGTCACGGGCAGCGCGCCGACCATCAACGGTGTCCCGTGTGTGGCCAGCCACCTGGGCCTGTGCAGTTCCTTCACCCAGAACCAGCAGCCGCCGAGGCGCCCGCGAAAGTTCGTGGCGTCCTAACCGATGTTGAGATGGCCGCCGAACATGGCCAGCAGGTCGTTGGTGCGCCACCAGATCAGTGCTGCGAACAACGCGACCACCGCGCCGGTCGCCGCGGCCGCCACCGCGTTACGGCGCTCGGCGGGTGCATAGACATATCCCGCCGCCACCGCGGCGCCGGTGATCAGTCCGCCGGCGTGCCCCTGCCAGCTGATGGACGGGACGGTGAAGGTGATGACCACGTTCAGCGCGATCAGCATCACCACCCCGCGCACGTCGAGCTTGAGTCGTTTCGCCACCACGAAGGTGGCCCCGAACAAGCCGAACACCGCGCCGGAGGCGCCTGCGGTCGCCGAGGTCAGCGGCGAGAACAGATAGACCACCACGGACCCGCCGAGCGCGCTCAACGCATACAGCGCACCGAAGCGCAGCTGCCCCAGTTGGCGTTCCAGCGACGGCCCGATCACATACAGGGCCCACATGTTGAACAGCAGATGCACGATCCCGTAGTGCAGAAACGCCGACGTCACCAGTCGGTAGTAATCGCCGTCGGCCACGGCGGGCGGCCACAGCGCGAGCTTCTGCTCCACGCCCGATGCCAATGTCTGAAAGACGAACATCACGACGTTGACCGCGATCAGGGCGTAGGTGATCACCGGCTTGCCGGACGACGGCTCTTTGCCGCCGAAGTGGGTGCGGACCGCGGGGCGTGCCTTGGCGGCTTGCTGCACACACTCGACGCACTGGTGACCGACTGCGGCGTCACGCATGCACTCCGGGCAGATGTAGCGCTGGCACCGCGCGCAGCGGACGTACGTCTGGTGGTCGGGGTGCCGGTAACAGGTCGGCGTGTCGGCAGGCGTGGCCGGCGTGCTCATCGGTGCGCTCTCGTCGTCGCGGGTATGAGAGCTCGACTATATGCGGCCCGGTCCGCCGGGCTCCTCGACGCTCGTCGCCGCGGTGACAGGCGTGTTCTAGTCAGACCTGGAGTTGTCGACGTTGAGCAGGATGTCATCGAAGACAGCGCGGTTGGCGTCGTTGGTGGAGATCTCGTCGACGGCTCGTTTGACGATGAGCTCGCACAGCGCCCGGATCTTGGTGTTGGTCTGCTGGGACCGCCACTTCAGCACATCGAACGCGCGGTCGGCGGGGATGTTGTAGGTCAGCATCACCATGCCCTTGGCCTGCTCGATGGCGGCCCGGTTGGCGGCGAACTCCGCGACCGCCAGGTCGACCGCGTCGTCGAGTTCCTCACCGAACACCGCGGAGATGTCGACGTAGAAGCCCTGCACGCCGACAGCGGACGCGTCGTCGCCGAACACGCTCTTCGACACCACCACCACGTTGTGCACGTTGCCTGCGGCGTCGATGATGCGGTGTCTGCTGGACAGCGCCGTCTTGGTCTCGACGAGTTCGGCGTAGAGGCTTTGCAGGCGAGCGAGATCGTCGGGGTGCTTGTGGGCGAATACGAACTCGGCGGTCACCTCGATCGGCTCGGCCGGATAGCCGTGGATGGCCGCGACTTCGGGGGACCAGCTGAACAGCTGCGTGTCGAAGTTCATAATGAAGCTGCCGACCCGTGCTGACGGAAACCGCCCGGCCAGCTCGTGGCGCGTCACCAGGTAGCCGTTGTCCGGCAGGCTTTCGATAACTTCCTGCTCACGTTTTCCACGATGCCCTTTCCGGCTCGTTAGTGCATCGTCTGCGGCGCAGATTCGACGGTACCGTTAATTTCGTATGCAGCGGGGCGGGTCACGCGCTGAGCACGGCGAGGTTCTCCACCGAGCGGCGCACATCTGACTCCAGAACCTTGGCCACCAGCTTGCCGACCGGGCCACTGAGCAGGGCCCCGGACAGGTCGGCGGTCAGATGGAACGTGGACCCCCTGCCGTGTGGCGCGACCGTCATGGCCAGGGCGATCCGCACGCCGCCGCGCCCGCTGCCCTGCAGTTCGATCCGATTCGGCACGTCGTAGCCGGTGACCTGCCAATGGATCACATTGCGGAACCCTTTGACCTTGATCAGCGACGAGACCGCAGTGCCTTTTTCGACGACGTCGGGAACGACGCTCTTCCACCCACCGAAAATGGTCAGCCATTCGTCGAAGCGATGCAGATCTGACGCCAGCGTCCACGCCTGTTCCGGGGACAGGCCGGACGACACCGACACATCTACGCTCGCCATGCCCGCCTCTCTACCCGCTGTCGTGCAGAAGTACGCCAGGCCCCGGCCACATCACAGGCACCGGCAGGGTGAGGCGGGGGTGCGGACCTCTCGCGATTACGCTGAGGTGATCACCGACGACCCCGAATCCGCGCACGATCCCGAGCACCTGGGATCGGGATCGCCGTCGGCCCACCAACTCACCGCCGACCTCGCCGATCTGCGCGGCGGCATCGAAGACCTGGCGGGGCTGGTCGCGGGGCGGATGGGATTGCCCGAAGTGCTGGCCGAGGTGGCCACGTTCGCTGTGCGGGCCATCCCCGGCGCCGACGGTGCCGGGGTGGCGTTACTGCGTGTCGACCAGTCCGACGACAGGGTCATCGCCTTGGCGGCCAGCGACCCGTTCGTCGTCGTGGTCGACGAGATTCAGTACGGCATGGTCAATGAGGGTCCGGCGATCTCGGCGGCGCTGGAGCGCCAGACGGTGCGGTCGGGCTCCCTGGGCGGGGAAAGACTGTGGCCGAGGTTCGGTCCGCGGGCGGGCAGGCTGGGCGTGCACAGCGTGTTGTCGATGCCGATGATGGTGCCGGACAAGGTAATCGGCGCCATCAACATCTACGCCCACGGTAAAGATGTGTTCGACGACCACGCCGCGGAACTCGGCGAGCTGTTCGCCAAGCCCGCCGCGGTTGCCGTCCACAATGCGCACATCCTCGCCGACGCGCTCACGCTGGCCATGCAGTTGCAGAAGGCCCTGGCCACCCGGCCCATCATCGACCAGGCCATCGGCATCATCCGGGCACGCACGGGTCGCAGCGCAGCAGATGCCTTCGCCCAGCTCCGAGGGATGAGCCAAACAGATCACCGGAAATTAGCCGAGGTTGCCCAAGCCGTCGTCGACGAAGCCGTTCGTCGCGCGCGCGTGCGGCGGAACCCGGCCTGATTTCGCGTCGCCGGCTCGGCCTCGCAGACGTCCGCGCTGGTCATCGGGTGTATTGTGGGGTTCGTTAGGACTCTAGCCAGTCCGGGATGAAATCAGCCGTCCGCCGCTGATTTCAGCGAGCAACAGCTCGAGCCGGACACGCCGGTGACTGCCGTCCGTCGGGATCACCTTGAATTCTTTATCCACATTTTCGCCTTCATTTTCCTCGGCCATGGGGCGCAGAGGTGCCGAGCCGCCGAGCTTCGGGATGCTCAGCACCTATCCGCCAACCCGTTGTGGGCTCGCCACGTTCAGCGCATCGCTGGCGAACGGTTTGGCGACCAGCGGTGCCGATGTGAGCGTGGTGCGGATCGCCGACGAGGTGGAGTGCGCCAGTACCCGGGTGGTCGGTGAACTGGTGAACGGTTCGCCGTCGTCCGTCGCCGCGACCTCCGAGCTGCTGAACCAGAGCGACGTCGCGGTGATCCAGCACGAGTACGGCCTCTACGGCGGACCCGACGGCGCAGAAGTAGTGGAAATCGTTGCAGGACTGACGGTTCCGTCGATCGTGGTGGCCCATACTGTGCTGACCGATCCCACCCCGCACCAGCGGGCGGTGCTGGTCGAGGTGGCCGCAATGGCCGATCACGTGGTGGTCATGTCCGACGCGGCCCGCCAACTGTTGATCACCGAGTTCGGGATCGATGCCAGGAAAGTCACCGTCATCTCCCATGGTGCGACGGTGCCCAAGCGGGTGCCGCCGACCGCGCGCCGAGGCCGCCCGACGCTGTTGACCTGGGGTCTGATCGGACCGGGTAAGGGCATCGAGCGCGTCATCGACGCCATGGTGTCGCTCAAGGACCTGACCTGCCAGCCGCGCTACGTCGTCGCGGGCCGAACCCATCCCAAGGTGCTGGCCGCCGAAGGTGACATCTACCGCACCGCGCGCATCGAGCAGGCCGAACAACTGGGTGTCGCCACTTCGGTGGCGTTCGACGCCGCCTACCGGGACACCCCGTCGCTGACCGCGCTGATCCAGTCCGCCGCCGCCGTGGTGCTGCCGTACGACTCCACCGACCAGGCCTGCTCCGGCGTCCTGGTCGACGCGATCGCCAGCGGCCGTCCCGTCATCGCCACGGCCTTTCCGCACGCCATCGAACTTCTCGGCAGCGGCGCGGGCATCGTGGTGGCGCACGACGACGAAGATGCCCTGGCCTCGGCGTTGCGCCGGGTGCTGACCGAACCGCGCCTGGCCGGTGCCATGGCGGCCGAGGCCCGTCGGCTGGCGCCGACCATGGCCTGGTCGGTGGTGGCCACCGCCTATTCGGGCCTGGCCTGGAATCTGCTGGCCAAACGACCGGCGGTGGCATGACCATGACGCCGCAACCGGTCTTCGCCCACCTGCTCCGGATGACCGACCGCCAGGGGACCTTCGAACACGCCTGTTTCGCCGAACCGCGGCCCGAGCACGGCTACTGCACCGACGACATGGCCCGGGTGCTCGTCGTGGCCACCCGCGAACCCGACAGTGCACGGGAGATCAACGGTCTGGCCGGGGTGTCGGTGCGGTTCCTCAACGAGGCGCAGTCCTACTCGGGTGCCTGCCGCAACCGGATGGCTCGCACCGGGCGCTGGAGCGACGAGCCCGGTGTCGGTGACCATTGGGGCCGTTGCGTCTGGGGACTGGGCACCGCCGCCGCGCACAGCGATGTCAGCCTGGTGCGCAAACTGGCCGTGGTGCAGTTCGACCGGGCTGCCGCGACCCGATCGCCCGACGCGCGAGCGATGGCATTCGCGGCGTTGGGCGCCGCCGAACTGCTGTCGGTCGACCCGACACATGCCTCGGCCCGACGGTTGCTCACCGACTACGTCGCAGGCCTGCCCGACGCGAACGGGGACGATTCCTGGCCGTGGCCCGAGGAGCGGCTGGCCTACGCGAATGCCGTTCTGCCCGAGGCGATGATCGCCGCGGGTGTCGCGCTGGAACAGCCCGAGCTGGTGCAGCGTGGCCTGGCCCTGTTGACGTGGTTGGTGGAGCAGGAAAGCGCCGACGGGCATCTGTCGCCCGCGCCGGTGGGCGGCCGTGGCCCCGGCGATGCGAAACCGGGATTTGATCAGCAGCCCATCGAGGTGGCCGCGCTGGCTGACGCCTGCGCGCGTGCTGCCACGGTCGACGCCAACCCGCTGTGGCCGGACACGGTGCTGGCCGCCGCGGCCTGGTTCCAGGGCACCAACGACGCGAGCGAACTGATGTGGGATCCCGAAACGGGTGGCGGGTTCGACGGTCTGCTGGCCGACGGGGTCAACCGTAACCAGGGGGCAGAGTCGACGCTGGCGGTGATTTCGACACTGCAGCATGCGCGGCGCTTTTCGACTGTGCCGTCGTGACATTCGGCCAGGACAGTCTGGTCACGCGCAGTTCGCAGCGGCTCCCGGCCGACAAATCGCGGGTCATCGCGCAGCTTTTCGTGCCGGGCCAGGAAGGCTTCGAACACGAGCAGTCCAGGGCCGGCGCGGTGCTGGCCCGGATCTTGGCCCTCGATGACGAGGTGGTTCAGTCGGCGTTGGCCGATATCGCCACCCGGTTCGACGGCAGGCACCGCGATCTGGACGATACGTTCCGCAGGCACGCGAACGAACTGGCGGATCGGCTGAATCCGGACCGCGAACTGTCCGACTCGCGAAAGTTGTTGCTGGGCGCTACCTTCACCAATGAATACGCGATCGAAGGGGCGGCCCTGTGCAATCCCAGCATCGTCGCGCACCCTGATCAACGTGGCGTCGCCGACGGCGCCCTGCGCTTCGTGATGAGCGTCCGGGCCATCGGCGAAGGACACCGGTCGTCGATAGGTTTTCGCACGGGCATCGTCGAGGCCGACGGTCGCGCCACGATCGACGACCCGGCCCGGTACGCCACCGTCGGGACGACTGCGCCCGCGCTGCTCGATTCGGCGGCGTTCCGCAGTCAGCTGGCCCAGACCAGTGGCGGCGTCGGTGAGGCCGTCGACTACGTATTCGACACGCTCGGAACGACTTTTACCCGCGCTGAACTCGACACGCAACTGGACCGCCTGCAGACCAACCTGAGCACCCGTGGGCGGGCAACCGCGACGATTCAGTTGATCAGGGGAGTCGCCGAGCGGACCTACGCCATCGACTTCGCCGACCACATCCCGTTGCCCGAGCGGGTGCTGTTCCCGGCGATGGGTGCCGAGCAGGCCGGGATGGAAGACGCGCGCTTCGTCCGCTTTGTCGAAGACGACGGATCGGTCACCTTCTACGCCACCTACACCGCCTACAGCGGCTCGCTGATCAGCCAGCAGTTGTTGAAGACCACCGATTTTCAGAGCTTCATCTCCAAACCGATCGCGGGGCGCGCCGCCGCCAACAAGGGGCTGGCCCTGTTCCCCCGCAGGATCAACGGGCGCTTCGCCGCGATGTCGCGCTCGGACCGCGAATCCAACACCATTGCCTTCTCCGATCGGCTGTCGGTCTGGGCGAGTTCGTCAGCCTGCCAGCAACCGGAGCAGGTCTGGGAAGCACTGCAGCTCGGAAACTGCGGCGCCCCAATCGAAACCGACGCCGGTTGGCTGGTGCTGACCCACGGTGTCGGTCCGATGCGCACGTACCGGATCGGCGCGATCTTGCTGGACCTCGACGATCCGACCCGGATCATCGGTGCGTTGCGCCGCCCGTTGCTCAGTCCGGCCCCCGACGAGCAGAACGGTTACGTGCCCAACGTCGTGTATTCCTGCGGCGGCCTGGTGCACGCCGACACCCTGGTGCTGCCGTACGGCATCGGTGACGCCGCGATCGGGATCGCCACGGTGCCGCTGGCGGATCTGCTCGACGAGCTCATCGCCTAGCCAGTCGCGGCGACCACTTTCTGCGCCATCGTCGGCATGAGGCGACGGGCTGGAATGTGTTGCTAGCGGTCTGGGGTGCCACCGTCAGTCGTCGGGCACCACCGAGTCGGCAATCGCCCGGTCCACCGCGGTTTGGGCGGGATATGCTGGGCCACTGCCTTTTTCGCGGCTGACCAGCAGATCGACCATGCCGTCGGCCAGCGCGATCAGCTCGGGGGTGATCTCATTCATCGCCAGGCTGTGCTGTGCGGACACCAGGCCGTGCAGCGCGGTCCACAGCGTGTGCGCGGCCTGATACAGCGGCAGCGAGATGGCATAGCCGTCATCGGCACAACCCGCCAGCGCGTGTCGCAACCGGCCGGACACCTGCCGGGCCGGATGATGGCCGAGCTTGTCGCGCTCGGTGACAGGTTGGCGGATTTCGTACATCAACCGGTAGTGCCCGGGGTTGTCCATCGCGAACCGGCAATAGGCGTGCACCTGCGCGCGTAGCCGCTCGCGGGGGCCGTCGGCGGCCACTGTCAGGTCGGCCTGCCGCATCTGTTCGGCCAGTTGTCCGTATTTGTCGGCCAGTGCCGCCCACACCAGTTCGCTCTTGTCGGCGAAGTGCAGATAGATGCTCGGGGCCGCGACGCCGACCTCCTGGGCGACGGCCCGCATCGTCAGTTTTTCGTCGCTGCCCCACTGGTCCAGCAGTCGGTTGACCGCGGCGAGCACCTCGTTCCGCAGCTGATCACCGTGCCCGCGGCGGCTGCGGACCCGTGCCGTCGCGGGGGGTGTCTGAGCCATCTCGACCTCCGACGATTAGTTAGGTGTGCTTAGAATCACCGCATCGGACCAGCTGGCGGGGGTACAACGCGGTATAGCCTCACATTACTGAACTTAGTTAGGTTAAGGAGCGCTACCGTGAGTATCCATCTGGAGACCGAGGCATCCGGGGAGCAGGCCGGACCGCGCAGCGCACCACGGGCCGGTGTCATCGGCCTCGGCATGATCGGCGGCGGAGTGGCCGTCAGCCTCGCCCGGCGCGGCCGGACCCCCCTGGTGTTCGACGTCCGTCCTGACGCCGCCGACGACCTGGCCGGTGTTCCCCGACAAGCGTCGTCAGCCGCCGACGTCGCCCGCGACAGTGACGTCGTGCTGCTCGCGGTGGTCAACGCTGCGCAGGTGCGGGAAGTGCTGCGTGCCGACGACGGCGTCCTCGCCGGTGCCCACCCGGGTCTGATCGTGGTGCTGCTGTCTACGCTCGCCGTGCCCGATGTTCACGAATTGGCCGATGAGTGCCGCGAATTCGGGGTTTCCCTGCTCGATTGCGGCGTCACCCCCGGAGACCAGGCGGCGAACAACGGCCTGGTCGCCATGGTCGGTGGTGACGATTGCACGGTGCGCCGGGCCATGCCCGTCCTCGACGACTTCGCCAAGCGGGTGGTGCACTGCGGCCCGCTGGGCGCAGGCATGGCCACCAAGATCGCGCGCAATGTCATCACCTACGGCACCTGGCGGGCCGTGCAGGAAGCGGC
>JBEVHL010000095.1:0-2974 GCA_040511255.1 Mycobacterium sp. | reverse complement strand
GGCTGACCCCAGGTTGATTGAGCGCTGACGCGTCACATCCGTGCGAAATGTGCGACGCCAGCGCTCACTCAACGGGGCTGTGGACAGCCGCGCACACGCTATGACTCCAGGTGGCAACCTCCCCCGGCATGACTCGGGTCTTCCTCGGCAGCGAGGCGCTCTCGACGGGGCGGGTGAACCGGTACCAACTCAGCCGGAAGTGCCAGCGGCTCTTCCCCGATGTCTACGCACCACTCGGGCCGCTTACCTTGCAGGACCGCACCGTGGGCGCCTGGCTGTGGTCCGGTCGTCAAGCGATCATCACCGGTAGAGCCGCCGCAGCTCTGCACGGCTCGCAATGGGTCGATCTCGATGTCCCTGTCGAGTTGAACTTCGGCAACAACCGGAGTCCGCGCGGGATCATCACTCGCCGAGAAACATTCTCGCCAGACGAAATCACGACCCGCCGCGGGCTGCCCGTGACCTCGGTACCCAGGACCGCCTTCGACCTGGCGCGCCGCGGGGCCCCTCGTCGCGCGATCGCCGATCTGGATGCGCTGGCCAACGCAACCCGCCTATCGAGCGACGAAGTCCTCGCGATCGCCGAGCGCCACCCGCGCCTTCGTGGGTTACGGCGAGTGGCCGGCGTCCTGGACAGTGTCGACGATGGCGCGCAGTCGCCACAGGAGACCTATCTGCGGCTCATGCTGATCGGCGCCGGTTTCCCTCGGCCGCAGACGCAAATCCCGGTCGCACGCCCAGATGGCCGGTGGTACTACCTGGACATGGGCTGGCCCGACATCATGGTGGCCGTCGAGTACGACGGTGAGCAGCACCGGACGGACCGGCCCCGCTATTTCGGTGATGTCGACCGGCTGGAGTACCTGGCCTCGGTGGGGTGGATCGTCCTACGGGTGCTCGCTGATCACCGGCCCGCCGAGATCATCAGCAGGGTGCATCGCGTCTGGGATGCCCGAAGCGGGCGTATCGCCGGGTGATTGAGCGCTCACGCCTCACATTTCGACGGAACATGGGACGTGAGCGCTCGATCAACGCGTAGCAGCTAGTCGTCGTCGCCTGACCCGCCGCGGATCAGCATCAGCGTGCCCGCCAGCTCGTCGGGTTTGACCAGCACCTCGCGGGCCTTCGATCCTTCACTGGGCCCGACGATGTCGCGGGTCTCCATCAGGTCCATCAGCCGGCCCGCCTTGGCGAAACCGACCCGCAGCTTGCGCTGCAACATCGACGTCGAGCCGAACTGACTCGATACCACCAGTTCGACGGCTTGCAGGAAGACGTCCATATCGTCGCCGATGTCGGGATCGGCATCGGTGCGGTCGCCCGACGGCTTGGACGTGGTGACGCCCTCGAAGTACTCGGGTTCGGCCTGGTCCTTGGTGGCGGCGACGACGGCGGCGATCTCCTCGTCGCTGATGTAGGCGCCCTGCAGCCGGATCGGCTTGTTGGCTCCCATCGGCAGGAACAGCCCGTCGCCCATACCGATCAGCTTCTCGGCACCCGGTTGGTCCAGGATCACCCGGCTGTCGGTCAACGACGACGTCGCGAACGACAACCGCGACGGCACATTGGTTTTGATCAACCCGGTCACCACGTCGACCGACGGTCGCTGGGTGGCCAGCACCAGATGGATACCGGCCGCCCGTGCCTTCTGGGTGATCCGCACGATGGCGTCTTCGACGTCGCGCGGAGCGGTCATCATCAGGTCGGCGAGCTCGTCGACGATGGCGATGATGTACGGGTACGGCTTGTACACGCGTTCGCTGCCCAGCGGTGCAGTGATCACACCGGATTTCACGTTCTTGTTGAAGTCGTCGATATGGCGGACCTTGTTGGCCTGCATGTCCTGGTAACGCTGCTCCATCTCTTCGACCAGCCAGGCCAGGGCGGCGGCCGCCTTCTTGGGCTGCGTGACGATGGGGGTGATCAGATGCGGAATGCCTTCGTACGGCGTGAGTTCCACCATCTTCGGGTCGATCAGGATCATCCTGACCTCATCGGGCGTGGCCCGGGACAGCAGCGACACCAGCATCGAGTTGACGAAGCTGGACTTACCCGAACCGGTCGAGCCGGCGACCAGAAGGTGCGGCATCTTGGCCAGGTTCGCCGAGATGAAGTTGCCCTCGATGTCCTTGCCCAGTCCGATCACCAGCGGGTGGTGATCGCGGCGGGTGGACGGTGCGGTCAGCACATCGGCCAGCCGGACCATCTCCCGATCGATATTGGGCACCTCGATGCCGACCGCCGATTTACCGGGGATCGGAGAGAGCATCCGGACGCTCTCGGTAGCCACTGCGTAGGCGATGTTCTTTTGCAGCGCAGTGATTTTCTCAACCTTCACGCCGGGTCCGAGTTCGACCTCGTAGCGGGTGACGGTCGGGCCACGGGTGCAGCCGGTGACGGCCGCGTCGACCTTGAACTGCGTCAGCACCGAGCCGATGGTCTCGGCCATCTGGTCGTTGGCCGCGCTGCGCAGCTTCGGCGGATCACCCGCGACGAGCAGGTCCAGGGACGGCAGCGTGTACGGCCCCTCGACGACGCGGTCGACGACGAGTGTCTCTTCCTGCGGCTTGACCTTGGGGGCCTTGGGCGCCTTGACTTTCCGGGCTGCTACCGCGGGCTCGGGAATGGTCGGCGCGTCGTCGAGTGTGTCCGCCTGCAGGTCTTCTTCGAGCGGATAGTTCTCCTGCGGGGTACCCCCCGGCCAGGCGGGCGGCTCGTCACGCAGGGTGCTCGGATCGTCGTAATAGCCGTCGGAGAAGTCCTCTTCTGCAGCCACTTCGGGTTCGACGTCGTCTTCGTAGTCGTCGTACTCGTCGTCGTCCTCGCGGTGGCCGACGGTGCTGAACATGGCCCGCAGATTTTCCGGCACCTCGCGAATGGTGGTTCCGGTCAGCAACAGCAGGCCGAACAGCACGGCGATGAACAACAGCGGCGCGGCGATCCACACGCTGAGGCCGTCCGACAGCGGACCGCC
>JBEVHL010000094.1:0-4126 GCA_040511255.1 Mycobacterium sp. | reverse complement strand
TGGCCGTGCACTCCGGCGCCGATGTCGTCGTGGTCGACGGGATGCAGGGCGGCACCGCCGCCACCCAGGATGTCTTCATCGAACACGTCGGCATCCCCACCCTGGCGGCGGTTCCGCAGGCGGTGCAGGCACTACAGGAACTCGGGGTGCACCGAAAAGGCGTGCAGCTCATCGTCTCCGGCGGCATCCGGACCGGTGCCGACGTCGCCAAGGCGATGGCCCTGGGCGCCGACGCGGTGGCCATCGGCACCGCCGCGCTGATCGCGCTCGGCGACAACCATCCGCGGTATGCCGCCGAATACGAAAAGCTGGGCAGCGCAGCCGGTTTCTACGACGATTTCCAGGACGGTAGAGATCCCGCCGGGATCAGTACCCAGGACCCCGAGTTGGCCGCCCGCTTCGATCCGGTCGAAGGTGGTCGGCGCCTGGCCAACTACCTGCGGGTGCTGACCATGGAAGCCCAGACCATCGCCCGCGCCTGCGGCAAGGCCCATCTGCTGCACCTGGAGCCCGAGGATCTCGTCGCCGTCACCATCGAAGCCGCCGCCATGGCCCGGGTGCCGCTGGCCGGTACGTCGTGGATCCCCGGCAGCGGGCTGTGAGTCCGCAGACCGCAGAGGTCGTCATCATCGGCGGCGGTATCGAGGGCGCCGCCGCGGCCTGGGCGCTGTCGCAGCGTGGTGTCACCGATGTGCTTGTGCTGGAACGCAATACCGTCGGCTCCGGGATGACCGGTAAGTCCAGCGGCGTCGTGCGATGCCATTACGGCGTCAGCTCACTCGCGGCGATGGCGGCGGTGGGCCTGGAGGTGTTCGAACAGGCCGAGGAGATCTTCGGCCAGGACATCGGGTTTCGGCAGACCGGCTACGTGGTCGGCGTGGGCGAGCAGAACGTCGACTCGCTGCGCAAGAGTCTGGCCGCGCAGCGCGCCGTCGGCGTGCAGACCGAGGAGATCGACTCCGACGAGGTGGCCCGGCTGTGGCCCTACGCCGACCTGTCACCGTTCGGGGCGTTCGGCTGGGAGCCGCGCGGTGGCTACGGCGACGCTTACCAAACCGCGCAGGCATTCGCTGTCGCCGCCCGCGGTGCCGGCGCCCGGATTCTGCAGAACACCGCCGCGGCTGCGCTGATCGTCGACGGCGACCGCGCCACCGGGGTGCGGCTGACCGACGGCACCGAGGTGTCCGCAGGCACAGTCGTGGTGGCCACCGGCGCCTGGTCTCGCCCCTTCCTGGCGCAGCACGGCATCGACCTGCCCATCCGGGTGCACCACGAGGCGGTGGTGATGATCTCGCCGGGAGTCGAGCCGGCCGCCGTCAGCCGCCTGCCCGTGTTCTCCGACCTGGTCTCGCTGCAATACGTGCGCCCCGAAACCGGCGGCGACATCCTGTTCGGCAACAGCGATCTGCACGACGAGACCCACACCGATCCGGACAACTACGTCAACCGGGCCAGCGAAGAGTTCGTCGAGCTGACCGTGGAGAAGGTCGGCACCCGGTTCCCCGGCTTCCCCGATCCGGCCATCGTGAGCAGCTACGCGGGCTGTTATGACGTGACGCCGGACTGGAATCCGGTGATCTCTCGCGGTGGGTTCGACGGCCTGGTCATCGCCGCCGGATTCTCCGGTCACGGGTTCAAGATTTCCCCGGCGGTGGGCCGGTTGATCGCCGATCTGGTCGTCGACGGCCGCAGCAGCGACCCGCGCATCCCCGAAAGTGATTTCCGCTTTTCCCGGTTCGCCGAGGGCGACCTGCTGAAAACGCCCTACCCGTATGTCGGGGCTGGGGAGATGCGGTGATGCTTATGGTTGTGCAATGACCGACCTGTTGCGCAATCAGTCCGGGACCGCCCGCGACCGCGACCCGCAGGAGCCGGTCGGCGAGCTCGAATTCGAGGCGGCGATCGGCCGCAACGTGCGGGTGTTGCGCCAGCAGCAGGGCCTGTCGGTGGCGGAGATGGCCGCGAAGATCGGCATCTCGAAAGCGATGATGTCGAAGATCGAGAACGCGCAGACCTCGTGCAGCCTGTCCACCCTGGCGCTGCTGGCCACCGGGTTCGACGTGCCGGTGACCAGCTTGTTCCGCGGCGCCGACGTGGAGCGGCCCGCCGCGTTCGTCAAAGCGGGCACCGGCGCGCGGATCGCCCGTAACGGCACCCGCGAAGGCCACGAGTACGAACTGCTGGGCTCCCTGCGCGGCGAGCACAAGAGGCTGGAATGCCTGCTGGTCACCCTGTCGGAGAAGAGCAAGACGTATCCGATGTTCCAGCATCCGGGCACGGAGTTCATCTACATGCTCGAGGGCGTGATGGACTACAGCCACAGCCGGTCGGTGTACACGCTGCACCCCGGTGACTCGCTGCAGATCGACGGCGAAGGCGCCCACGGGCCGGTCGATCTGGTGCAGGTGCCCATCCGGTTCCTGTCGGTGATCGCGTTCCCCGACTCGCAGGTCTAGCTGTACAGCTTGGCCGCCTGCGCCGCGATGTCCACCGCCGCATCGCACCCGCTGTCACCGCCGTCCACCACCACCGCAGGCCGGACCACGACGTTGGCGACGTCCACGAAATCTCCGCCGGCCAGCCGACGCTGCATCGTCGGACCCACGAACGCCACCGCTGAGCAGAACGTCGAATCGAGATAGACATCGGCGCCGTCGATCACGCGATGGTCCTTGCCCTCGGTGGCGATGTCGACGATCTTCGGCTCCAGAGCCACCCGGATCGACAGCACTTCCGGATAGCCGTCGCGCCAGACACCGAATTCGCACTCGTACGGGCGCGTGCGGTTGACGTCCCAGTGGTCGACGGCCGGTCCGATCTGCGCCAGCACCTCACACGGGTCGCGTTCGGCCAGCGGCGTCGGGTAGACCGCGGCGGCGTCCCTGGGCGGCAGCGGCCCGGCGCTGACCCGCTCGGCGACTGCGGCCACCAGCTTCTTGGTCAGCGCGCAATCCGGCGTGCCGATCACGCCGACGCGCAGGTACGGCTGGTCGGGTTTGCGTAACTGCGTGGCGCCAGGCAGGTGGGACAGGTCCAGCGGCAGTTCGTACTCGCACGAATCCTCTGCGGTCTCGTAGATCGGGGTGCCGCCCACCCGGAATGCCGGGGGCCCCTCGGCTCGGCCCAGCACCAGCTCCACGCTGACGAACTTGCTGGCCGGATCGCCGGGCATCTTGATTTCGACGTCACATTCATCGAGCGCGTAAAGCGTTCCCAGAGAAGATATTTCGCCGATCTTGGCGAATGACTGCCGGTCCGCCAGGCCACACACGTCGACTCGTCGCATCGCCCGCAGATACGCCAGCGCGCCCTTGTCGTTGGTGCTGACGGTCTGACCGTAGGTCGGCACGTCGCCCGCGAAGAAGAAGCTTGGATCACCGGCGCGGGGGCCCATCGTTGCGGCACCCTCGATGTAGTTTCCGCAAGCGGTGCTTACCAGGGCTGCAGCGCCCAGCCAGGCCGCCAGCCGCTTCACCGCCCCAGTGTGGCACAACGCGTCGTCTCGACCGGGTTTTGGTGCAGCGGTGCCGGCGAGTACAGTCATCTCTCGTGCAGCGGGTGCTCCTCCTCGGACGCCGCGGCGGGGTCTGACCAGACCGGCTACCCGTCGCGGGTGTTTGGCGATCCGCCGGTCTGAGTGTCCAACCTCGACCATCCGGAGCCCATCATGACTACTTCTTCTAAATTCACTTCCTCCATTGATTCAGCCGACGCGTTCTCGTCGGTACGCAACATCAGCACCCCGGCGGGTGCCCCCAATCCCGGCCAACCAGCGTGGAACACCCAGCGCGGCTCGTCGATGCCGGCCAATCGCTACCGCCCCTTCGCTGCCGAAGTCGAACCCATCCGGGTCACGGACCGAACCTGGCCCGACGTCGTCATCGAGAAGGCGCCCATGTGGTGCGCCGTCGACCTGCGTGACGGCAACCAGGCGCTGATCGACCCGATGAGCCCGGCCCGCAAGCGCCGCATGTTCGACCTGCTGGTCCGGATGGGCTACAAGGAGATCGAGGTCGGATTTCCGTCTGCCTCGCAGACCGATTTCGACTTCGTCCGCGAGATCATCGAACAGGGCGCGATCCCCGACGACGTGACCATCCAGGTGCTGACGCAGTGCCGGCCCGAG
>JBEVHL010000093.1:0-6033 GCA_040511255.1 Mycobacterium sp. | reverse complement strand
AACTCGTCGAATATCACGGGGCGCGCGGTACGTTCAGCACCCTGCCGACCACCGCGGCCGACGGCGAATGGCGCAACACCGCCGCCCCGGCTCACCCGATCGTCGACGACATGGCGGTGGCCGCGGCCGGGGCACCCGCGGCCGCCGCTGGTCGGTCCCTGACCCGGTTGGGCCCGTTGCCGCCCCTGCAGATGCAGCCAGGGGGTGCCCCGATCCTGCAGCGCTACCGCGACGTGGCGCAGCAGCGGTACGGACGCCCGGTGACCGCCGCCGAGCTCGCTTGGACCACCTGGCCGTGACCACTTCCGACTCGCCGACCCTGGTGCTGCGGTTCGCCGACGTCGGCGTCGCGACCTACGCCAGCCTGCGAATCGTGGGTCAGCCGGCGCGCACCGTCACGTGGGTGGTGGAGGAGCCGATCCTGCTCGCCGCACTGGCCGAGCTCGTCGACGCGCTGCCCAACCCGCAGCACGGCGAGGATCGCACCGACGCCGTCGAACGGGCGCTTACCACCGGCCCGTTCGCCGCGCCGCATTCCGAACTCACCGTTGCCTACGTGCTGGGTGTGCTGCTGATCGGCGCGGCCGGCTGGCAGCTGCTGATGGAATGTGTCAGCTCGCCGCGCGCGGTACTGTTCGTCGCCCCCAGCGCCCGGCTCGCCGGCGTGCCGTGGGGCCTGCTGGCCCTGCCGACGGCAGGACCCACGGCCGAGGAGTTGGTCCGCGCCCGCGCCGGCGCCCTCACCACCTCGGGTCCCACCGCGGCCCGAATCCCTTGGCAATTGGGCAATCTCGCTGAGCTCACCGAGGGCTACCGGTTGCTGGAGCTGGTCGACGTGTTGATGGCGGCACCACCGAACATCGTGGCCGCACCCCGGACCCCGACGCCATGGCAACATCGCCAGGGCAACCCAGCGCTACTGGTCCTCGACCCGAGGGTGCCGGGACAGCGGCCCGATTCGGCACTCGGGTCGGTGCTCGGCAGACCCACGCCGCAGACCCGGCTGGCCCGACACTTCGCCGAGTTGGTGAACCGCGGGCAGATACTGCCCGGCGTCGCGGCGGCGGTCGAGCTGTTTCGGCGCACCGATGCCGACCGCGGCTGGTTGGCCGCTCAGCTGGCCCGCACGCCGAGTCGGCTGTTGTTCGTCGGGCATGCCAGTGCCGCCGACGGTGACGTCGGGCATGCCGACCGGGCGGCGATCCACCTGGCCGAAGACCACCCCCTGTCGGCGGCGGCGCTGATGGCCGCGCAGCTGCCGCTGCCGCCCCGGGTTGCCCTGGTGGCCTGCGCTTCCGGCGGCGACTACCACTTCGACGAGGCGACCGGCCTGGTGGCGGCGATGATCCTGGGCGGCGCGCAACTGGTGACGGCCACGCTGTGGTCCTTACCGACCGCGGCCGGCTACCGCCACTTCACCGCGTCCGATCACCCGGATGTCGATCCGATGGCAGACCTGATCATCGCGGTCGACGGCGCCCATCAGGAGCCCGACGCCGGATTGGCGGTGAACCGCTGGCAGCGTGCGCAATTGCGTCGCTGGCGCGCCGGTGAGGTGACGGCCAGCCCGCTGTACTGGGCGGCACTGGTCACCTTCGCCGTCGACGGGCAGCGATGACCGTCTCATCCGGGCGGGCGCCCGACTACCGGTCCAGACCCTGCGCAGCGCTCTATTCTGAGCCGATGAGCACCGACGGGCACCACCCCCGCCGGGCGGTCATCGACCGGGCGTGGCGGGCGATCGGCCCGGGGGTCGAAGTGCTCAGCGGTGACGACGGCGGACCGTTGCGCCGGACGGTGAAGCGCATCCTGGACCCGTTGATCCTGCGGTTGCGCGCCAATCCGCAGTTCTCCGCCCCGGTGGTGGATGCGCAGGTGGCCGCGACCATGCATGCGCTCATCGTCGACCATGCGCATCAGTTGCGTTGCACCGCAGCATGGTTCGCCGCCCTCAAACTGCAGCGTCGGCGCCTGCGACTCACCACCGGCAACGCCCAGGAACTCTATTTTCCGGTGTGCTTCGAACTGGCGGTCACCAAAGGCGCTCCCGCCCAGCATGATCAGCAGACCCCGGAGACGGTGCTGCGGGGCATTCACCAGGACCGGGATCGCACGGCGGTGGAGGTGCTGAACCGGTATGTCGCCGATCAGCCCGTCATCGCCGGGCTGAGCCACCAGCGTGACCGCAGCTGGCGGGACATCCGGCCCGGCGACGCCAGCACCGAACCGTTCTTCGCCGGGCTCGGTACTGTCCTCGGTGCAGCCGACGGGCACCGGGCGACGGTGGCCCGGCAACGGGTCTGGACGGCTCTGATCGCTGATGCGACACCGTTCAACCTGGGTTCGCGGGCCCGTGCCGACAAGTCCGACCTGCCGTGGTCCATCGTCGAGATCGGCCTGAGTTCGGTTGCGCCACAACAGCCTCCGCCGATCGACGGCGCCGCAGCCGGTGACCGCCCGCTGGACCGCACCGTCGTCGACCGGGTACGGGCCACGCTGCGGCGGGCGCTGGACCGTGACGAATTACCGGCCATCCCGGCATTGTGCGCCGAGGAGGTCGACCGGGCGTGCGCTCCGTGGGGCCTGCTGGGCGAAGACCGCCAGGCCACGCTGGTGGCGGGCATCGAGGTCGCGGTGCATCTGAGCCCGCTCACCGACCCGCCGGACGCCCCTTACCAGCTGGCCCGGCAGATCCAGGCCCGGTTGCGCAAGGAGGCATATGTCCTGCATGCCCGCCGCTATCTGGCCGACGGTGCCGCGGTACACCCGCGTCAGCAGCAGGTGATCGACGACCTTGCCGCATTCGCCCGGCCGTACCTCAGCCGGTTGTGGGCGCGACTGCACGGCCGGGACGTGTGGCAGGAACCTTGTGGCGACGTCGACGACGTCCGCGGGTTGCTCGAGGGGGTGGCGCGGTCGGTCAGCCTCGATCACCGGCAGCGGGTCAAGGCGATGCTGGAGGCCGTCGGATGAAGCTGACGATCGAGTCCGGGCTGTGGCGCACCGCGGCGGACGCAGCGCCGGGTCCGTTGGTCGCGGTGCTCGAGGTGAGCGGTGCGGTGCTGTCCTGGACTGTGGACCAGCCGGGGGCACCAGAGTTCACCTTCACCGATCCGCATCGTGCCGACTGGCTGTGGCAGGTGATCGGCGAGTCCGGGCACGTGGCGATCGCGGCCGCGCTGGCCGCGCCTGCTCAATCGACCGTCGACCTGCCTGCATTGACAGTGAGCCAGGAGGCGACCGACCGGTTGCGCCGGTTGGCTCTGGGCCACTGGCTGCGCCGGTGGTGGCCCGCAAGCCGGCGCGACGGCATCGCCGGTCTCGATCCCGCGCTGCTGGCTGCCGAACTGGCGGTGCTGACCGCGGCGGCAGGGGACTTCTTCAGCGACGACACGCTGGATTCAGACGTGGCGGACCTACTTGCCCCGCATGCTGAGGCATTGGCCACCCAGATGCTGGCCGGGGATCCCCGGATCGTCGCGTTGGTGCGCCGCGCCGCCGAGCTGGCTGACGACCTTGGCCTGGATGGTTGGGGTGATCTGCTTGCTGCCCTTGAGGATTCGCCAACGGACCGCTGGACCGGTCGACGCGACGACTATGCACTGGCCGCGGGTGCGGACCCCGGGAGTCGCGGCCAGGCGGTGCTCGCCGCGGGGGTGAGCTCGGTCCGCTGGTCCGCCGTGCCGCCGGGGATATTCGACGCGGCGGAGGACACGGTGGACTGGGCCGTCGAGGTGGTCGACGCACGCGCGGTGGCGACGGTGCGGGTGGCCGCCATCGCGCCACCCGACGGAATCGCCGTGCGGCTCAGGTCCGGTGCAATCAGCGGCAGCGCTGCGCTGGACGCCGACGGTCGCGCCATGTTTGCCCTGGCCGACTCTGCGCCGCTCACCGAAACCGCTGCGTGGGACCACAATTGGTCGGGTATCACCGTCGCGGTCGGCGTCGAATCCGCTGGGGCCGGGGAATCGCCGGAGATCCGCGACCGCATCCGGCAGTTCGCCCGGCAGCGGCTACAGCGCCCTACCCCGGACGCGTACCTGGCCGAAATCGTTGCCGCGGAATCGGATTACTGAGGCGCCGCTCGGCAATGGCCGTAACCAGGCCACGTCGCACCGTCCCCACGATGTGGGCGTCGGGCAGCGACAGTTTGCAGATGGTGCGCACCGTGTCCCAGAACTGGCGGGCCAGCGGACCCGTCGTGTAGGGCAGGTCGTATTTGGCCAGCAAGGGCTCGACCCGGTGCGCGATCTCCGGATAGCGGTTGCTCGACAGGTCGGGGAACAGGTGATGCTCGATCTGGTAGGACAGATGCCGACTCATGAACGCCAGCACCGGACCTGAGTCGAAATTCGCGGTGCCGAGCTTCTGGCGCAGATTCCACTCCGCCTTGGTCTCGTTCTGCACCGCGTCCGAGGTGAATTTCTCTGCGCCATCGGCGAAATGGCCGCAGACGATCACGATGCAGGCCCGGGCGTTACGCGTCAGACCGTCGGCTGGTTGACGCGCCGCCGATACGCCGACGGGGTCTCCCCGCAGAACAACGCGAAGGCTCTGGTGAAGGAGCTCAGGCTGTCGAACCCGACCGCCGTCGAGGTCTCCTGCACCGACTGCCCAGGTGCGGCGAGCAGCGCCATGGCGCGCAGCATCCGCGCGTGCAGCAGATACGTCCGCCACGGCAGCCCGAGCGTGTCCTGGAACAGCCGCCGCAACGTGCGCTCGGACACCGCGACCGCCCGGCTGACCTGATCGGCCGTGACGGAGTCGAGGTGTTCTTTGGTGTAGGCCATCGCCGCGGCCACAATCGGCTGCTCGGAGGTTGGAAGGCTGAGCGGCGCTTCATGATCCAGCGCCTCGACCACCAGGTGCGCCAGCGTGCGGAAGAAGCCGTCGGAGACGGGGTCACCTTCGGTGCGGTCGATCGGCCAGCGCAACGCGTAGATCATCATCTCGCGGATCAACGGGGAGACCGCCAGGATGCGCGCCCGGTCACCGGCGTCGGGGATCAGTTCGGCGTCGAACATCACCGCCACGGTCCGGACGTCGGGGTTCATCGTGGCCTGATGCTCCAGCCCGATCGGGATCCAGGCCGCCTGCTGCGGCGGCAGCAGATAGTGCGCCGAGGCCGTCTCCACCTCGACCACTCCGCCGAGCGCGTATTCGATCTGGTGCACGTCATGGGAATGCCACCCGGTCAGCAGCGCGTCGCCTTCGTACAGGTAACTGCCGCCGAGTACGCGGCCACCGTGGCGGAGGTCGATCACACGGTGATGGGCGGGGTGGGTGGAACTGCCCGGCGCGATGTTGGCCGGTTGAGCTAAACCTCTGTCCGAAAGCGCAGAGACGGTCACGAGATCCGAGGGTACTAGTTGACTATGAACAAAGACGACCTGATCCTGGTGAGCATCGACGACCACGTCGTCGAGCCGCCCGACATGTTCATCAACCACGTTCCGGCCAAGTACAAGGCGGATGCGCCGATCGTCGTCACCGATGACAACGGCGTCGACCAATGGTTCTACCAGGGCAGGCCGCAGGGCGTCAGCGGCCTGAACGCGGTGGTGTCCTGGCCGCCGGAGGAGTGGGGCCGCGATCCTGCCGGGTTCGCCGAGATGCGCCCCGGCGTCTACGACGTCCACGAGCGGGTGCGCGATATGAGCCGCAACGGGATCCTGGCGTCGATGTGCTTTCCGACCTTCACCGGGTTCTCGGCCCGCCATCTCAACATCACCCGTGAAGACATCACGCTAGTGATGGTGTCGGCCTACAACGACTGGCACATCGACGAGTGGGCGGGCAGCTATCCCGACCGGTTCATCCCCATCGCCATCTTGCCGACGTGGACTCCGGACGGCATGGTCGCCGAGATCCGCCGGGTGGCCGCCAAGGGGTGCCGCGCAGTGACGATGCCGGAACTGCCCCACCTCGAGGGCCTACCGAGCTATCACGACGAGGACTACTGGGGACCGGTGTTCCGCGCGCTGTCCGAGGAGAACGTGGTGATGTGCCTGCACATCGGCACCGGGTTCGGCG
>JBEVHL010000092.1:0-7581 GCA_040511255.1 Mycobacterium sp. | reverse complement strand
AACGGAGCCAAGGCCGGTGGCAGGGAACCGTCGGCCCACATCGACGACTGCGCCTTACCCAGGCCGCCCCAGGCGGTATCGACGATCGCGGTGCGATCCAGCGCGGAGCGCATGGCCTGGCGCAGTGCCCTGTTGGCAAAGATGCCGGAGTTCGGGTTCATCAGGATGCCGTCGGCAAGGCCGCCGATGGAGTTGATCACCTGGAACTGCGAGTTCTTCTGGTAGGCAAGCACATCCGGGACGGGGAAGCCCTTGGAAACCAGATCGAAGGCACCGGAATCGAGCTGCAGCTTCTGGGTGGTGATATCTGGGGTGATCTCGATGCGGATGGCTTCGAAGCCCGGTTTGCCGCCCCAGTAGTCCGGGAACGCGGCAAACGAATAGTGGCTGCCAGGAATGAATTCGGTGATCGTGTACGGTCCGGTGCCCGCATCGTGGGTCTTGAGCCACTCCTGGGAGAGATCGTCGCCGACCGCGTTCTTCTCCACCACTGTCGGGGACACCGCGAACGGCTGCCACGGGCAGGCCAGGTAGTGGATGAAGGCGTTGTTGGGTTCTTTGAGGGTGACGACGAAGGTCGTCGGGTCCGGTGCCGCGGTGGTCGCGACGCCGGCCACCATGTAGGCGGGGCCCTGGTTGACTTTCGCGCGGCGCTCGAAGCTCTTGATCCAGGAGGCGGCATCGGCCGGCGTGCCGTCATGGAACTTGACGTTCGGTTGCAGGGTGAAGGTGTAGGTCTTCTGATCTGGCGAGATGGTCCAGGACTTCGCCAGCCCGCCGATGATGTCTGCGGTACCCGATTTGTACTGCACGAGCCCCTCATAGGCGGTGTGGGTGACCAAGCCACCTTCGGCCTCGTAGAAGACATCGGGGTCGGGAACCTGCATATCGGTCATGAACGGCAACCGCAGGGTCGCGGACTGGGCTCCGCCGCCGCCACCGCTGGCGCCGCCACCGCCGCACGCCGCGATCAGCCCCGCGAGACTCAGGCCACCGACTGTCAGACCGCTGGCCTTGAGGAACGTGCGCCGGTCCCAACCGCTGGGTGCCCTGGTCGGGCGTGTGGCGTCAGACATAGTTCCTCCTGGGTGGGCCAGCTAACAAAGCCCGGCTGCGGTGCTTAAGGCGAATTGAACCGGCGCCACGTGACGCAGCTGCGTCGCACCAGTACCTCGCGTATTACGCCACGATGTCGCAGGTGCCGAGCCGGTCGAGAGAACCAGCTGGGTGCTCAACCCTTCTTCAGGTCCTCGAAGAGGACGGTCGGGATGAAGGAGTTGTTGGCAAACCCGGTCACGGTCTTGTGCGCCACCGTGGTGGTCGGGGGGACGCACAGCGGGATCCAGATGGCGTCATCGACAACTATCTGCGTGCACCGCTGATACACCTTGTTGCGCAACTCTTCGTTGGGCTGCAGGACAGCCTCGTCCATCAGCCGGTCAAGCTCAGGGTTGGAGTATTGATAGAAGTTGACCGGTTCAGCACCGGTGCGCGCCGCGATGCGGAACGTGGTGTCCAGGTGGAACGTGTCACCGCCGAGCCAGGCGATCATCATGTCGGGTCGCTTGTCGGGCGGCTGATTCACCAGATCGAACTGCTCGGCCATCGGCATCACCCGCAAGGTGACGTCGAAACCAGCCTCTGCGAGCTGACTTTGCAGAAGCTCGGCCATTTGCTGACGGGGCGCCCCGCCGTCCACCGCGCAGGCCAGGTCGACCTTCTTCGACGGGAGCCCAGCCACCATCGTCTTGAGGGCAGCCTTGTCGATATTCGTCGGCATGGGGGCCAGCTCGGGGGGAAAGCATTTCTCCGGCCACAGCCCCGGCTGGGCGGTGGCCATCCCGCTCCATGCCGCTTCGACGATCGCCTTGCGATCCACTCCGTTGAGCACGGCGGTGCGCAGTTTCTTGTCGGCGAAAATTCCTGCACCCTGATTCAGATAGATCGAGTCACCGATTCCGCCCACTGCGTTGACGATGGTGAAATCCGGATTCTCTTTGTAGGCAAGGATGTCCGGCACCGCGAATCCCTTGGCCACCAGGTCGAAGGACCCACCGTCCAGTTGCAGTTTCTGGGTGGCGACGCTGGGCGTGATCTCGATGCGGACCGTCTCGAACGCGGGCTTCTCGCCCCAGTAGTCCGGGAATGCCGCCAACGTGTAGTGGCTGCCGGCAACGAATTCGGTGATCGTGTAGGGCCCGGTGCCCGCGTCATGGGTGGTCATCCATTGCTGGGCGTGATCGCCGCCGAGTGCGTTGGCGGCCACGGCCGTCGGGCTCACCGCAGCGGGCTTGAATGGCGACGCCAGATAGTGGATGAACGCGTTGTTGGGTTCGGTCAGGACAACGACGAAGGTTGTCGGAGTGGGCGCCTCCGTGCGTGCGACACCTTTGACCATGTAGCCCGGCCCCCCGTCGACGGCCTTGCGGCGGTCGAAGCTTTTCTGCCAAGCCTGGGCGTCGACGGCCGTTCCGTCATGGAACTTCACCCCGGGCCGCAGTTGGAAGGTATAGGTGAGCAGATCTGGCGACACTGTCCACGCGGTGGCCAACGCCGGGACGATCGTCGCTGCCCCAGGCTGGTACTTCACCAAACCTTCATAGGTCTCGTCCATCACCTGCAGACCCTCGGCTTCGTAGAAAATATCCGGGTCGGGAACCGCCATATCGGCCAGGAACGGCGTGCGCAACGTGAGAGTGCCGTTGCCTGACCCGCCGCCGCTGCTGCCGCCCCCGCCGCACGCTGCAATCAGCGAGGCCAGACTGATACCGCCGGCTGCCAGCCCACTTGCCTTGAGGAAGGTGCGGCGGTCCCACCCGGTGGGGGTGTTGTTGAAATGTGCGGTGTTCGCCATGAAAACTCCTGGTGCGCGTGTAGTTGAGTTGAAAGCACGGCAGCCGGCTGCGGTGCATGAAACCGAATTGAACTGGCGCCAAATGACGCAGCCGCGTCGCGGCGGTACCTCAGGTATTACGCCACGATTACGGGCAGCGAACCGCTATCCGAAATACTCTGCTGTGCTTTTGTTTTCGAACATGCCTTGCGGTTAGACGCGAAAAGGTCTTGCCGAGAACGCAACCCGGTCACCGCGGACCCGGATTTGCGATAGTGCCCGTGGTTGGCCGGTCTCATCCTCGATGACGTCGTCGACGCAGATCATCGGTGCACCAATCTCGACGCCGACCAGTTCGGCCGTCTGCTCGTCGGCGGCCACGCTGCTGATGGTGGCGTCGCTGCCCCGGATGCGCAGACCCAAGTGCTGTTCGAGGATTTGGATCACGTCCGGATCGTCGGCGTTGATCTCAGTCGACTGCTCCTCGTCGATGGCGATGTAACTGACCTGAATGCCCAGCGGCAGATCATCTTTGAGCATCAGGCTTTCCACCATCAGCACGGTCCACCCGGCAGGCAGGCGGAGGTGGTCCCGAACCAGCGGTGGGCAACCCAGCGAGCGGCACTCGAGCAGGCGGGTCTCCCACGGGAAGAGCTGATCGATAGGCAGGAGAAGCAGGCTCGAGGCCCTGGTGCCGTTCTTGGTCTCCCGGGTGACGTAGCCCTCGCGGGCCAGCTGTTGCAGCACGGCCCGGACGGTATTGCGGCTGGCCGACAGCCCGTCCGCCAGGTCTCGTTCGACAAGGAGCATGTTTCGACCGGAGCGGACCAGGGTCGAGCGGAGCAGGTCGTAGGTGCGCCGCGTCGAGTTGTTCAACCGATCCGGGGTTTGTCGCTGCCGCTGGAATCTGCGGGCGGCATCAGCGCGGCAATCTGATTCGCGAGTCGACACTGGTGAGCGCTCCTTCGGTAGGTGCGGGGATGATGCGTCAGGATTCGGTGACGTGGTCCCAGGATGCGAGTAGACCGCCGTCGACCAGCATCGAGCTGCCGGTCATACTCTTGGACTCGTCAGAGGCGAGAAATAGTGCGGCACTAGCGATGTCGTCGGTCGGGATCATGCCGGTGAGTGGGGCAAAGGTGCGGGTGAACTTGTCGGCCTTCTCCGCCGATCCCATCGCCGCCTCGAAATAGGCGCGGGACATCTGGGTTTCGGTGGAACCGGGGCACACGATGTTCACGCGGATGCCCAGGTGCGCGGTTTCCGCGGCTGCGTTCTTGGTCAGCAGCAGGACGGCGCCCTTGGACGTCACGTATGCCGACGAAGTCTGTTCGCCGGCGAAGCTGTTCACCGAGCCGATGTTGATGATCGAGCCACCGGCCTTCATCACCGGGATGGCGAATTTCAGGCCCCAGAACGTCCCTTTGACGTTGGTGTTCATCGTCAGGTCCCAGTCTTCTTCGGTGGTATCCACCAGGTACTTCTGTACGGCGACGCCGGCGTTGTTGACCAGGATGTCCAACGATCCGTACTCCGAGATGGCCCGGGCGATCAGCGCCTGGACGTCCGCCGCTTGCTGGACATCGCACGGCTGGGCGACGATGCGACCGTCGCCCATGGCCGCCGTCTCGGCGAGGTCGACGGTGTTTCGTGCTGCTGCGATGACGTGCGCACCTTCCCGCGCGAACCGCACCGCGATGGCCTGCCCGATGCCGCGGGAGGCGCCGGTGACGATGGCGACCTTGTCTTGGAGTCGGCCGACGGATTGTTCGGGCATTCGCTCTGTCCTGTCTCTACGTCAAGGGAATCCCTGGTTGGCAGGGGTAGGCGCGGCGCACTGCTAGACCGTCGAGGCGGTCAGACGCGACTCCAGTCTGGACTTGAGTTTGTTTCTGGGAGTAGTCCGGCAGTTAACACCCGGTTACGCACCCTGGCCCCGGACGCGGATCGGCGAGGCGGGCACGTGGGCGGATCCGCCCATCGATGCGGCTTAATGTGATCGTCATCGAACCTTGACGATCTGACATTCCCGCGCGGCCATACTTAAAACGCGACTGAAGTCGCGTTTGAGCATCCCATGGCCGCGCCGGCCCCAAACCAATACTCACGGAGCGATCTATTTCATGACCACACTGAACCACGTTCCCGCGAACACCCCGATCAGTGAACTCGTCGAGCACATGCGTCGCGACAACTACGTCATCGTCGACAATCTGGCACCAGCCTCGCTGATGGATGCGATCGACGAGGAAGTGACGCCCCACATCGAAGCGACACCGCTCGGGTACAACTCGATCCTGGGTTCGAAGACCCGTCGCACCGGTGCCTTGGTGGCCCGCTCACCGAAGTGCCGCGAGCTCATCCAGCACCCGACCATCCTTGGTACGGTGAGCGAATTCCTGGGCCACGCCAGCACATTTCAGCTGATGTTGACTCAGATCATCTCGATCGAGCCCGGCGAGAAGGCCCAGGGCCTGCACCGCGACCAAGGGGCCTGGGATTACTTTCCGTTCCCCGAGGACTACCACGTGCAGTGCAACATGCTCTGGGCACTGTCGGACTACACCGCCGAAATGGGCGCCACCCGCGTGGTGCCCGGCAGCCACCTGCCCGGTTCGCTCACCCCGAAGGAATACTCCGACGCCGACTGCCTGCAGGCGGAGATGTCGCGCGGGTCGGTCCTTATCTACAGCGGCAAGATCGTGCACAGCGGCGGCGCCAACAAAACCACCGACAAAGTCCGCCGCGCCATCAACATCAACTACTCCGTCGGCTGGGTACGGCAGGAAGAAAACCAATACCTCTCTGTCCCAATGGAAGTCGCCAAGACCTTGGATGACGACCTACTCAAGCTGATGGGCTACCAGGAAGGCGCCTTTGCCATGGGCTACATCCGCGACTTCGAGGACCCACTGCGCGCGGTCCGTGGTATCGATGCCGTCCCTTACGGATTCGACTCGAGCCGCGTTCGTGCCGAAGCGTCGGCAGAACACGCCGCCTTCCTGGCAGGTAGTCAGTAACCGCAGAGGTGTGGACAGCCTGGCCGGGCGCCGCCCCTGACAAGGAGCGGCGCCCGGTGTGCGTCTGGTCGACTCAGCTGGGAGCTACGAGCGAGTAATGAAATAGGTACTCGACAAGGACAATTCGGATCTCGTCCGCGATGGCTTGATCACCTTCTGCCGTATCGGTGTAGGCGTATTGAAAGAGTCGTTCGCAGATTTCGATGGCTATCAGGCACTGGCTCAGCGAGAGCAGGCCGAACGCCGGTGCGAATTCTTTCAAGGCGGTCAACAGGGCCTGCGCGACACATTGCATCCACTCCCGATCCGCCGCGCGCGCGGGTGGTGTCAGATTCTGTCCCACCCACAGCTCGCGGATCACCGGTTGTTGGTAACAGTCCACGTAGAACTCGATCAGGGTGTCGATGACATTGTGCCAGTGCGTGTTCGGCTTGGTCTGCAACATGTCATCGAGTTGAGCCGCTGACCGCTGCATGCACCGGAAGGCCACCTCCTCGAGCACCTTCTCGGGTGTTTCGAAGAACGTGTAGAACGAGCCTCGGCTGACACCTGATTCCTGCAGCAGCAGCGTCGGTGAAGCGGCCAGCGTGTCGTATCCCACCTCGATGAGCAGCCGGGACGCGGTGTCCAGTATTCGCTGGGTGGTGGCCCGCGACCTGACCTGTAGCGGCCGCTTCCGCAAGCCGCCCTGGGTAGTCAGAGTCTTTACTGACTGCCGGCCAAGAAGGCGGCATATTCCGGAGAGGCGTCAGCGCGAACTCGGTTCTCGTCGAAGCCGTACGGGATGGCGTCGTCGCCGCGGACGGCCCGCAGTGGATCCTCGAAATCGCGGATGTACCCCATCGAAAACGCGCCCTCCTGATAGCCCATCAGTTTGAGCAGATCATCATCAAGAGTCTTGGCGATCTCCAATGGCACTGAGAGGTATTGGTTTTCTTCCTGACGTACCCAGCCGACGGAGTAGTTGATGTTGATGGCGCGGCGGACTTTGTCGGTGGTTTTGTTGGCGCCGCCGCTGTGCACGATCTTGCCGCTGTAGATCAGGACCGACCCGCGCGACATCTCCGCCTGTAAGACGTCGGCGTCGGTGTACTCCTTCGGAGCGCGGGCTCCGGGCAGGTGGCTGCCGGGCACGACGCGGGTGGCGCCCATTTCGGCGGTGTAGTCCGACAGTGCCCAGAGCATGTTGCACTGCACGTGGTAGTCCTCGGGGAACGGGAAGAAATCCCACGCCACCTGGTCGCGGTGCAGGCCCTGGGCCGATTCGCCCGGCCCGATGGAGATGATCTGGGTCAACATCAGCTGAAAGGCGCTGGCATGGCCCAGGAATTCGGCGACTGTGCCGAGAATGGTCGGATTCTGGATGAGTGTCCGGCAGGTCGGGGATCGCGCGATCAAGGCGCCGGTGCGTCGAGTCTTCTTGCCCAGGATGGGGCTGTAGCCATTGGGCGTCGAGTCGATGTACGGCGCCACCTCTTCGTCGATGGCATCCATCATCGAGGTGGGCACCAGGTTGTCGACGATGACGTAGTTGTCGCGTCGCATGTGCTCGACGAGTTCGCTGATCGGGGTGTTCGCGGGTACGTGGTTCAGTTCGGTCATGGATACACGGCTCCGGGAGAGTGGTTTTCGGCCGGCGCGGCCAGGGGGTCAGAACGCGACTTCAGTCGCGTTTCAAGTATGGCGCCGGGCCGATGTCCTCCTCGTAACCTGCCGTGACGATCGCAT
>JBEVHL010000091.1:0-3707 GCA_040511255.1 Mycobacterium sp. | reverse complement strand
CGCCGCAACAGGACTACCTGATCACCCCGGCAGACAGCCAACCCGACAGCATCGCGCAGGAGTACGCCGCCCTGCGGCGCCAGATCTTCGTCGATCAGCAGGGCCTGTTCGCCGGTACCGACCGCGACGACGCAGATGACGACCCGGCCACCACCGTGCTGGTCGCGACCGACCCGGACGGCAACCTGCTCGGCGGGGTTCGACTGGCCCCGGCGCACTCTCCCGATGTGGGCTGGTGGACCGGCAGTCGGCTGGTGCTGTCCCCGCACGTACGCGGCTCCGGTGTCGGACAGGCACTGGTGCGCGCCGCCTGCGCGTGGGCCGACGCCAACGGGGTGTTGCGCTTCGATGCCACCGTCCAGCAGCGGTACGCGGCGCTGTTCACCGCACTGGGCTGGGTCACGCTGGGGGACACCGATTTCGCGGGCGTCCCGCACGCCCGGATGCAGTGGCCCAACGACCGGTTCGACCGTCAGGTCAACGCCACGAAGGCCATCCTCGCCGACGTCCTCGGGCCACTGACCCACCAGCCCCTCGGCCTGGGTCCGGCACAGTTCCGTGGCGATGACGGCGTCCCCGTCGGCGACCCGGCCGCCGGGCTGATCGCCGCTTGCGACGCCATCATCCCGTCAATGGTGGCCCGGGACCCGGAATGGGCCGGCTGGTGTGGTGCCCTGGTCAACCTCAACGACCTGGCCGCGATGGGCGCCACCGCCACCGGACTGCTGGACTCCGTCGGTGCACCCACCGCCTCCCAGGTCACGCGGATCATCCGTGGTCTGGCCGCCGCGGCCGCCGCGTGGGGAGTGCCGGTCCTCGGCGGCCACACCCAGGTCGGGGTGCCGGCCGCGCTGTCGGTCACCGCGCTCGGCCACACCACCAACCCGGTACCGGGCGGTGGAGCCCGGCCGGGCGACACCCTGACGCTGACCGCCGACCTGGCGGGCAGCTGGCGGCCCGGTTACACCGGCGCACAATGGGATTCGACATCGGGGCGGGACGCAGCAGACCTGCGGCACCTGGCAGGCATCGTCGCCCGGACCGCACCCCACGCCGCCAAGGACGTCAGCATGGCCGGGCTGGTCGGCACCGTCGGGATGATGGCCGAAGCCAGCGGACTGGGCGCCGACATCACCGTCGGCGACGTGGCCCGACCCGGTGCCGCCCGACCAGCTGACTGGCTGACCTGCTTCCCCGGCTTCGCCATGATCACCGCAGACACCCCCGGGCGCGCTGTCGCCGACCCTGGACCCGCAATCTCCCAGCCGTGCGGCACATTTCGGCACCGCACCGGCCTGCAACCACTCGTCACCCTGCATTGGCCGGACGGCGAGACCACCACAGCCATCGCCGCCGGCGTCACCGGGCTGGCACCCACAGAACAGGACATCTCGTGAGCAACACCGTCATCTCCGTCGCCGCCGCCGAATTCGGCCGCGATCTCGAACAATGCTTCGCCACCATCGGTCGGCTGATCGACGAGGCGAAAGCCCAAGGCGCTCAACTTCTCGTCCTGCCGGAAGCCTGCCTCGGCGGCTATCTGCCCAGCCTGGGCGGCGGCAATGAAACCGAGGAGGAAAAGGAGCGCCGCCGCAAGGCGCTACCACCGGCCTTCGCGCTGGACGCACCGGAGTTCACCCGACTGCGTGCGATGGCGGGCGACCTGGTGCTCACCCTCGGCTTCTGCGAGGCCGCTGGCGAGGACCGCTACAACGCCGCCGTCACGCTGACCGGTGACGGCATCCTCGGCGCCTACCGCAAGGTGCATCAGCCGCTCGGTGAAAACCTCTGCTACAAGGCCGGTTCCAGCTATCAGGCGTTCGACACCCCGGTCGGCCGGATGGGCATGCAGATCTGCTACGACAAGGGCTTCCCCGAAGCCGCCAGGGCGCTGGCGCTCGACGGCGCTGAGATCATCGCCTCGATCTCGGCCTGGCCCACCGCGCGCACCGCCACGGTGCCCAACCTGGCAGACGACCGTTGGAAGCACCGCTTCGACATCTACGACCAGGCCAGGGCTTTGGAGAACCAGGTGGTGTGGGTGGCGGCGAACCAGGCAGGCACCTTCGGCTCGCTCCGGTTCGTCTGCAGCGCAAAGATTGTCGGGCCCGGTGGCGATGTCCTGGCCAGCACCGGCGTGGAGCCTGGCCTGGCCACCGCCGCCGTCGACGTCCAAGAAGCCATCGGCCTGGCCCGCGGCGGCGGCATGTACAACCTGCGTGACCGCAGGCCCGATGTCTACCAGTCGTTCCTGTTCTCCGAGTTCTTCGACTTCAACAACGAACTCAGCGAGACCGCACATGCCTGAGATGACCTTCACCGTCCGCTGGCCCGACGGTGCCACGCAGGAGTGCTACTCCCCCTCGCTGGTGATGCACGACTACCTCGACGACGCAGGCAACTACCCCGTGGCCGACTTCATGTCCCGCGCGGTCACCGCCCTGACCCAGGCCAGCGAACGCGTCAAAGCCAAGTACGGCATGTACTGCACCTCGGCCGCCGCACAGATCGATGCGCTGCAGCAGACCAGCAGCCACTACACGCACGGGGACGTCACCGTCCTCGAGATGAAACCCGGACGGGAGGCCCTGTCGTGACTGAGCACCATGACGTTGTCGTGATCGGCGCAGGCCAGGCCGGCCTGTCGATGAGCTGGTACCTCAAGTCAAGCGGTGTCGATCACGTTGTACTGGAGCGGGATTCGATCGCCCAGGACTGGCAGAACCGGCGCTGGGACAACTTCACTCTGGTGACGCCGAACTGGCAGTGCGATCTGCCCGGCTTCCCCTACGACCGCGGCGACCCGCACGGTTTCATGACCCGCGATGAAGTGCACCGCTTCGTCCAGGATTACGCCGAGTCCTTTGCCCCGCCGGTCCGGGAGGGCGTGGGCGTCACCAGCCTGCTGCAGGCCCCCGACGGCGGCTTCGACATCGAGACGTCCGCCGGCCCGATGCATGCGGATCAGGTGGTGGTGGCCACCGGCGGCTACCAGAAGCCGCGGCTACCGCGAATGGCAGAACGGCTGTCCCCGAACCTGTTTCAGCTGCATTCGGCCGACTACCGCGGCTCACATCAACTGCCCGACGGCGCGGTGCTGATCGTCGGGTCCGGCCAGTCCGGGGCGCAGATCGCCGAAGACCTGCACCTGGAAGGTCGCGACGTACACCTGGTGACGGGATCCGCCCCGCGCTGCGCGAGGTTCTATCGGGGTCGCGACTGTGTGGCCTGGCTGTCGGACATGGGCACCTACGACGTGCCGATCGATGCCCAAGCCGGCGGAGTTGCCAAGCGGGAGAACACCAATCACTACATGACCGGCCGCGGTGGTGGTCGCGATATCGACCTGCGCGCCTTCGCCCTGGAAGGGATGAAGCTCTACGGCCGGCTGACCGGCGCCGACGGCACTTCACTGTCCTTCGACCCCACCCTGGAACGCAACTTGGATTCCGCCGATCGGGTGGCCGAGGGTATCAAAGATCTGATCGACGGCTATATCGAACGCGAAGGTATCGAGGCGCCGGCCGAGGAGCGCTACGTCCCGGTCTGGCGTCCGGAGCAGGAGCCGCTGGCATTGGACACCGCAGCGGCAGGCATCACCTCGGTGGTGTGGTGCGTCGGGTTCGCCGCCGACTACTCCTGGCTGCGGGCCTCGGTGTTCGACGGTGAGGGCCACGTCTGCCACCGGCGCGGAGTCACCGCCGTCG
>JBEVHL010000090.1:0-2960 GCA_040511255.1 Mycobacterium sp. | reverse complement strand
GGTGCTGGCCGACGGCACTGCGGTGCGACTCGGCGGCCCGCGGCTCAAAGATGTTGCGGGACTAAGCCTGACGAAACTGTTCGTGGGCAGCGAGGGCACCCTGGGGGTGGTCACCGAGGTGACGCTGCGCCTGTTGCCGCCGCAACACACGCCGAGCACGGTCGTGGCGTCGTTCGACTCGGTGCGCTCGGCAGCTGACGCCGTCCTGACCATCACCGCGAAGATCCGCCCGTCGATGCTGGAGTTCATGGACTCGGTGGCAATCAACGCCGTCGAGGACAAACTCAAGATGGGCCTGGACCGGGGCGCCGCCGCGATGATGGTGGCCGCCTCTGACGAGCGCGGCGCCAATGGTGCCGAGGACGCCGAGTTCATGGCCAAGGTGTTCGCCGATTGCGGTGCCACCGAGGTGTTTTCGACATCCGACGCCGACGAGGGTGAAGCATTTGTGGCGGCCAGGCGGTTCGCTATCCCGGCGGTGGAGGCCAAGGGCTCGCTGCTACTGGAAGACGTCGGGGTGCCGCTGTCGGCGCTGGCGGATCTGGTGGCCGGTATCGAGAAGATGGCCGCCGACACCGGGCTGATGATCTCGGTGATCGCCCACGCCGGCGACGGCAACACCCACCCGTTGATCGTCTACAACCCCGCCGATGCCGCCGAAGCCGAGCGGGCCCAGAAAGCGTTCGGCGACATCATGGATCTGGCCGTCGGACTGGGCGGCACCATCACCGGTGAGCACGGCGTGGGCCGGTTGAAGAAGCCGTGGCTGGCCGGATATCTGGGGCCGGAGGCGATGGAGCTGAACCGTCGGATCAAGCAGGCGCTGGACCCCGAGGGCATCCTGAATCCGGGTGCGATTCTCTGACGTCCGTGTGACGTGCACACAGATCGCGTTTCGACGTCGAGATGCGATCTGACAGCACACTCGCAGTAGGGGACTATCGGTTCCCAAAAGTGATGCGGGAAGTCGAGTCCTCTATCTGGAGTTTGCAAGATTCTCACCAAGATGGCAGACGGTTTTTCTTATCTTGGTGGCGGATCCTAGAACGGTACGGTTGTGCCGCTACGCGCTGGGAGGTACAAAATGCCGGGGAGAATCGAAGATGCCGTGATGCAAATGAGGAAAGCCATTCCAATGAGGCGCCGTCTCCGCCGGCTCGGGGATGGGCTTCGCCACACCGACGAAAATCTCCGAATAAATCGGTGCGGGAACATCTTTGGGCGCTACCCCAGCAGAGAAACATGAGCACCTGCGACAGATACGTTCAATGTGGGCCGTGACATCGGCGGCTGTCCCACTCACCGAGAGCTCGCTCCCCCACTAACGACCAACCTGCCTACGCTGTCGCACGTGGCGCAGACACCCTATTTCTGTTCCTCCTGTCCAGGGGCCCGTAGCCGTCCCGCTTCGAGGCGAGTAGCGCTCGGAGACTGGACATCGGTCACGCTCCGAGCCGGAATGGGGCGGTTCTTGCTTCGTCGACTCAGTATTGAGAACGCGACCTCTCGCCTCGCCTCGAAGGGCGAGACCGATGCGAGGAACTAACCTCGCGAAACGACCACCCGGAGCCTCAGCCCGCGGTGAGTATGTGGTGCTGACTGCCATCCAGCAGCAGCGCAGGGTGCGAATCGTGTTGGCAGCCTTGGATCTCGCGGCAGACGGCTACGACGCTATCCATATGCGGACCGTGGCTGATCGAGCCGGCGTCGCTGCAAGCACCGTGTACCAATACTTTTCGTCGAAGGACGATCTGCTGCTGTCGTGCTTGCACCATTGGCTCGCTGAACACGCTGTTATGGCCGAACCGAGTCAGGGTGGAGCCGCCGACCCATACCAGCAGCTGCTCGAACTGATCAGACGTATTACCGAGGACCTATGCGTGATGCCTCATCTCGCTGACGCCGTTGCGCGAGCATATCTGTACGCGGACGGCGCCGCATCCACGAATGCGGCCCTCGTCCGAAGCGCGCTAAGCCAGATGTTCACGGACGCAATCGAGGCCAAGCCGCACACTACGCATCACCAACATGTCGGTGAGTTGATCACAGACGTGTGGGCCGCGAACCTGCTGGCAACCGTCCACAGGCGCCTCTCGGTGGACGACCTACTGCGTCGGTTGGAATGCGCGATCGTGGCGATCATGCGCCAGGAGGTCAGAGCAGGCAACAGACATTGATAGCGCAGCGCCACAACATTGTTCGGAGCGGCTGGACCGCATGACCCAGCATGTGTCAGTCGACAATGCCAGGGCCGGCCGATAGCTGGATGCCGATTAAGCGATCGCGCGTATTCTTGTGGGCCCCTGTTCAGCCTCAGGGCGGTTAGCAAGTCCGCTTTGAGCGCCGCAAGCCCATCGCGCCGCACACCGGCGCAGGCCAACCGAGTCCCGGCGAGTAACTGATGTGCTGATCGAAACCAGTTGCGGTGTCAGCGGGCGTCGCAACTGGCTGCCGGGTTCCGAGGTCGACGTGGATCAAGACGATCTCGAGCGTGCACGACAAGGGGTGTCTCTTCCGGTCCACGACAAAAGACATCATGTGGACAGCTTTGTCTGTTCGGTCCATTACTCGGCGCGTAGTAGCGCAGATGGTGCTCGGCGGTGAAGACGCCCAGCCGACCTTGAACACCGTAGGCATCGTCGAGCCCAACCTGACGTATCAATGCGTCGGCACCCGACGACCCGAAATCGAGGTAGTGGAGCACATTCATGTGTCCGTTGGTGTCTATCAAGTCGGCGTTCAAGTGTCGCCGCAACGGGTTCGGAAGCTCAGCGACCTGCGTGGCTGATGGAGTTTTTCAGCATTCGGGTATCAACGGACCGACGTTTGCGGCGGCCTCTTGTTCGTGTTTGATCTCTAGTGCGATGTCGATCAGCTGGTCTTCTTGGCCGCCGATCAGTTTGCGCTGTCCGGCGCGGTGCAGCAGCTTGTGCGCGGGCACGCCGTAGCGCTCGGACTGG
>JBEVHL010000089.1:0-9488 GCA_040511255.1 Mycobacterium sp. | reverse complement strand
GGTCAGCAGCAGCGGCTGTGCATCGCGCGCGCCATCGCGGTGCAGCCGGATGTGCTGTTGATGGACGAGCCGTGCTCGGCGCTCGATCCCATCTCGACGCTGGCGATCGAAGACCTGATCTCCGAGCTCAAGCAGGATTTCACCATCGTGATCGTCACGCACAACATGCAGCAGGCCGCGCGGGTCAGTGACCAGACCGCGTTCTTCAATCTGGAGGCCACCGGCAGGCCAGGCAAGCTGATCGAGGTGGACAGTACCGAGACCATCTTCTCCAATCCGCACCAAAAGGCCACGGAAGACTACATTTCCGGTCGCTTCGGCTGATCTGCCCTGGCCGCAAAAAATGCCCCCCGCACATTCGGTGCGGGGGCTTCTTTGAGTCGAATTACTATCTGGCGGTGTAGATTTCGTCGCTCGGCAGCGCGCCGGTGGTCTGGAAGATGACCCGGCGGGCGATCTCGACGGCGTGGTCGGCGAAGCGCTCGTAGAACCGGCCCAGCAACGTCACGTCGACAGCGGCGGCGACGCCGTGCTTCCAGTCGCGGTCCATCAGCACGGTGAACAGGTGCTGGTGCAGGTCGTCCATCGCGTCGTCTTCTTCGCGGATGCGGGCGGCCTTCTCCGGATCACCGGACCGCAGCACCTCTTGGGCGCTGTTGCCCAATTCCACTGCCACCCTGCCCATTTCGGCGAAGTAGCCGTTGACCTCCTCGGGCAGCGCGTGTTGCGGATGACGGCGTCGGGCGATCTTGGCGACATGTAGCGCAAGCGCACCCATGCGGTCGATGTCGGCGACGATCTGGATCGAGCTGACGATCGAACGCAGGTCGCCGGCAACAGGTGCCTGCAGGGCGAGGATGACGAAGGCGTTCTCCTCTGCCTGCGCACTCATCGCGTTGATCTGCTCGTGATCGGTGATCACCTGTTCGGCCAGTGCCAGATCCGCTTGCAGCAGGGCCTGGGTAGCGCGTTCCATCGCCACTCCCGCCATGCCGCACATGTCGCCGAGCTTGGCTGAGAGCGCCGACAGTTGCTCGTGGTAGGCGGTACGCATTGCCCAAGACTACGTGGGGAACCCCTAAAACGTCACGATGCGAAGAGTGAACGAACGGTGAATGCCGAGCTCACTGCTACTCGCAGGTGGTGTCCGCACCGTTGGTGACCGTCAGATCCTCGGGCAGCCGGGTCGGCTCGCCGCTGGATCCCTGGGTGACGTGCACGCTGACTGCCGAGCCGCTGGGCGGGGGAGGGCTGACCGTGCTGAAGTCGGCACCCAACACCACCTTGACCGTGTCGCCCATGCCGGTGACCCGCTCGATCTGCGGACTACCGAAGGCCGCGGCGACGGTGGCGGCGGCCTGCTCGTTGCCGGGGGAGAACATCACCGTCGTCGATTTCATCTCCTTGGGGTAGTCGTCGGGAGAGTCGACGTTGAAGCCCTGCTCTTCGAGTCCGGTGCTGGCGGTGGTGCCCAGTCCGGTCTGACCGGTCGAATTTGACACGTGCACGGTGACATCCGCGGGAGAGGTGGTCACCGCGTCGACCAGTTCGCTCTTGGCGACCACCGGATCCGGCGTGGGGGTGGCCGACGTGGTCGACTCACTGGTGACGGGCACGGTGGTCTCGTTGAGGTCGTTCTCGCCCGGCAGCGGATCGTCGTTGATGATCGCGTCGAACAGCGTGCGGATGTCGTCGGTGCGCGGTTCCTCGTTGCCGTAGCTATCGGTGATGCCGGTGGTCGGCACGGTGACGAAGGTGATCCGGCCCGCGGAAACGCCCTGCAGGGATTGACCGAGATCGACGAGATCCTTGGTCCCGATGTTGTCGACATAGCTGTCGTTGATGAACATGTTGACGACGTTGTTGAGCTTGGACAGGGAGAAGAACGTCTCCTTGGAGATCAGCGAGCGCAGCAACGAGGACAGGAACATCTGCTGTCGTTTGATGCGGCCGTAGTCGCCGTTGAACTCGGTGGTGACCTGACGGGCCCGCACGTAGTTCAGCGCGGTGTGCCCATCGACCACCTGCCGCCCAGCGTTGGCCAGCACGGTGCCCAGCTCGTAGTCCTTCAGCGGGGTGGTGCTGCAGACCTCGACGCCGCCGAGCGCATCCACCATGGTGGCAAAGCCGGCGAAGTCCACTGCCATGAACCGGTTGACGGACAGCCCGGATATTTTCTGGATGACCTTGACCAGGCACTTCGGCCCGCCGAACGCGTAGGCGGAGTTCAGCTTGGTCTCGGTGTACACCTCATCTGGACCGTAGGACTCGGTGTCCTCGTCATAGAGCGGGCCGTACTTACCCGTTTCGGGATCCCACGGCTCGCACTTCATCGGCGTGATCGCCAGGTCGCGGGGGAAGGACACGGCGACCACCCGTTTGCGATCCGCCGGGATGTTCACCAGCATCACGGTGTCCGACCGGGCGCCGCCGGCGTCGGAGGTGTCGCCCGCACCCATGTCGCTGTTCGCGCCGATGCGGCTGTCGACGCCGACGATCAGGAAGTTCTCGTCGCCGAACTGGGCCTTGGGGTCGACGATGTCACGGGAGTCGGGATCCAACGCGGCGACGGTGTTGAGCTTGTCGTTCTTTGACGACGTCCACTTCCACGCGCCGCCGGTCAGTGCGAGCGCGCAGATGGCGATCAAGGCGACCAGCGACCGACCCGCGAACATCATCGAACGGCGGCGCCGGGGGTGGTCGATCTTCACCGGGACAGCGGGTTCGCCGATCCGCACTGGCAACAGCCGGTCTTCGACGACGGGCAGGACCGCGGTCTCGCCGGCTTCTCGCCGGCGGCGGGCCAACGCGGCCAGATCAGGAACTTCGGAGGCGTACGCCGACGGGGTGGGAATCGTCGGGGGATCGACAGCGTCCGGGACTTCGTCGTCGGCGGGCCAGTCCTGGGTGGCCTCGGGCTCGGGGTCCGGGCGCTGCTGCAGGGCGGCCGGGACATCCCCGGTGATCTTCGCGATCAGGTCGGCGACGGTGATGCCGCCGGTGTGCTGGCCGGCCGGTGCGGTCGGCTTCTCCGGCGTCGATTCGGAAACCGGGCGGCGTTCCCACGGCGCGGCGGCTGGCCCTGCGCCCGGAGGTTTGGTAAGCCACTGGTTGACACCGTCGGGCTGAGGCACGCGGTGCTGGCCAGGAGTGGCGTTATCGCCGTCACTCATGTCCTGATCCGGCCTCCGACTCTGACGGTATGGGCCGCGCCTCATTGCGCGTGTGTGTAGTGCAGTCCGGCCGCCGGACACTGCACTTTGTGCCTATGTCTTTAGCAGCAGCGAGCGCCGCTTCGCTACTGGAGCGAGATGAACAGGACCACATCGTACTGAGACAACCTGAGAGGGTAGATGTCGAGAGCGTCTCGATTCAGCCACCAGAGTGCATAGCGTCCGCACCCTCGGGAACGGTGCAGTCGTCCGGATCGGCAAGCCAGCCGTGCGGAAGCGACACGGTCGACGGTGACCCCTGCCGACCCCGGGGCCCGTTGGCGGCCGGCGGAAACGGCACGTCGGCGTCGAGGCCGGCAAGCAACCGGTCCAGCTCGTCGAGCGTCTTGACCAGCGCAAGAGCCCGGCGTAGTTCGGAACCCACCGGGAAGCCGTGCAGGTACCACGCGACGTGCTTGCGGATCTCGCGCATGCCTTTGTCCTCGCCGGAGTGCGCGGCGAGCAGGGTGCCGTGCCTGCGGATGATGTCGGCGACTTCGCCCAGCGTCGGCGGGACAGGCGTCGGGGTGCCGTTGAACGCGGCGGACAGTTCGGCGAACAACCACGGCCGGCCCAGGCAGCCCCGGCCGATGACCACCCCGTCGCATCCCGTGGTGGCCATCATGGTCAGCGCGTCGCTGGCATCGAAGATATCGCCGTTGCCCAGCACCGGAATGGTGGTGACATGCTGCTTGAGCTGGGTGATCTGCTCCCAGTCGGCGGTGCCGGAGTAGCGCTGCGCGGCGGTCCTGGCATGCAGCGCGACGGCGGCCGCGCCCTCCTGCTCGGCGATCCGGCCGGCGTCGAGGTGAGTGTGGTGATCGTCGTCGATGCCGATCCGGAACTTCACGGTGACGGGGATATCTGTGCCTGCGGTGCCGCGGACGGCGGCGGCGACGATCTGGCCGAACAGTCGCCGCTTGTAGGGCAGCGCGGCGCCGCCGCCGCGCCGGGTGACTTTGGGTACCGGGCAGCCGAAGTTCATGTCGATGTGATCGGCCAGGCCTTCGTCGGCGATCATCCGGGCCGCAGCAAACGTGGTCTCGGGGTCGACGGTGTAGAGCTGCAGCGAGCGGGGTGACTCTTCGGGCGCGAAGGTCGTCATGTGCATGGTGACCTCATGGCGTTCCACGAGCGCGCGTGCCGTGACCATCTCGCAGACGTAGAGCCCGCTGACGGTACCGACCAATTTCTGTTCCAATTCGCGGCACAGCACCCGGAATGCGACATTTGTCACACCGGCCATCGGCGCCAGGACCACGGGGCTGGGCAGCGCGAACGGCCCGATCTGCAGGGCAGATGGGGCCTTCGGCAGTTCGGCGGTATGGATCAGGAAGCCGCCGACGTCGAGACCAGGAGATTCTTCATGGCCTTCTTCTCAGCAACCTGACGCTCGCGCTCGAGGCGGCGTTCCTTGGCGACCTCGAACTTTTTGCAGGTGTCTTCCAGCTCTTCGACCAGCTTGCCGAGGTCGTCGCGCATCTCGGCGGCCTCGCCGGTGAAGTCTTCGCGCTCGAAGATGCGCCACTTCTTCAACACCGGCATCACCACGTCGTCGAGGTGGATGCGGGGGTCGTACACACCGCCGACAGCGATGATGACTGCCTTACGACGGAAGTCGGGCACGGTGTATCCGGGCATCTTGAAGTTGCGCAGCACCCGGTGCAGCGAGTTCATCGCCTGGTTGGGTGCCATGTCCAGCCCGGCGGCGGAGATGTCGCGGTAGAAGATCATGTGCAGGTTCTCGTCGGCGGAAACCCGGGCCAGCAACTGATCGGCGATGGGCTCGTTGCACGCCTTGCCGGTGTTGCGGTGGGAAACGCGGGTGGCCAGTTCCTGGAACGTCACGTAGATGACGGAGTCGAACAGGCTCTCGGCGAACATATCGCCCTGCTGGTTCTGGCCGGGGCTGAAACCGCGGGTGACCTGCTCGAGGCGCAAGACCTCCAACTCGACGGGGTCGATGGCGCGGGTGACCAGAAGGTAGTCACGCAGCGCGATGCCGTGCCGGTTCTCCTCCGCGGTCCAGCGGTTGACCCACCAGCCCCACGGCTCGTCCATGGAGAAGTTCATCGCGATCTCGCGGTGATAGGAGGGCAGGTTGTCCTCGGTCAGGAGGTTCTGCACCATCGCGGTCTGGGCGATCTCGGACAACTTGGACTGCGACGGATCCCAGTCCTGGCCACCGAGCGCGTAGAAGTTCTTACCGTCGGACCACGGGATGTAGTCATGCGGATTCCAGTCCTTGCGCATCTGCATGTGCCGATTGATGTTCTGCTCGACAACCGGCGACAATTCGCGCAGAAGCTGCACATCGGACAGGTCTTTCGACATCGCCCCTCCAGTTATCTGTATCCGTTGGTTGCAGTCAATATATCTGTGTACACCGGTATCATTCAAGTTCTCCCATCCGGCATGTCCGTGCGTAGTGCGGGGCGCCTTCAGGACAGGTAACATCCGTCCGTCAGACCGTCCTCTTATACCCGGTCTACATGGATATCCACTGAACTTTTACTGGGAGGTCGGTCAGACGTGAAGAAACTCATCGTCCTCGGCGTAAGCGCGGTTGGTGCCGCGAGCGCGTCGTTGGCTCTGTTCGGCGCCGGAATCGCTTCTGCCGACGACTATGCCGGTGAGAGCTACGCCGACGCCTCCTCGGCCGCCAGCGATGCCGGCCAGACCGTGGTCATCGCGTCCCGCATCGGCACGCTCAGTGACGACGACTGCACGGTCGAGCGCTCGCAGAGTGCGCCGTTCATCGAAGGCTCGGACTTCGTCACCCACGTCTCCGGCACCGTCCAGTTCTATCTGAACTGCACGGCAGGCCTGGCGAGTGCCGGAACGGCCGGCAACTCCCTGGCCAGTCCGGAAGGCCAGGCCGCGAAGGCCAAGGCCGACGAGGCCGAAGCCGAAGCCGCCGCGCAGCAGAACGAATCCGACGAGCTGACGCAGGCCGGCGACGAGCCCGGCGCCACCACCCCGGACATCGCCACCGGTTAGTAGAGGTCCCTGCTGTCGAGCCGGGTGGTCAAGGAACGGCGACCCGGCTCAGCAGCATGTTGACGCAGTAATCGATGAACTGCTCGCGGGTGGCCGCCAGCCGCCCGTCCAGATAGGCCGTGAACAGCGCGGTCAGCGCGCCGAGCAGGCTGGTGGCCGCCATGTGCTGGGTGACCGGATCGGTAATCGCGGTGATGGTGGTCAGCGTGCGCTGCAGCAGGTCGATGAAGTTCGGCATCCACTCAGCGCCAGACCGGGTGAGCACCGGCTCCACCTCGGGGGCGAGCAGCAGCACCCGGCCGCGCACCGGATCGTCGACCATCAAGGCGACGAAACCCTCGACCGCCTCGCGCGCGGTCGTCGCCGACATCAGCGTCGACATCGCTTCCTTGCAGACATCGTCATAGACCGCGCGGACATATTCGTCCCGGTCGGTGAAGCTCTCGTAGAAATACCGCTCGGTCAGTCCGGCGTGGCGGCAGACGGCGCGCACGGTGACGGCGGGCCCGTCGGCGCTGCCCAGAAGCTGCACACCCGCCGCCACGAGGTCCCCGCGGCGCTTCGCCTGGCGGTCCTCGAGGGGGACGCCCGACCAGCGGCCGCGGCGTTGACCGGAAGTCACATCACTCCTAGACTCAACAATTGACAACGAGTGTAGTCAGTTCGGTATCACCGATGGGACAAAGCACCAGTGACTCAACATACGTCCGACGCATCTCCACTGGCCAGTGGAGAGTCTGCGGCGCCCGCGCTGGGCTGTCCCATCGCCGCAGGCGGTTACGAGGCGCCGCCGCAGCCGCTCGGGCCCGATTCGCTGACGTGGAAGTACTTCGGCGACTGGCGCGGCATGCTGCAGGGACCGTGGGCGGGGTCGATGCAGAACATGCATCCCCAGCTCGGCGCCGCCGTCGAGCAGCATTCGATCTTCTTCACCGAGCGCTGGCCCCGACTGTTGCGGTCGCTGTACCCCATCGGTGGGGTGGTGTTCGACGGTGACCGTGCCCCGAGCACCGGCGCCGAAGTGCGGGACTACCACACCGACATCAAAGGTGTTGACGCGCAAGGCCGTCGGTACCACGCGCTCAATCCCGACGTCTTCTACTGGGCGCATTCCACCTTCTTCGTCGGCACCCTGATCGTGGCCGAACGGCTGTGCCTCGGCGGGCTCTCCGAAGCCGAGAAGCGCCGACTGTTCGACGAGCACATCGCCTGGTACCGGATGTACGGCATGAGCATGCGGCCCGTGCCCGAGACCTGGGAAGCCTTTCAGGAGTACTGGGAGCACATGTGCACCGAGGTACTGGAGAACAACTGGGCCGCGCGAGAGGTGCTCAACCTCGACGATCTACCGAAGCCGCCGTTTGCGCAGTGGATGCCGGACTTCGTCTGGGCGCTGCAGCGCCGGTTTGTGGTCAAGCCGTTGTTCGTCTGGTTCACCGTCGGGCTGTACCACCCGGCGGTCCGCAAACTGATGGGCTATTCCTGGTCAACGCGGGACGAATGGCTGCACCGGCGGTTGGGCAATGCGATCGGTCTGATCTTTGCCGTAGTGCCGAAGCGGGCCAGGATGCACCCCCGGGCCCGCACCGGCTGGGACCGAGCTACGGGCCGGCTGCCCGCGGATGCGCCGCTGGTGCACACCCCCGCCCGCAACCTGCCGCCAGTGGAGCACCGCGACAACGGAATGCACTACAGTCCCTCGGTTTAACGGCGCGTTGAACCGGCCCGGCACGCTCTGCGTGGTCTGATGGGAAGACCGTTGGATCGCGGGGGTGAGGCAATGACAATTGCGTGGCTGATCGGCCCGCCGATGGCTGTGGCATACGCCGTGGTGATGCTGCGCTGCACGACGTTGCTGGCTCGGTTCTGGGAACGCAGACACCCGTATCAAGACGGCGGCTGACCGCCGGAATCGCCGCGCCCACGTGGCCGTCGAACCGCGGGTAGCCCCGCCGCCCGACTACGGTAGAGGCATGTTCGCCACCGAGCTGCTCGGCGGCCGCTACGAGGTGTGGGGCGTCCTCGGCCGTGGCGGTATGGCCGAGGTTCGCGAGGGTTGGGATACCCACACCGGGCAGAACGTCGCCATCAAGCTGCTCTACCCGGGCTATGACACCCACCCGGACTATCTGCGGCGATTCTGGGACGAGGCGCACTCGGCGACCGCGCTGCGCCACCCCAACATCGTCACGGTGTACGGCAGTGGTGAGCACCGCGGCGCGCCGTTCATCGTGATGGAGCGACTGCCCGGTCGCAGCCTCGCGGAGCTGATCGGCCACGGCCCGGTCGCGCCCGACTACGTCCGCAAAACGCTCATCGAAGTGCTGTCCGCGCTGTCGACCGCGCACGCCGCGGGCATTCTGCACCGCGACATCAAACCGGCCAACATCCTGTTCAACGCCTCCGGCGATGCGCAGGTGGCCGATTTCGGCCTGGCCAAGGGTCCGGACATGCACCGGACCGATACCGGCCAGATCATGGGCACGATGGCCTACATGAGCCCGGAACGGCTTGCAGGCAGGCCCGCCACCGTCGCCGACGATCTCTACGCCGTCGGCGTCGTCGGCTACGAGGCGCTGACCGGACGGCGGGCGTTCCCGGAGGAGAACCTGGTGGCGCTGGCCAACGCCATCACGTCCTATCCGCCGCCGCCGTTGGCGTTGATTCGGCCCGATATCGATCCGCAGCTGTCCGCGATCATCGATCGGGCGATGACGCACGAGGAGCCGGCCCGGTTCCTCAGCGCGCAAGTGATGCTGGCCGAGCTCGCCAACGTCGGCGGTGATCCTGTCACGGGTCCGATACCGGTGTTGCGCCCGCCGCCCGCCATCGCGCCGCCAGGGCCGCAGGAGCGCCCGGTGCTGCTGATGCCCCCGCCCGCACCGCGCCAGCGCCGCACGGGCCGTCTGGTGTTGATCGTGGGACTGTTGGTGGCCCTCGTCGTCGGTGCGATCGCGTTCATTCTCGGTGCGGCCAGTCAGCGGACGCCGACCGACGGCGCACCGGTCAGCATCACCACCGTGGTGCCCGATCCGTTGGACGGCGGCTGAATCTCGCTGAGCGAGAACGGGTTTGAGTCGGCCTCAGAGGTCGTCTTGGCCCAATCCGAGCATTCCGTCGAGGAGTTCGCGCGCGGCGTCGAGGTGACCCAGATGACGCGCGGTCTCCTCGATCATGTGCAGGATGACGAACCGCAAATCAGTGATCTGGGCTTCGTCACCCTGGCCGTACCTCCTGGAACCAATGTGTCTCGGCGCGGCCGAGGTGCTCGATCAA
>JBEVHL010000088.1:0-13244 GCA_040511255.1 Mycobacterium sp. | reverse complement strand
GTCGCGGCAACTGCCGGGACCGGGTCCACGTCGTTAAACAGTTGTCAGGCTCGGCCGAACGCGAGTGCGACGTTGTGGCCGCCGAAGCCGAACGAGTTCGACAGCGCGTATTGGTAGTTGCCGGTTCGGGGTGTGCCGGAGACGACGTCGAGGTCGATCTCGGGATCGAGATTCTTCAGGTTGAGCGTCGGCGGAATGACGCCATCCCGAAGGGCGAGCACGGTCAGAACGGCCTCCGCCGCACCAGATGCGCCGACAGAATGCCCGAGCGCTGATTTCGGCGCGTACACCGCGGCCGAGTTGCCGACCGCCCGATTGATCGCTTGCGCTTCGGCGACGTCACCCGCGACGGTGCCGGTGGCGTGGGCATTGATGTGGTCGATATCGCCGGGAGCCAGCCCCGCCAGCTGGATCGCCCGGGTCATGGCGTGGGCGGCTCGCGCCCCCTGGGGGTCTGGCGCCACGATGTGGAAACCGTCTGAGGTGATGCTCGCGCCCATCAGCCGAGCGAGGATGTTCGCGCCCCTGGCCTTGGCGTGTTCCTCGGTCTCAATGACCATCAACGCCCCGGCCTCGCCGAACACGAGCCCGTCGCGGTCTTTGTCGAAGGGGCGGCAGGCCCCTGCCGGGTCGTCATTGTTCTTCGACATCACGATGCGCATCTGGGCGAATGCGGCGATCGGGACGGCCTCGATTTTGGTCTCCACTCCGCCGCAGATCGCGATGTCGGCTTCGCCGAGAACGATCTGCCGCCAGGCTTGGGCGATACCTTCTGATCCCGATGCGCACGCCGAGACCGGTGTCATCACACCGGCTTTCGCTCCGTGGTCCAGGCCCACTGCGGCGGCGGGACCGTTGGGCATGTACATCTGCACGGCCAGCGGGGAGACCGCCTTCATACCGCGCACCCGCATGTCGTCATAGGCGATCACCAGTGCCTCGGTTGCGCCCATTCCGGTTCCGATGGACACCGCCAGCCGGTCGGTGTCGACCTCGGGACTACCGGCGTCTGCCCATACCCTGCGGCCCAGCACGGTGGACATCTTCTGCACGTAGCCCAGGCGACGTAATTCCACCCGGTTGAGCTCACTGTCGAAGTCTTCGAGGAGATGTCCGCCGATCCGGACCGGCAGGTCGAACTCTTCGACGAACGGATCGTCGAGTGTTCGGATACCACTTTGGCCGTCCAGTAACGCTTTCCACGTACTTTCCGCATCGGTTGCCACTGACGTCGTCAACGCGACACCCGTGATCACCACATCGGGAAACCCGTTACCTGTCGATAACGATGCCATCGAAGTCCCTCCGCTCCTTTATCCAGATTCTTGGTCGATGAGCCGCTGCCGCGACACCGTCAGGTGCCGACGTGGGTAATGGAGGTCAGCCGGACTCGGTTGACGACTAGATCCGTCACGAGGCACTCCATCAATAGGGCGAACGATTCGTACCTGGGGCCCACATCAATTCGGCTCTGAGGGCTTAAAGCCCCGTGTGAGGCGTTCGACGGCCTGACACGTCATTGACGCTTCCCGGCGGCTGCGCTTTCAACCTGCCATAACCGTACCGCCACCCAGGTCAGCCCACAATTCCTACCTCGACGGCCGGCTCAACGACACCTGCGGCAGTGCACGGTCCGGCCCGGGTGAAGCGATGCGGACATGAGCTAACTACTTAGCCGCGCGGGTTGGCAGGGTGAGGGAGGCTGCCGGTCGAGATCCCGACCCTCAGCCGGTCAAATCCCTTGCGCTCGAAAATATTTCGTGAATAGCCTCAGGACCGCCTATTCCGCGCTTTTGAGAGGCTTTTGCCGTTTAACCCGCTACTGAACTGGTAATTCCACATGTCAGGGCTTGGGCGCTCGCCATGGCAAGTTTCATTGCGAGCTGGCCCACGAGTCGCAGCCCCTGCGCTTTAGCACCGCCCTGACGCTGGCTGGAGGGAAGCGATGGATCGCTACGAGGTGCTGGCGAATGCGTTCGTCGGTCTGGCGGACACGCTGGTCGCCGATTACGACGCGGTCGAACTGACACAACAGCTGATCGACAGCTCGATGAAGTTGCTGCCGATCGCCGCAGCCGGGATCGTTCTCGGTGACGCCCAGGGTGCCCTGCACGTGTTCGCGACGAGCAGCCAGCAGACACGGCTGCTGGAGTTGTTGCAGGTCCAGGCCGACAACGGCCCGTGCCTGTGCGCCTACCGAACCGGAGAGCCAGTACTGGTCGATGACGTCAGCGTCGAACCGCAGCGTTGGTCCGCATTCGCGAAACGTGCGATCGAGTACGGCTTTCATTCGGTGTCTGCGCTCCCGCTGCAGTTGCGTGGCGAGCGCGTGGGTGCGCTGAATCTCTTCCGTACCGAAGTGGGCACACTCAATCCAGCCGACGTCGCCGTGGGACAGGCGTTGGCGGATGTCGCGGCCATCGGCATTCTGCACCAGAGACTCATGACCCATTCCGAACTGGTCAACAAACAGCTTCAGACCGCGTTGAACTCCCGGGTGATCATCGAGCAGGCCAAGGGCGTGCTCGCGGAGCGGGGAGCCATCGACATGCACGTGGCCTTCACGCTACTGCGTGCACATGCCCGAAAGAATCAGCAGCGCCTCGCCGACCTGGCCAGGGCGGTGGTGGCGGGCGAGGACACTGCTGCCATTCTCCACGGTGCTGCCATTCATCAAGGTAGGCAATAGTTTTCGGAGGCCGGCCAGCTCAGTCCAGCTCAGCGAGCGCCTTGCGGGCGGCTTCTAGTTGGCTTTCCAGGGCGGCCACCTTGGCGGCCTGCTGGGAGCGGGCCTCTTCGATGATCTCGTCGATGGGAGTGGAGAGGTCTTCATGTAGTTCCTTCGCGGCGCGGGATACGGCGGCGGCCGCAACCGCGAGGTCGCGGGTCAGGTAGGTGGAGCCCTGCTTGAGCTCGGCTCGCCACTCGCCGTCGGCGGTACCTGTGACGGTGAGGGTCAGCTCGAGGGTTTTGGTCTTCCTGCCGGCCGGCTTCCTGGCCGGGGGTTTCTTGGGTTTGTCGTCGGCGGGCGCCTGGTCGTCAGGCGCAGCGGCGCTCGGCAGTGGGGTGCTCTGCTCGGAGGGGATCACGAAATCGGGAGCATCTGAGTCAGTGCTGGGTGCTTCTGGGATCATCGTGTCTACAGTCATCGTTTCGGCGAACTCCTTCGTCGGCATCGTGCGCAGTGATCGGGCCGTTCCTGCTACACAGTAGAACATACGTTCGACGTGTCAACCGCCCCGCTGTCGGTTCGCTCTCCGCAGGACATTTGAATATGGTCGAAAGTGCCTGTGCGCCTGGTGATCAGCCGAAGAGCTTGAGTAGTTGGGTCACCTCGTCGGTGATGCAGTGGGCCACGTTCCCCACCCCGTGCACGGTGGCATTCACCAAGCTGCCGTCCATGACCGAGCAGACCAGGCCGACCGGGACGTCACCGAACGCGCCGGCATCCAGGATGGCCTCGAGCTGACGGTCGATCTCTCGTCGCTGCCGGGCGAGCAGCTCGGCCAGGGCGGGTCCCTCACGAGCTGAGTCGATGAACCACCCGATGGTGCCGCGCAGCGTGCCATCGTCCAGTCGCGGCCCCATGTAGCTGCGAACGAGCAGCGCGGCTGTCGTCTCGACCGGAGGCGGGTGGGTCCATTCCATCGCGGTGCGCACACTGTCGGTGGCGGCCGCGTCGCGTTCGGATTCCACCGAGTCCAGGCACGCGAGCAGCAATGCCTCGCGGGTGTGGAAGTAGTACCTGATCGCACCCAGGGGCGTCGCTGCCGCATCGGCGACCGCACGGTGGGTGATCGCAGCCATCCCGCCGGCCAGCAGAAGTTCCACCGCGGCATCGAGGATCGCCTTGCGGCGAACGATTCCACGTCGCTGCTGGGGACCGGGCTGCATGGCACGCAGCCTAACTTGTACGGCCGTATTAGTTTAACTAGTGTGGTGCCGGGTTCATCCGCATGATCAACGAAGATGGGGGAGATGCGCCGTGGCATCCGTCGTGACCGCACCGGCACCCCCACGGTCGTTCACCATCGCGCTGGGAGCGATCACCGCTCTCGGCCCGTTCGCAATCGACACCTACCTGTCGTCATTGCCCAGCATCGGTACCGAATTCCGCGTACCGCAGGGCGTCACCCAACTCACCCTGACCGGCTACCTACTGGCGCTGGGCCTGGGGCAGTTCGTGTCCGGCCCGCTGACAGATGCGTTCGGCAGGCGTCGGCCGCTCCTGGCCGGGTTGGCTCTCTTCGTACTGGGTTGCCTACTGGCCGCAGCGGCGCCGTCCATGGCGGTGCTCATCGCGGCCCGCCTGGTCCAGGGGGTGGCCGGCTCGTTGATTTTCGTGGTGGCACTCAGCTCGGTCGGCGACCGAGCCAAAGGAGATCAAGCCACCCGGCTCTTCGCTGCCCTGATGGTGGTCGCGATGACAGGTCCGATCATCGCGCCCGCTCTCGGGGGAGTGATCGAACAATTCCTCGGCTGGCGCGCCGTGTTCGTCGTGTTGGCCGCGCTGGGCGTTGCCGCGTCCGGGTTGGCGTTCTTCGTGCTGCCCGAGTCATTACCCACCGACGATCGAGCCCCCATGCGACTCGGCCCGGTGTTGGTCATCTACGGCCGACTGTTGACCCGGTGGCGATTCCTGTTGCCCTGGGCGGCGATGTCGGTTGCCTTCATTTTCCTGTTCAGCTACATCGGCGGCGCGTCGTATGTCTATCAGGGGCACTACGGGCTCAAACAGGCCGAGTTCGGGTTCGTTTTCGGCCTGACCGGAATCACGGCGCTGCTGGGAGCGCTGGCCGCGAACTTCCTCGCCCACCGCATCAGCACCGGCAGGCTCGCCATCGTCGGTGCGGCGGTGTCGTTCTCCGGGACGGCAGTCGCGTTGGCCGGCGCATGGCTGGACCTGCCGCTGGCCGTCGTAGCAGCCGGGATTGGCATCGGCATCGTGGGCATCGGATCGCTGGAAGCTGCCCTGATGAGCATCTGCATGACCGCCGCCGGTGACAACCGGGGGTCGGCCTCAGGACTCATCGGCGCGGCCCAATACCTTCTCGGAGCCGCGGCGACAGCCACGGTCGCGGTGGTCGCGCTTCGCAGTGCCGTGGCGTGGGCGTCGCTGATGTCCATAGCGGCGGGGCTGTGTTTGATCCTGACGCTGGTGACCGTCCTGGCTCACCGGCGTCAGTCACCGACGCTGGAAGCGTCTTAGCAAGGATCGCCGGGAGGCGTGAAGTACGGCACCCCTTCGACGGTGTAGCAAGGAATCTCGTTGGGCACGTACGGATAATCGCGCGACGCAATGGCCACGGCGCCGATATCGCCCGCCACGTTGGTGCAGCCACCCACCGCGACATGGCGTCCGCCCGCGCCTGCGCAGATGTCGGCCTGAGCCAGCGGCGCAACCGCCATCGGCGCAAGGGCCATCCCGGTGGCCATCACCAGCACTGCTGCCAGTTTTTTCATGTCACAAACCCTTCGCCGACGGACAGAACACTGTCAGTATCGCGATCAGGGGCAAAACGTTTCAGTGTTCGGCAGATATGGCTCCGCCGCGCCGCTGTCCTGAGTCAGGCGCCCACGCAGCGCCGCAAGGCGGCCGTCAACGAGTTGGCGCGGTCATCGGTGATGCCTGCCATCTGATTGTTGAGGTAGCCGAAGCCGATTGCGTGTTCGGCGTCGGCGAATCCCAAACTGCCACTTGCCCCGTCGTGACCGAACGAGGCGTCGGACAGCAGCGGCCGGGTAGGGATGCCGTTGATCATGAAGCCGGTGGAGAAGCGGCTCTCGGGACCGATCAGCGCACCGGGCCAGGGGTCATCGGACGACCGCACCCGTAGCGCGTCGACAACACTGTCGTCGCTCAACAGTGCCGGTGCGCCGTCCACCTCGGAGACCGCCGCTGCGTAGATCTTCGCCAGCGCGCGTGCGTCGAAGATCCCGTTGGCCGCAGGTACTTCCATTGCGTGCACCCGCGGTGAATTCATCCCCGGTGCATCGTCGTCACCCACCAGTGCCGCCGGAAAGGCGCCGCCCAGGGTCATCGACCGCACCACGGGTCGAATGGCCATCGCTTTCTGGATGAACTCGACGTCGCGGGGATCGGTCGACGGCGGCGCCGGATGCATCCGCGCCACGTGACGCTCCTGCTCGGCGGGTAGGCCGATCCACGCTCGCGCGGACAGCGGACCAGTGAGGTAGTCCCGCACGAGCTGACCCGGGTGCATGCCGGTGACCCGACGGAGCACTTCCCCGGTCAGCCAGCCGTAGGTCAGTGCGTGATAAGCGAACGCCGTGCCTGGTGCCCACAGCGGCCGCTGCTCCTCAATCGCCTGGATCACCGGTGTCCACGCGGCGACGTCGTCGAGACTGAGGTCGCGGTCCAGGGCCATCAGGCCGGATCGGTGGGAGAACAGATCACGAATCATCGTGTCCTGCTTGCCGTTCGCTGCGAACTCCGGCCACACCGACGTGACGGGTGCGTCGAAGTCCAGCAGCCCGCGCTGGTGGGCGAGATACCCGCAGAGTGCCATCAGACCCTTCGTCACCGAGAAGCCCACGGTCAGGGTGTCGGCGGTCCAGGGTGCGCCGGTGGTGGTGTCGGCGACGCCGGCATGGAGGTCTGCGACGAGACGGCCACGGTGATAGACCGCGCAGGCAGCGCCCGCCTCCGCCCCGGCATCGAAGTTGGCCGCGAACGCATCGACCACCGGGCCGAAGCCGTCGTCGGCGTCACCGTGGATGTTCGTCATTTGCCGTCCTCGGTCATCAGGGAAAGCTCGGCGCCGGTTCGGGCAGGGCATTGGCGCCTTCCGGGCGCAGTCCGTCGAAGATGATGGCGAGGTAACGCCGCCACAGTCCTGCCGGTGGATTCGACAGGTTCTCGACCACGTGAACAGGTGCACACATCAGCAGAAAGACATCCGTCGTGGTGATGTCGGACCGGATGGCGCCCTGTTCGCGGGCTTGGTCCACCAGCACGCCGAGGCTGGCGACCAACTGATCCCGGACGTCGGTCACCCGGGTGTCACCTTCGCTGACCGACTGCAGGAAAGTCAGGTCATGCTGCTGGCGGTGGTCTGCGGCCACGGTCAGGAACTCCAGCAGCGCTGTTCCCGGATCTGTTGAGTCCGCCAGTTGGCGGGCCGCGGCCGTCAGCGCGGCCAGGTGTTCGGCGACGATCGACGCAATCAGGTCTTCCTTGGTGGCGAAGTGCCGGAACACCGTGCCCTTCGCCACGCCCGCGCGGCGGGCGATGTCGGCGACCGAGGCGGCGGCGCCGTGTTCGGCGAATTCTTTCTCCGCGGCGGCGAGGAGCAATTCACGATTGCGAGTCGCATCCGCGCGCAGCGGCCGAACGGTGGACGTCATCCTGACAGGCTACCAAGTTGACCGCATGGTCATCTTAGGCTTATGGTCGGAGCAGAACATGACCATCCGGTCATCTTCTACCGCCGCCCCGCGCCAGGACGGATGCTGTTCTGGCCCAACATATTTGGAGGAATGATGAATCTGCACGGCGCCACCGCCCTGGTCACCGGCTCGAACCGCGGCATCGGCCACCACTTCGCCGTCGAGCTGCTTCGACGCGGCGCGAAGGTCTACGCCACCGCGCGGCGGCCCGAATTGATCGACATTCCCGGTGCCGAGGTGATCCGCCTGGACATCACCGACCAGGCGTCGGTCGAGGCAGTTGCCGCACAGGCCGGTGATGTCGATGTGTTGATCAACAACGCCGCGGACACTGCGGGCGGGAACCTGGTCACCGGCGACCTGGCCGCCATCAGGTCGACGATGGATTCCAACTACTACGGCACCCTTGCGATGATCCGGGCATTCGCGCCCATCCTGGCCCGCAACGGTGGCGGCGCCATCCTCAACGTGCTGTCCGCCGTGGCGTGGACCACTGTCGACGGCAACACCGCGTACGCCGCCGCCAAATCTGCGGAATGGGGGCTGACCAACGGCGTGCGCATCGAGCTTGCCGGGCAGGGCACTCTGGTCGCCGCGCTGATGCCCGGGCTGATCGGCACCCAGACGTTGATCGATTTCGCGGCCAATGCCGGCATCGAGTTTCCCGACGGCGCCGTCACCGAACCCGCCGACCTGGTGCGGCTGGCTCTCGATGGGCTCGAAGCCGGGGATATCGAGATCGTGGACCGGTTGGCCGCTGACGCGAAGGCTAGCCTGGCCGGCCCACCGCGGGCCTTCAGCTGGTAACGCCGTCGGCCAGAACCAGCACCGGTTGGTCGCGGTACAGCTGCGGGAAAAGCTTCTTGAGCCCGTCCACCTTGGGCATGTCGTTGATCTCGATATAGGGGTATGTCGGGTTCGAGTTCAGGAAGTCCTGGTGGTGTTGCTCGGCAGGAAAGAACTCGGCCTTGGGTGAAACGGTGGTGACGATCGGGGCGGGAAACACTGCGGCCTTGGTCAATTGGGCGATGTAGGCCGCCGCGACGCGCTTCTGGGTGTCGTTCTGGGCGAAGATCGCCGACCGGTACTGCGAGCCCTCGTCGGGCCCCTGCCGGTTGAGCTGGGTGGGATCCTGCACCACCGAGAAGTAGATCTGGAGCAGCTGGCCGTACGTCACCTGTTTCGGGTCGTAGGTGATCTGCACCGATTCGGCGTGACCGGTGTCGCCGGTGCTGACCGTCTCGTAGTTCGCGGTATCCCGTTGACCGCCTGCGTAACCGGACTCCGCCCGCGTCACCCCCTTGACGTGCTCGAAGACTCCCTGCACGCCCCAGAAACAGCCGCCGGCCAGCACCACCGTCTCGGTCGAGGCTCCGGCAGGTACCGGCTCGTCGACGGCGGGGGCAGGAACAGCCGACAATTCCGCCGACACCGTGCGGGTCGAGATCATCGGCTGCAGTTGGGTGAACACCGCCACCGCAGCAGCCACCATTGCGACACCGATCGCCATGCTGATCCATCTGCGGCGCGTCATGCCGTCCAGTGTCCTCTCATTTCGGTGGCATCGACCTGCCGCCCGCGCTCGTCATGGATCGGTCACCCATGTCGCACCCTGCACAGGATTCAGTCGCCGTACGGTGGGACGATGACCGGCCCGATGCCCCAGCAGCGGCGGCCGACGTTGACCCGTCGTCACCTGCTGCTCGGCACGGCGCTACTGGGCGCGGCCGCCGGGTGTGGCTCACTGCGCAGCCTCGCGGGCGCCAAACCGCCGAGCGCGTCGAGCGAAACTTTCGAGGTCAGCCACACCGATGCCCAGTGGCGACAACAGCTCACCTCTGAGCAGTACAACGTCCTGCGCGATGCGGGCACTGAACAGCCCTACAGCAGCCCACTGAACGACGAGCACCGCGCAGGGGTGTTCGGCTGTGCGGGTTGTGGGCTCGATCTGTTCTCATCGGCCACCAAGTTCGACAGCGGCACCGGCTGGCCGAGCTTCTTCCAGGCGATGGACAACGCCGTACTCGAACGCAATGACGACACGCTGGGCATGCCACGCACCGAAATCCTGTGTCGCCGGTGCGGCAGCCACCTCGGCCATGTTTTCGACGACGGCCCCGAGCCGACCGGCCTGCGCTACTGCATGAACGGCGTGGCGCTGACCTTCCGGCCCACCTAGCCGCAACTAGCCGTAAGTGAACGAAAACGCCTGCAGCCCAGTGTTGAATCGCACTTCGAGGTTGCCGCGGACCGATTGGTCACCGGCGACGATCTGGTGCGAGGTCGGTGGCCCGCTGATCGGAATGACTTGCGTCTTGCCGTCCCGAACAACCGTGACGGTGCCCTCGCCGCCCACCACCAGGTAGACGTCCTTGGCACGGTAGTTCAGCTCGACGGCGGAGGTATCGGCGCGGGCGGTGGCGCCCTGATAGTCCAGGGTCCACGGACCGCGCAGCGCGAAGGTGTCATCGGCAAGTGCTGTCGGATAGTCGAAGCTGACATCGCCGGCGTCGTAAATTCCGGTGCCGCCGTAGTTGACCACCTTGCCCACCGAAAAGTACGTCTCCTGGGTCAGACCGGCCTGCGGCGTGGTGTCCGCGGAGTCGCTGGGCGGCGGGAGTGTCGCACCCGGATCGGCGTCGCTGAGCAGTTGGCGGATCAGGTTCTCGGTGACGTTGTAGTCGCCTTCGCCGAACTTGATGTGCCGGACCGTTCCGCCGGCGTCGATCAGGTATTCCGCCGGCCAGTAACGGTTCCGGTAGTTGGTCCAGGTGGAGAGCTTGTTGTCGAGCGCGACGGGGTAGGTGATGCCGAGGTCCGCGGCGCCGCTGGCCACGTTGGCGGGCACCTTCTCGAAGGCGTACTCCGGGCTGTGCACACCGATGACTTCCAAACCGGCGTCTTTGTACTTCGTGTACCAGTCGGTGACATGGGGGATCGCCCGCTGGCAGTTGATGCAGGAGTAGGCCCAGAAGTCGATGAGCACTACCTTGCCGCGCAGGTTCTTGAGGTCGACGGCGTCGTTGCCCGGGGTGTTCAACCAAGCGGTGATCCCCTTGATATCCGGTGCGGTGCCGCAACTTTCGAGCTTGGTTGCACCGTTGGTGCAGTTCGACAGTGCCTTGTTCTGGTCGTTGACCAGCCCACCCAGATCGAGCTTTTGGGCGATCTCGTCGGAGCCACCCACTTGGTCCTGTAGGGAACTGGTGTAGTCGGGAATGATCCGCTGCAACGTTGCAGGCACGTTCAAGGCGATCGCGACGGCGAAGGCGAGCATGACGATGCCGCCTGCCACCCGGATCTGCCGCTGGCGGCGTCGGAAGGCTCCGACCCGCTCAGAAACCCGTTGTCCGGCAACGGCGAAGGCCAGCAACGGAATGGCGGTGCCGATGGCGAAGGACACCGTCAAGACGATGGTCTGCAGGCCGATCGAGCCAGTCGCCCCGGCCAGCACGATCGCCGCGAGTACCGGTCCCGCACAGGGCACGAACAGCAGGCCCAAGGCCAGACCGAGACCGAATCCGCTGCGACCCTGGCTGACGTTCCATTGCGGGATGCGCGCAAACGGCCGCTCCAGCACTCCTTCGATCTGCGGGAAGATCAGGCCGAGCCCGATCACGGTCAGGGCGGCGATGCCCAACCACCGGATCGCATCCTGGGGCAGATGCAGCAGCGACAACAAGGCCGACCCAGCCAGGGTGACCGCGCTGAAGCTCAGCACCAATCCGGCGATCACCCGATATGGACGCAGCGTTTCGCTCAGGGGTCGTTTGACGCGGACCGCGGTTGCCACGCCGCCCTCGTGCGCTTCCCCCGCGCCGGGTTCATCCGTGCCGCCCCGTTGCGCGCCGGAGAAGAAGATCACCGGGATGACCGGCAGGATGCACGGCGAGATCCCGGTGATCAATCCGCCGAGAAAACCGATCAGGGCCAGCGTGTACATGTCGCCTATTCGTAGCAGGAGCAGCCACAGATGGGCGCTGAGGGTACTGAAATTGGGATGCGGACGGGCCGAGCCGGTGCGTAACCTCGGATCGCGATGACCACCACGAGACAATGACCACGACAATCGATCGGCCTGAGACGTTGGGATCCGGGGGTGCTGCCCTGGACCTCAGCCGCACTGTCGACTGGCGCCGGCTGTGGCGGCCGGGCACCAGCCTCGCACTCGGCGCGATGGTCATCGCCGCGACCTTGCAGTCACTGGGCACTGTCGTCATCGGGCGGGTCGCCGCCAATCCGGTGTGGGGCACCGTCGCGTTGCTCGCGGGGTGTCTGTTGGGGTATGCCCTGCTGGACACGCTGGGGCGGACCATCTGGGCGGCCATCTCCGACCGTGCCGAGGGCGCACTGCGTCGAGACCTGCTCGCGGCCGCGTTGAACCAACCCCTCGAACAGCTGTCCGAGCAGGCCGTCGGTGAGGTGCTCGACCGCGTCGACGACGACACCCACGAGGTGGGGTCGCTGGTCCGCCAACAGCTGTGGGATGCGATGCGCACCGTCTTCTCCGTATTTCCCATGTGGATCGTCGCCGGCCTGACGTGGTGGCCGGCCTGGCTGATCTTCCCGGTGATCGCACCGCTGGCCATCGTCGCCATCCGTCCGCTACTGCGGACGCTCCGCGAGCGCAAGGTGCTCGAAGAGATCGCCTGGACGGACCACGCCGCCGCGATGGAAGAGGGCATTGCCGCACGAGACGATATGCGCACCAGTCTGGGTCAGGCGTACGTCCTGCGGCGGTGTGCCGAACTCTCGGGCATCGTGCAGCGACGCTTCCGCGCCGTCATCGTCGTGGAGTCCCGCATCACCATCCGCGCCGGGGGACTACTGCATGCGTTTCTCGGCGGTGTGGTGATCGCGGGGGTCGCGCTGGTCACCGGCGGTGATCTCGACGTCGCACAATTGATCACCCTGTTCCTGGTCAGTGCCACCCTGGTCAACGAGATCGCCCAGCTGGCGCGTCAGCTGCCCGAACTGCAGGCAGGGTTGGGCGCCGTCATCCGGCTGCGCCAGCTCGCCGCCAGCAGGGCCGAACCCATTGGCGGACAACCGTTTCCAGACGGTCCCGTCGACATCGAGTTCGACGATCTGCATTTCGCGTACGCCGAGGGTGTCTTTGCCCTGACCGGCATCGACCTGCAGGTCAAGGCCGGCGCCACCTGCGGACTGGTCGGCCGCACCGGCTCGGGCAAGTCGACCCTGGCCTCGTTGGTGTCACGCGCCGTCGACCCGCCGCGCAGCACGCTGTTCCTCGGCGGTGTCGACGTCCTGGACCTGGACCTGCAGCAGCTGCGGGCGTCGGTCGGGGTGGTCACCCAACGCACCGAGATCCTCGCCGCGACCCTGGCCGAGAACATCACGTTGTTCGCCGACATGCCGCGGAAACGGGTGCAGGACGCGGTCACCGAACTCGACCTGACCGACTGGGTGCTCAGCTTGCCGGACGGCCTCGACACGGTACTGGGCCCCGGTGGCACGATGCTCTCGGCAGGGGAGGAGCAACTCGTCGCCTTCGCCAGGCTGCTGGTCCGCGCTGTTCGCGTGGTCATCCTCGATGAGGCCACCGCGCGAATGGATCCCGTGACCGAGGCGCGCGTGGTCCGCGCCGCGGACCGACTGCTGACCGGTCGCACCGGAATCCTGATTGCGCACCGGCTTTCGACAGTCACCCGGGCCGACGAGGTCGCGGTGCTCGACCGCGGCCGCATCGTCGACCAGGGTCCGCGCAGCGAGCTGGAATCCCGGCCCGGCCCGTTCCGTCGTCTTCTCGACGCCTCGGGAAGCGACGACGCGGCCGTCGAGGTCCGGACCGAACCGAGCGCCGAGGATGACAC
>JBEVHL010000087.1:0-7670 GCA_040511255.1 Mycobacterium sp. | reverse complement strand
AGCAGCGCGTCGTCGTAGCGCACGCTCTTCATTTCCTCGACCAACCACATATAGCGGTCGTACTCCAGGTCGGACGGCCGCTCGCTGGCGTCGGTGATGATCTTGTTGTCCTCGCGTTGATACTCCGGCACGGCGCCGGGATTCACTGCGGCATAGGCGGCGTCCCACCGCGGCGAGTTGTCCATCCCGGATTCCCACCCGTGGTAGAGCGTGATGCGGCCGTGGTCGTTCTGGTCGCGCGCCTCGGCCAGCCAGCGGTGCCAGCGCACCATATCGTCCCAGCGCCGGTCCAGAAACGCTTCGGCCACCGCCCGCGTCGACCGGCCCCGGGTGCGGGCGTGATCGAGGATCCGCTGCACCGCGATCGCGTGCACCGGCGGCTGGGTGATGCCGGAGGTGTGCCGGTTGCGCGGGGCGTGCGCGGCCAACGCCGAACACGCCCAGCGGGCCGGTCCGGGGAAGTATCCGTCGACGCCACTGGCGAACACGATGTGCGGGATCATGCCGTTGGTCCACTGCGCCGAGAGCAGCGTGTCGAGTTCGACGACGGAGCGTTCCACCGACAGCGGCGCCAGCCCGATCGCCACGAACGCGGCATCCCAGCTCCACATGTGCGGGTAGAGCAGCGGGGCGGCGGTGGTCATCACGCCGAGGTCGTTGCCCCGCAGCAGATAGGCAGCCCGCGCAGCGAGTTGCGTCGGGGCGAAACTCGGATCGGGAGCCACGGGTCCATTCTGCGGCCACCGGGGACGGCTCGCGCGGCAACGCTAGGGTGGCGCGCATGCCGACCGCTCTGATCACCGGTGCCGGCGGCGGCCTCGGTGCCGCCATCGCCACCGCGCTGGCCCCCACCCACACCCTGTTACTCGCCGGGCGTCCGTCCGACCGCCTCGACGCTGTCGCCGAGCGACTCGGCGCCACCACCTGGCCGCTGGACCTGACCGACGAGAGCACCATCGAGGCCAGCACCGAGGTGCTCGCCGAGCTCGACGTGCTGGTGCACAACGCCGGGGTGTCGTACCCGGGGCGGGTCGCCGAGTCGACCGTCGACGAATGGCGCCACACGCTGCAGGTCAACGTCATCGGCGCGGTGGCCCTGACGTTGGCGCTGCTGCCCGCCCTGCGCCAGGCCGGCGGCCACGTGGTGTTCATCAACTCCGGCGCGGGGCGCACCGCCTCCCCCGGCCTGGCGTCGTACTCGGCCAGCAAGTTCGCCCTGCGGGCGTTCGCCGATTCGCTGCGCGCCGACGAGCCCTCGCTGCGGGTGACCTCGGTGCACCCCGGCCGGATCGACACGGAAATGCAGCGCGATCTGGTCGCCTACGAAGGCGGCGAGTACCACCCGGAGCGCTTCCTGACCGCAGACACCGTCGCCGGGGTGGTGGCGCAGGCGGTGGCCACCCCGCCCGACGGGCACGTGCACGAGATCGTGCTGCGCCCCCGCTAGACCACCAGGTTGACCAGCTTGCCGGGCACCACGATGACCTTCTTCGGTGTCTTACCCGCCAACGACGCCAGCACCTTCTCGTCAGCCAGGGCCGCCGCCTCCACCGCGTCCTTGGCGGCGTCGGCGGGCACCGTGACGCGGCCGCGCACCTTGCCGTTGACCTGGACCGGATATTCGACGGTGTCCTCGACGAGGTAGGCCGGGTCGGCGACCGGGAACGGTCCGTGCGCCAGGGAGCCGTCGTGGCCCAACCGGTGCCACAGCTCCTCGGCGAGATGCGGGGCCAGCGGCGCCAACATCAACACCAGCGGTTCGACGGCCAGCCGCGAGCTGACCGCCGCCTTGGTCAGATGATTGGTGTATTCGATCAGCTTGGCCGCAGCGGTGTTGTCGCGCAGATTGGTGTAGTCCTCCGACACCCCGGCGATGGTGCGGTGCAACGCCTTGAGCGTCGCCTCCTCCAGCGCCTCGTGATCGGCCACCCGCACCGACCCGGTCTGTTCGTCGATGACCAGGCGCCAGACCCGCTGCAGGAACCGGTGGGCTCCGACAACGTCCTTGGTGGCCCACGGCCGGGAGGCGTCCAGCGGCCCCATCGACATCTCGTAGACCCGCAGCGTGTCGGCGCCGTAGTTCTCGCAGATCTCGTCCGGGGACACCGAGTTCTTCAGGCTCTTACCGATTTTGCCGAATTCCTGGGCGACTTCGATTTCTGGATCTGCACCGTCGTTGCCCGCCCAGTAGAACTTCTTGTCCCGCTCGACGACCTCCGCGGCGGGCACGTAGGACCCGCGCGCATCGGTGTAGGCGAAGGCCTGGATGTAGCCCTGGTTGACCAACCGGCGATACGGCTCGCGAGAGCTGACGTGCCCGAGGTCGAAGAGCACCTTGTGCCAGAACCGGCAGTACAGCAGATGCAGCACCGCGTGCTCGACGCCGCCGACGTACAGGTCGACGCCGCCGGGGTCATCCGGGCCGTGCTCGGCCGGCCGCGGGCCCATCCAGTACGCCTCATTCTCCTTGGCGCAGAACTCTTCTGAGTTGAGCGGGTCGGCGTACCGCAGCTCGTACCAGGAGCTGCCCGCCCACTGCGGCATCACGTTGGTGTCGCGGCTGTAGTGCTTCAGGCCGTCGCCGAGGTCCAGCTCGACGTTCACCCAGTCATGCGCCTTGGCCAGCGGCGGCGACGGCTCGCTGCTGGCGTCGTCGGGATCGAACAGCACCGGCGAATAGTCCGCTACATCAGGCAGTTCCACCGGAAGCTGTGTGTTCGGCACCCCGTGGGCGCGCCCGTCGTCGTCGAAGACGATCGGGAACGGCTCGCCCCAGTAGCGCTGCCGGGCGAACAACCAGTCCCGCAACTTGTATTCGATGCGCACCCGGCCGCGCCCGTCGGCGACCAGTCGCTCGGTGATGGTCTCCTTGGCCGCGGCCACCGTCAGGCCGTTGAGATAGTCGGAGTTCACCAGGATGCCGTCGCCGTTGTAGGCGGCCAGCGAGACGTCACCGCCGCTGACCACTTCGACGATCGGCAGGCCGAACTCCTGCGCGAACTCCCAGTCCCGCTGGTCGCCGCTGGGCACCGCCATGATGGCGCCGGTGCCGTAGCCGATCAGCACGTAGTCGGCGATGAATATCGGAATGCGTTGGCCGTTCACCGGATTGATGGCGTACGAGCCGATGAACGCGCCGGTCTTGGTCTTGTTCTCCTGACGCTCCAGATCGGATTTCGCCGCGATGGCCTTGCGGTAGGACGACACCGCGTCGGCGGGCGTCGCCGCGCCGAACGTCCAGCGCTGGTCGACGTCGTCGGGCCACTGCGCTGCGGTGAGCTGCTCGACCAGCGGATGCTCAGGCGCCAACACCAGGTAGGTCGCCCCGAACAGGGTGTCGGGCCTGGTGGTGAACACCTCGATGTCACCGGCGTCGGTGGCGAACTGCACCTCCGCGCCGGTGGAGCGGCCGATCCAGTTGCGCTGCATGGCCTTGACCTTGTCCGGCCAGTCCAGCACTTCGAGGTCGTCGAGCAGGCGGTCGGAGTAGGCGGTGATCCGCATCATCCACTGCCGCAACCGTTTCCGGAACACCGGGAAGTTGCCGCGGTCGCTGCGGCCGTCGGACGTCACCTCTTCGTTGGCCAGCACGGTGCCCAGCCCCGGGCACCAGTTCACCATCGAATCGGACTGGTAGACCAGTCGGTAGCCGTCGATGACGTCGGCACGGTCCCCCGCGCTCAGCGTCGACCAGTCTCGGCCGTCATCGAGTGTCCTTGTCCCCGAATCGAATTCCGCGACCAGCTGGTCGATGGGCCGGGCCTTGTTGACCGAGGTATCGAACCAGGCGTTGTAGATCTGCAGGAAGATCCACTGGGTCCACTTGTAGAAATCGGTGTCGGTGGTCGAGAAGCTCCGCCTGGCGTCGTGCCCGAGCCCCAGTCGGCCGAGCTGGCGGCGGAAGTTGACGATATTGGCCTCGGTGCGCGTGCGCGGATGGGTGCCGGTCTGCATGGCGTACTGCTCGGCGGGCAGCCCGAACGCGTCGAAGCCCAGGGCGTGCAGCACGTTGCGGCCGGTCATCCGGAAGTAGCGGGCGTAGACGTCGGTGGCGATATAACCCAGCGGATGCCCGACGTGCAGGCCCTCCCCCGACGGGTACGGGAACATGTCCTGGACGAACATCTTGTCCGCGGGTACCGCGGTCCCGTCGGCAGGCGCCAACGATCCGACCGGGTTGGGCACGTGGAAGGTGCCCAGCCGGGCCCAGTTGCCCTGCCACGTCTCCTCGATCCGGCCCGCGAGTTCCGCGGTATAGCGGAACTGCGTGGCGTCGGCATCCACCTGGGCGTCGTCCGGGGTGGCACCGGGTGGTCTGGTCGGGGATTCGGTCACGCACACAGGGTATAAGGGCGGGTCCGAGGGCCAAAAAGCGCTGGGACGCGCAACGGGTTGGTCTCGGTTGCATTGCAGACCCATCAGGGCTTGATTCCAGCTCGGTTCCAGCTTGCTCGCGGGCCTGGTACGGCCGTGCCAACCGTGGATACAGTCGGCGCCTGACTTGGGGTGGCACGCGTCGCCCGCCGAAGTCGAGGAACCGGAAGGAACGCTTGTCAATGGTCATCAAGGCCCGTAGCGGGCGTCTCATGGCAGGTGCGGTGGCCGCAGGCATCGCCGGTGTGGTCGGTTTCTCCGGCGCCACCGCCGCTGCCGAGCCGGCCCTGCCGCAACCCGTCCCGGCACCGGTGATCGCAGCTCCAGCGGCGGCTGACGTCGTGCAGGCCAGCGCGCCGCTGGCCACCGCGCAGAGCGGACTGCTGCCGGGTACCGCTCCGCAGGCCTACGCACCGACCATGGCCGCACCCGCCGCCCTGCCCGCCGCCCCGGCCCTGGTACCCGCGACGTCAGGCACCATCACCGACTTCCTGAAGGACAAAGGCGTCACCCTGGAACCGCAGAACGCGCGCGACTTCCGGGCCCTGAACATCACCCTGCCCATGCCGCCCGGCTGGACGCAGGTGCCCGACCCGAACGTGCCGGACGCGTTCGCCGTGATCGCCGACCGCCAGGGTGGCGACGGGCTGTACACCTCGAACGCGCAGATCGTGATCTACAAACTGGTGGGCGGTGAGTTCGACGCCAACGAGGCCATCACGCACGGGTTCATCGACAGCCAGCAGCAGCCGAACTGGCAGTCCACCGACGCGTCCCTGACGCCGTTCTACGGATTCCCGTCGTCGAAGATCGAGGGCGCCTTCCGGCAGAACGACATGATGCTGAGCACGTCCCGCAGGCACGTCATCGCCACGGCCGGCCCGGAGAAGTACCTGGTGTCGATGTCGGTGACCACCGCGTTCACCCAGGCGGTCGCCACCGCCGGCGCGACCGATGCGATCGTCAACGGATTCCGCGTCGTCGATCCGGCCACCGTCGTGGCGCCCGCAGCACCCGCCGCCCTGCCTGCGGTGCCGGGCGCAGCAGCCGCGGCCACCGCCGGGTTACCCGCCGCTGCCGCACCGGTCGCCCCGGGCGCAGCAGCCGCCCTGCCGGTGCCCGCAGCAGCCCCCGCACTTGCGCCCGCGCTGACGCCGATCAGCTGACCCCCCACCAGCTGGGCGTCGGCGCGGGTCGCCTCGTAAGGTGAGCGCATGCTGATTGCAGGTGTGCTGTGCCTCTGCGCGGCCATGGTGTCGGCGGCGTTCGGACTGTGGACGCTGACGCGGCCCCGGGCCGCCGATGTCAACCAGCTGGTCCTGCGGGCGGTCGCCCCGACGCAGCTGGCCGCCGCGGTGATGTTGGCCGCCGGAGGTGCCGTCGCACTGGCGAACCCGGCGCGCGTCGGTTTACCTGTGGTGATCGTGTGTGTGCTGGGCGCGGTGGGCACCGTCGCGGCGGGCGCCTGGCAGGGTGCGCGCTTCGCGGTCCGCCAGGAACCAACGGCCGCCGCGGACTGTGCGGGCAGCTGCGCGGCCTGCACGCTGTCGTGCCACTGACGCCGCGGCGAGTTAATTCCTGGTGATGTCGATCGGGTGGGTGGCCAGCAGCGAGAGCGGCAACGGCTGACGCCGCAGCACCCGCGACCACAGATCCACCTTCGGTTCCACCAGCACATCGGTGGGCAACGCGGACAACACGATCCAATCGTCGCGCTCGATCTCGCCTTCCAGCTGACCGATGGTCCAGCCGGAATAGCCGGCGAAGATTCGCACGCCTTCGAGCATGGGTGCCAGCGTGTCCGGGTCGGCGTCCAGGTCGACCATCACCATCCGGCCGGCCACGTGCCGCAGCCCGGGTACTCCCTGCGGCTCCATCCCGACCCGCAACGTAGCCAGGCACAGCGCGGCATCGCGTTTGACCGGACCGCCGACGAACATCGTCTTGGGTTTGGTGGCCAGCTTGGCCCACTGCGGCAACACGTTGTAGACGGCGGTGTCGCTGGGCCGGTTGAGCACCACGCCGAGCGTGCCGCCGTCGTTGTGCTCCACGACGTAGATCACGCTGCGGCGGAACGTCGGCTCGAGCAGATCGGTGTTCGCCAGCAGCAGGGTGCCCGCGCGTACCCGGTGCGTCGCGGGCGCGGTGTAATCCTCGGGGTCCTCCGACTGGGCCACGGGTCCATCATCGCATCAGCGGGCGGCGGACGGTGTGAACCAGGGCAGCCCGGCGGTGTATTTGTAGGGTGGAACCGGGTAAGCGGGGGTTCCTGTGCTCTGCACAATGCGATCTAGGAAGTGATACGTGGTCGACGCGCGCGCGTCCGTTGCCCTGTGGCAGTCGGCGCGCAGCATGCCGCAGTTCTGGCGCCTCCTGCAGTTGCGGGCCTTCAGCCAGTTCGGTGACGGCCTCTTCCAGGCCGGCCTGGCGGGCGGACTGCTGTTCAGCCCCGACCGGGCCGCCACCCCGTGGGCCATCGCCGGGGCCTTCGCGGCGTTGTTCCTGCCGTACTCGCTACTGGGCCCGTTCGCCGGCGCCCTGCTGGACCGCTGGGACCGGCGCGTGGTGCTGGTCGGTGCCAACGTGGGCCGGTTGGTGATGACTGTGGTCGTGGCGGTGCTGCTGGCCGTCGGCGCCGACGACATGGCTGTGCTGTGTGCGGCGCTGATCGTCAACGGCTTCACCCGCTTCGTCGCGTCCGGGCTGTCGGCGGCGCTGCCCCACGTCGTACAGCGCGAGAAGGTGGTGACGATGAACTCGGTGGTGATCGCCGTCGGCGCGGTGGCGACCTTCGTCGGGGCGAACTTCATGCTGGTGCCCCGCTGGCTGATCGGACCCGGTGACGCCGGGTCCTCGGTGATCATCTTCATCGTCACCCTCCCGGTGCTGGTCGCGCTGTTCCTGGCCACCCGGTTCCCGGCCCGCGTGCTCGGGCCCGACCACACGGCACGGGCCATCCACGGTTCGGTGCTGTATGCGGTGGCCACCGGCTGGCTGCACGGCGCCAGGGCGGTGCTCACCGTGCCCTCGGTGGCGGCGACGCTGGCCGGCCTGGCCGCGCACCGCATGGTGTTCGGCATCAACACCATGCTGGTTCTGGTCATCGTCCGGCACACCGATCAACCGTCGGCGACAGTGGCCGGCTTCGGTACCGCGGTGTTGTTCCTCGCGGCGCCCGCCGTGGGTTCGTTCCTGGCCACCGTGGTCACGCCTGCCGCGGTGAAACGGTGGGGCCGCTACGCCGCCTCGAACAGTGCGCTGTTGGCGTGCGCGGTGATCCAGCTCGCGGGTGCGGG
>JBEVHL010000086.1:0-3909 GCA_040511255.1 Mycobacterium sp. | reverse complement strand
GCCGCTGATGATCGCGACGTTGCAGTCCGCTGCGGCCTGCCGCAGCTTGGCGGCGGCCTGGTAGAGGTCGGAGTGATACCAGTCGCTGGCGGCCTCGACGGATTCGAATTCCATCAGGATGGTCTGCGGGCCGTGCCACGCGCCTTCGAGCACCGTGGGGCTGGGATCGAACGACAGAATCTTGACGCCGTCGCCCATCGCCTTGGCGGCTTCGCCCATGTAGGTCTTGAACCCTTCCGGATCCTTGATGTCCTCCGTGACGACGATGTATCCCTTGGCCATTTGTCTCCTCATGCCACAGTCGACGGGTAACGAGAATCCCGCTCTCAAGTCGGAGCATGACAGTTCCAGAACGAACCCCGAACGTCAACGGGCTGGCCGCCGCCGCATGATTGTTGTAATCTAACAATTGTTTATTTACAACTATCTGAAGGAACCGCCGATGCCCTCCACGATCACCAGCACCGCCAGCGTCGCCACCGCCCGCGCCCCCCGCTACGGCAAGCAACTCGTTTCCCACCTCGGCCGTCGCTCAGTCGGCGCCTGGGACGAGACCACCGCGACCGGCACGCTGGACATGAACGAAAACGCGGCGCACGTCGCGTTCAGCTCCACTCCCGAAGCCCTGGTCATCGAACTCACGTCAACCGACGATGACGTGGCCACCTACGAGGACGTCGTCGGACGCCACCTGGTCCGGTTCGGCGAGCGCGACGAACTGCAGGTGCAGTGGGTACGTGCCGACGGCACCCCCGGCACCACCCAGGCCTGACCGCTATGTGAACAGGCCCGTTCGCGCGGGTGGCGAACAGGCCATCCACCGTGCGCCGGTGCTGGCCGAGTGGAATCATCCGGGGCGTGGCCACCGACATTGCGCAGACCATCGCCTATCCCGCCCCAGGGGCCCGGCCCCACCGACGCGATAGCGATGCGCTGGAACCGCACGTCATCGTGCTGTTCGGCGCCACCGGCGACCTGGCCAAACGCAAACTGCTGCCCGGGATGGCCTACCTGGTCCAGTCGGCGCTCGCGCCGGAGATCCGGGTGGTCGGTACTTCGCTGGAAGAACTCACCGACGAGGAGTTCCGCGCCGTCACCAAGGCGGCCGTGGACGCGTTCGGCACGCACAAGCTGACCGACGAGCAGTGGGCCGCCTTCGCCGGCAAGGTCACCTATGTGCCCCAGGGTGCGGGGCCTGAGGCGCTGGCCGCGGCCGTGGCCGCTGCGGAGGCCACGCTCGGTCCGGACGTGCAGCGGCTGCACTATCTGTCGGTGCCACCCAAGGCGGCCAAAGCCGTCATCACGATGCTCAAGGAAGCCAACCTGGTGGATCGCTCCCGGGTGGTGATGGAAAAGCCGTTCGGCACCGATCTGGCCAGCGCCATCGAGCTCAATGATTTCGTGCACGAGACCTTCCGCGAGCGGCAGATCTTCCGCATCGATCACTTCCTCGGCAAGGAGGCGGCCCAGAACATCCTGGCGTTCCGCTTCGCCAACGGGCTGTTCGAGCCGATCTGGAACCGCAACTTCATCGACCACATCCAGATCGACATCCCGGAAACCCTGGGCCTGGACCAGCGCGCCAATTTCTACGAGAGCACCGGCGCCTTCAAGGACATGGTGGTCACCCACCTGCTCCAGGTGATGGCGTTCGTGGTGATGGAACCGCCGACGGCGCTGGAACCGCGGGCCATCAGCGAGGAGAAGAACAAGGTCTTCCGGTCGATGCTGCCGATCCACTGCGACTCGGTGGTCCGCGGCCAGTACGCGGGCTATCGCCAAGAAGCCGGCGTCGCCAAGGATTCCGACACCGAGACATTCATCGCGCTCAAGGTCGGGATCGACAACTGGCGCTGGGCCGGAGTGCCCATCTATCTGCGGACCGGCAAGAAGATGGCCGAGGGCATGCGGATCATCTCGATCGCCTTCAAAGAGGCACCGCGGACCATGTTCCCGGCCGGCTCCGGCGTCGGCTCGCAGGGCCCGGACCACCTCACCTTCGACCTGGCCGACAGTTCCAAGGTGTCGCTGTCGTTCTACGGCAAGCGGCCGGGACCCGGCATGAAACTCGACAAGCTGTCCATGCAGTTCTCCACCCAGGAGACCGACTCGCAGGGCGACGTCCTGGAGGCCTACGAACGGCTGATCCTGGATGCCATGCGCGGCGATCACACGCTGTTCACCACCGCCGAAGGCATCGAGTCGCTGTGGGACCGCTCGAGTCAGCTGCTCGAAGATCCGCCGCCGGTGAAGATCTACCCGCCCGGCACGTGGGGGCCCAACGCCATCCACCAGCTCATCGCGCCGAACGCGTGGCGCCTGCCGTTCGAGCGGGCCTGGCGCGAGAAGAAGAAGTAGCCGGCCGCAGTGTTCAGGGGTTGACCAGATCCATCTCGGGCGGCGTCGCGCCGCCGATCGGCTGGGAGATCAGACTGAGCGTGGTCAACGGGCCGCCGAACTGTTGCAACAGCCCGCCTTCGTCATTGCGGCCCAGGTCGATCGGAGCAAAACCCAGGGCAGTGATCAACGCTCCCACCTCGCGGTTGGCCTCGGCATCGTTGCCGGACAGGAACAGCACGCGTCGACCGCCGCGATCGGCGGCGGGTTCGCGGGCCAGCACCTTGGCCCAGGTGGAGCCGAACGCCTTGACCACCCGCGCGTTGACCGCCCAGTCGCCGACCAGATCCGACGACGCCCGCCCACCCAGGTCGGCCGCCGAAAAGTCTTGATAGTCAATCGCATTCGTGGCGTCGACGATGATGCGCTGCTCCCAGTCCGGTACCTGCTCGACCAGGCCGCGGACCGCCTCGAACGGCACGGCCAGCACGACGAGATCCGCGCGCAGTGCGTCAGCCACCTCGGTAGGGACGACGTCGGCGCCCAACTCAGCGGCCAGTCCCGCCACCGCGGCGACCCCCTTGGCGGTGGCGATCCCGACGGGCAGGTTGACGCGGGCAAACTGCCTGGCGACCGCAGAACCGATATTGCCTGACCCGATGATGGCGTACTTCATGAAGCTCCTGGGTTCTGTGTCGATCGTTATGGAATGACTGGAGATGACCCTAACAGATTTCATAACGGTCGCCACAGAACCGTAGAGTGACGCAATGGCCCGGCCCCGTGAATTCGACCGCGCGACAGCGCTCCACCAGGCGATGCACACGTTCTGGGAGCACGGCGGGTTCGACCGCACGTCGATCAGCCAGCTCACCGCCGCGATGGGCATCTCCTCGCCCAGCCTCTACGCCGCCTTCGGCGGCAAGCAGGGCTTGTTCGACGAGGCCGTCGCGCGGTACGCCGAGCGTCCCACCATGCCGGTGGCACAAGCACTTACGGAATCCAGCGGACGAGAATTCCTCAGCCGGACCCTCGAGCTGGCAGTGGCCGAGTACACCAGCGACGAGCACCCGCTGGGATGCCTGATCAACGCGGACCCCCTGCTGGCGGACAGGCGCACCGAAGGCCGTGCCGTGATCGCCGATCGGCTGAAGCAGGCCGACGACCTACCGGAGGCGACGGATCCCGACGATTTCGCGGAGTTCCTGGTGGTGCTGCTCAACGGGATGGGCGCGCGCGCCCGCGACGGCGTATCCCCCGATCGGCTGCGGGCCGTCGCCGATATCGCACTGCGGGTCTGGCCTGCGTCTTAACGGGCCGCACTAGGCGAAAACTGGAACGCGTTCTAGATTATCCACACCAGGAACCGCGGAACCCCAGGAGAGCAATGACCGTCAGCTTCAACCTCTCGACGGTGTTCTCCACCGTCGCGCACGCCATCCCCGATCAGCCCTTCCTGGTGTGGCGCGACAGGCGATTGAGCTACGCGCAGATGGACGCGAGGATCGACGGCGTCGCGCACTACCTGGCGGCGGCCGGCCTGGGCTGCCACACCGAGCGCGCGGACCTGTC
>JBEVHL010000085.1:0-8270 GCA_040511255.1 Mycobacterium sp. | reverse complement strand
CTGGCATTGTTCGTCGGATGGCTGTGGCCCCTGTGGGACGCTCGCCATCGGACATTCGCAGATCTGTTGGTGCGCACCGAGGTTCGACAGCGCACACCCACACCGGCCCGGGCGGCACGCCTCGCGGTCGCCGCGGTGTCGGTGGCGGCTGCGGTGGCCGTGGCGGCTGCGGCGCTGGGCTACGGCGTGGTGTACCGCCACGACTTCGAGGTGGGGCAGGCCCGCGAACAGATCGCGGTGCAGGGCCCCAAGATCGTCGAAGAGATGCTCAGCTATGACCCCGCGACGTTGCAGGCCGATTTCGACCACGCGCAGTCGCTGGTGACGGACGGCTACCGGCCACAGTTGGCGGCCCAGCAGCAGGCCATCGCCAAGCAGGCCACGCAGAAGCCGGGCATCGTGCCCAACGACTACTGGGTGACCAACAGTGCCGTCCTGACGTCGACCGAGCGGGACGCCACCATGCTGCTGCTGATGCAGGGCCAACGCGGGGTGGCACCGAATGCGCGGACCATCACCGCGACCGTGCGGGTCGGCTTCTCGAAGTCCGATGACGGCAAGTGGCGGGTGGCGGCACTGTCGGTGCTGGCCAAACCCAAGCCGGCTGGGGGTGGCCAGTGAGCCCGCGGCGCAGGCTCGACGGCGCGGTCGCGTTCGAGCAGCGGCCACCGCGACGGCGCAGGCGGTGGCGGCTGGGGCTGGCCATCTCGGTGGCGGCCGCGGTCCTGATCGCGGCCATCGGGGCCAGCACGGTGGTCCTGATCGCCCACGAAAAGGATCGGCGTGCGGCCGTAAAGGAGTTGGCCGCAGTCGATTACGTTCGGTCGTTCATGACGCAGTACACGACACTGGACCCGTTCCATGCCAATGACTACGCTGACCGGGTCCTGGCGCAGGCGACCGGTGAGCTGGCGCAGATGTACACCGAGAAGATGAACGAGATCGTCGTCCAGGTGGCCAGGGCCGAGCCGACCAAGGGCACCGTGCTGGATGCGGGCGTCGAACGCTGGAACGACGACGGCAGCGCCAACGTCGTGGTGGCGACGCAGACCACCACGGTGATGCCGGACGGTAAGCGGTTGGAGAACGGAAACCGTTGGGTGGCAACGGCGATGCAGGAAGGAGACCAGTGGAAGATCAGCAATCTGCTGCAGGTGATCTGACCGACGCCGACCCGCAGCACGACGACACTCGCCGGCGCCACCGGATGCCGGTCGGTAAGGCGCGCAGGTCCGCAGTCCCGCTGGCGGACGCACCCGAACCTGACGCTGCCGAGGCCGTCGAGGCCGTCGCTCCCGAGGCCGAACCCGCCGAGGCCGTCGCTCCCGAGGCCGAGACCACGGGCGGGCGGGTGATCTTCGTCGAACGCAAACCACCGGGCGCGCGGGCGCCCATCGCCATCGGCGTGGCGGCGGCGTTGTTCGTCGCTGCCGGAGCGTTCGCGGGTGCGACGGTGCAGCCCTACCTTGCCGACCGGGCGCAGGTGGACATCAAGCTCGATATCGCCAGAACCGCCGCCGAGGCGATCACCACGCTGTGGACCTACACCCCGGACAATATGGAACAGCTCGCCGATCGATCCGCGAAGTTCCTCAGCGGCGACTTCCAGACGCAGTACCGCAAGTACGTCGACGCGATCGTGCCGACAAACAAGCAGGCGCAGGTCACCAACACCACGCAGGTGGTTGGCGCCGCTGTCGAGTCGCTGCCCGGACCGGGGGCGACGGAAGCCACGGCGATCGTTTACACCAACAGCACCGCCACCAGCCCGCTGACCAAGAACATCCCGTCGATGCGGTATCTGTCGTATCGGCTGACGTTGCAGCGCGACAAGGCCGATTGGCTGGTGACGAAGATGAGCACCATCACCTCGTTGGACCTGACACCACAGCTCTGACCAGCCACGACCGATCTGACTGATACGTCAATAATATTGGTCACACTCGTGTACATTTCGATGTTGCGTACCGCGCCAGCGGTGTCGGCGAGACGATCGGCGATGAGTGGGGTTTTCACCGACCTGACCTCGCCGTGGGTACGACTCGGGGCGTGAGCCCGCCGGAGTCGGGGGCGGACGCCGGGAAGGCGATGTGGGTTGTGGCCATCGCCTCCCCGGTGTCTGAGACACCGCCATCCCCGGCGGATTAAGGTCAGCCCATGCCGAGTGTTCTGGTGACCGGTGCCGCCCGCGGGATCGGTAAAGCAATCGCGGTGGGTCTTGCGGCCGACGGGTGGGACGTCATCGCGGGCGTCCGCACCGAGGCCGATGCGGCAGCAGTCTCGGCGACTCCGCGGGTGAGCGCGGTCCTGCTCGATGTCACCGACGACCAGCAGTTGGCAGCGTTGTCCGAGGCGTTGCCTGCCCGGTTGGATGCCGTCGTGAACAATGCCGGCGTGGTGGTCGGCGGGCCGCTGGAATCGTTGTCTACCAACGATTTACGTCGCCAATTCGATGTCAACGTGGTGGGTCAGCTGGCGGTGACCCAGGCCGTGCTGCCCCGACTGCGCCAATCGCGCGGCCGAATCGTGTTCATCTCCAGTGTGAACGGCAGAATCGCGACGCCGATCATCGGTGCGTACTGTGCATCGAAATTTGCCCTCGAGGCCGCCGCCGACGCCCTGCGAATGGAATTGCGGCCGTGGCACATTCGGGTCAGCGTGGTGGAACCGGCGCAGACTGCCACCGATATGTGGGACCTCGCCGAGGACACCGCAGACGAATTCGAGCAGGCGATGACTCCCGAACAGCGGGTGCTGTACGCGAAACATGTTGCGGGCTTTCGGAAAATGATCCCACTGTCCCGCAAGCTGGCCGTGCCACCGGACCGGGTGGCCGCGGTGGTGCGCAAAGCCCTGACCGCGCGCCGCCCGCGCGCCCGCTATGCCGTCGGCACGGCGCCGAAGGTGCAGATTGTCGCCATGCGCAACCTGCCGACCGCGGTTGCCGATATCGCGCTGCGGAAAACGTTCGGTCAACCCTGACCACGACTTATTGACAGCAATGTCAATGCAGCTGTGATGGACGCGCTCATCGTGACGATCAGCAAAAGCATGCCACAGCGTTCTCTCAGTGTTACCGTCCCTTCGATCGGTTTGGGGAAGCCGTCGAAAGGACCGTTGACATGGCGAGCAAGCAGCGTGCCCGCGCTCGCACTGCACGGCGGGTCACGGCGGTAGGTGTCGCCACCGCAACGGTCACCGCGCTGGTGCTCGGGGCAGCGCCGACACCGCGAGCAAATGCCACTCCACCACCGGGTGTCGCACTGGCCGCCGGTGCACCCGATCCGGCGTTGATCCGCGATGTGACGTTCGGCCTCGGACCGCTGGCGTACGACCGGTTTCAGGCCCTCGGTCTGGATCCCGGAAGCGCGATCAACGCCGCCCTGGGCACACTGCTCACGCAGGCCCTGACGGGCGTCCCCGTCGACCTCAGCGGCGTCCCCGCCAGGGACGAACAGAAAGAGATCCGGAAGGTCGGGACATCTGCTCAGGACGGCGTCCAGACCGCGGCCGGGGCCGACAGGACCGACGAGTCGATAGGAAAAGCCGGTGGCAAGCCCACCGGGTAGCCGGGGGCGGTTGCCTTGGCATCCTCGCCGGGTGCGCACCTTCGTCAAGCGCAACGCGACGGCACCTCCGGGATTCTTCGCCTGCGAAGCGGCTGGGCTGCAATGGCTTTCGACAGCTCCCGGGGGATCGCCCTGTGCCAAGGTGGTGGCGCACGACGAGGTCAGCCTGACGCTGGAGCACCTCGAGACCACTCGTCCGACCAGCCACGCCGCTGAGCAGTTCGGCCGCCGGTTGGCCGCCACCCATGACGCCGGAGCTGCTGATTTCGGCGCACCTCCGGACGGCTGGGCGGGGCCCGGCTTCTTCGGGCCGCTGCACAATCCACTGCCGATGAGCTTGACCGGGCACCAGACCTGGGGCGAGTTCTACGCCGATGAGCGGTTACTCCCGATGGCGCAGCGTGCGGCGGGTCAGCTCGATGCCGATACCCGCATCGAGGTGAATGCCGTGATAAAACGTTGTCGGGCAGGTGATTTCGATGACGAAGATGGGCCTGCCCGTCTGCACGGCGATCTGTGGAGCGGCAATGTGATGTGGACTGCCGACGGCGTGGTGCTGGTGGACCCGGCTGCCCACGGCGGGCACCGCGAAGGTGATATCGCGATGCTGCAGCTGTTCGGTTGCCCGCATCTCGACGCGATCGTGGCGGGCTATCAAGAAGTGCATCCGCTCCAGCCGGGCTGGCGTGAGCGCGTCTCCCTGCACCAGTTGTTCCCGCTGCTGGCCCACGTCGTGCTGTTCGGCAGCAGCTACCGCGGCCAGGTGTCGGCCGCGGCCACCGCAGCGCTGAATCTCAGCTGAACGCAAGCCAACTCGGCAGTGCGCGTTCGTGTGAGTCGCAGAGCACCGCCATGGTGTCGCAGGATCCCTTCGGTACCCCGGCGCCGGTCCACATACCGCCGGTGTCGCGGCGCAGCACGATCGACGACGATCCGCCGCCGTCCAGACCGATCGCGACGTCACTGCCCAGACTGCGGAACAGATCCTGCATATTGTCCAGCGTGTAGTTGCCGCCCTGGAAGATGTACATCTCGTCGCGCTGCTGTGAGTAGCCGATGGCGGTGCGTGCGGCACTGGGGCCGGGATCGTTCATCTGACCGGTGTGACCGGGCCCCAGGAGTCCGAAGCCGCTGACGGCGACGAACCGGGAGCCCTTGTCCAACAGTCCCTCGATGGTCGATGAGGCGGCGCCGAAGTCGTCGGGACCGCTGGGCCACACCACATACGGCGCCCCGCCCACGGGCAGGATCATCGTCGTCAACGCGATCCAGTTCTCGTTGCCGCCCGAGAGTCCTTGTTTACCTGCATAACTGACGTTTCCGGTGACGACGGCGTTCACCCGGCCCTGGCCGTGGGTGTTGTCCACGTAAACCCCGAGGGGTGAACTGCATCCGGTCGTCTTCCACGATCCACTCTGCTGGCCGCGGATGTCGAAGAAGTTCGCGTTGATCGCGATGGTCGGCTGGCCGAGTGCCTGCCAGGCCGCCAGTGGCGTGTAGATCTCCGAGGCCTGATAGAGCCCCTCGCTGGTGCGGGCGCCGGGGGTCCGTTCACACCGTGCCTGATAGCCGGTATGGGAGTCGACCAGCAGGCGCGGCGTCAGGCGTTGAGAGGCCGCCTTGATGGTCATGAGATGCCCGCCGTTGGTCATCTCGTAGGTACTGCCGTCGGCCCTGAGCATCGGTGCGGGAAACCCACTGCCGAAGTTGTAGACCAGATACGAACCGCGGGTGGCGGCGATCGCGGTGGCCAGTTGCTCTCGAGCGTCGGCCTGGGCCACCGGGGTGGCCGTGACCGCGGTGCACAGCATAATCGCGGCGCACCACGCGGCGAGGCGTCGGATGCCAGCCGATGAGGAGCGCACGGTTGCTGCCCTTTCGGTCCGCAAAGAGAGGAGATGGTAATGCACAGAATAATCACAGCAGTCACACTGTCAACTTTGATAACAGGGCCGCAACGGTTCGCAATCGAGCGAATCACGTTCGGCCATATTGTGTTTGCTGGAACGCAAGTCAGCGGGTCGGCGGGGCCAACCGGTACACCGCACCCGCGTCGTCGTCGGTGATGTACACCGCGCCGTCGGGGCCGACGACGGCCGCCACGGGGCGGCCCCAGCGAGTGCCGTCGGCGTCCTGGAACCCGCCGACGAGGGTCTGCTGGTCACCGAGCCTGCCGTCCCGCCACGGGTAGAACGACACCTCAGGAGCCCGCGGCGGCTGCCGGTTCCACGAGCCGTGCACGCCTATCAGGGCGCCTGTGCCGTAGGGGGCGGGTAGATCGGCGAAGCTCATCCCGAGCGGCGCCGAGTGGGCGTCCATGCTCTGCTCGACCGGCGGCAGGGCGGCGCAATCCAGCTTGGCGCCGTCGGCGTTGGTCTGCACATCGCGGATGAAGGCGAGGTCGGCCGGGCCGCCGTCGGGATTGCAGTAGGGCCAACCCAATTCGCGTCCGGGCGTCAGTCGCGCCACTGACTCGGGTGGATGGTCGTTGACGTAGTCGGGGATCACCCGGCCGAAATCTGAGCCCTGCTCCGGAAATTCGACGTTGTCGCGATTGTTGACGGCGGTCCATACGGCGCCGTCGGGTGCGACGGCCAGGCCGGTGCCATTGCGGACGCCGGTGGTGAACGGCGCTGCCGGGCCGCCGCCGGGAGGGACGCGCATGATGGTGGCCCGCTGCGGCGTCGCGTCGCGATCCTCTGCGGAGATGTTCCCGGTGGAGCCGATCGAGAAGTACACCGCGCCGTCGGGTCCGACGGCCACGCTCTTGAGGGCGTGGGAGTAGGCACCACGCAGATCCGGACTCTTGGCGTCGGGCAGATCGGGTGCGATGACCCGTGGCTCTCTGGCCGCGCCGTCGGCGTAGGTGTAAGCGTCGATCTGGTCGCTCTCGGCGACGTACAGCGTGTCTTTGACGAACGTCAGGCCGTGCGGTTGGTCCAGTCCGGTGAGCAGCTCACTTTCCTGGGGTGCACCGCCTGGGGTCGGAGTCAGCTTGACGACGCTGCCCGTCGATGGCAGCGAAACCAACAGCGCGCCATCGGGTGTCCAGGCGGCCAGCCGGGCCTTGGGCACCCTGGCCCAGACCGATAACGTCCACCCCTCGGGCACCGTCGCCTGCCGAGGCGAGTCGAACGGCGATGCGGCCAGGCCGTCGGGCACCTGCACGGTGACCGTCGCCAGGCCCGCCGCCTGCGGAGCCTGGGGCGCTTGGGGCGACGGCGGGCTCGCGCTAGACGAGGTGCCGGGGGTGGGGGCGGGTCCTGCGCAGGCCGCGACCAGAACGGTCGCGGCGAGCACTGCGGCTTTAGCCGGCCAGTCCGGCATGCATCTCCCAGAGCAGGATCTCGGCGGGTTCGGTGGCCGTGACTTTCTGACCGCCGGAGGCGGTGAACCGCACCGCGTCACCCTCGTGCAGATCGCCCGCGCCTTCCAGTGCGACCGCTCCGCGCGGCACGAACAGATGCAGGTAGGGCGCGTAGGGCAATTCGATGCTCTCGCCGGGTTGCAGGCGCGCACCACGCAGGGCGGCGTACTTGTTCTGGATCGAGATCGCGGTTTCGTCCTTGTACTGCGGCATCCCCGAGGCGATGGTCACCAGGCCCTGGCGCAGCAGTTCGTCATCGACTTCCTGCTGCTGGTAGCCCGGCTTGATGCCGGCCTCATCCGGCACCACCCACATCTGTACGAAATGCACTGGCTCTTTGTGGGTTTGGTCGCCGGTCAGCGTCCAGGAGTCGTTCTTCTCGGAGTGCAGGATGCCGCGTCCTGCGGACATCCGCTGCGCCAGGCCGGGGTAGATGACGCCCGAGTGGCCGGTGGAATCCTGATGGACCAGGGACCCGCGCAGCACCCAGGTGATGATCTCCATGTCCCGGTGCGGGTGGGTCTCGAAGCCGGCGCCCGGCCTGACGGTGTCGTCGTTGTTCACCAACAGCAGTCCGTGGTGGGTGTTCGCGGGGTCGTAGTGACCGCCGAACGAGAACGAATGCTTCGAGTCCAACCAGGAGATCTTGGTCTTGTCGCGGTCGGCCGCGCGTCGGATGTCGACGATGGGCTTCATGGTGCTGGTCATGTCATCACTCCTTGTGACGTGGCTGCCAGCCTAGGCGGTCGCCGGGCGGCATGCAGTGAGCAACCTAGATGACGTGTCATGTATTCCGGTAGGGTGGGGACATGTGGCTTACCGGCGAGCAGCAGCGGGTGTGGCGGAACTACCTGATGATGGTCGGCAAGCTGCAGGTGGCCATGCACCGCCAGCTCCAGGAGGACTGCGGTCTGTCGCTGGCCGACTACGACGTGCTGGTGGCCCTGGACGAGCGGTGCCCGATCCGGGTCAGGGAACTCGGTGATGTGCTCGGCTGGGAGCAAAGCCGGCTCTCGCACCAGTTGCGGCGGATGCGCGAGCGGGGACTGCTCACCCGTGAGGGCCGTGACGACGACCGCCGCGGCGCCAACGTCGACCTCACTGCCGGTGGCCGGGCCGCCCTGGCCACGGCCGCCCCCGGGCACGCGGAGTTGGTGCGGTCCACGGTGTTCGACGGCATGGCCGCCGACGAGCTGCGGGCGCTGGCATCGCTGACCGAACGGGTGCTGGGTCGGCTGGGGTGACTTGCGCTGGATGGTCGCCTGGGTGAGAGTGCTCGCTGTGTTGGCAATGCATATCTACAGGGGTCGGCGGGAATGGCAGGCACAGATAAC
>JBEVHL010000084.1:0-4965 GCA_040511255.1 Mycobacterium sp. | reverse complement strand
GGCACCACCATGGCGCCGGGTCCGTGTTCGGTGGTCAGGCTGCCGACCGCGCAGGGCCCGAAGATCCGCCGGACACCCAGGGCACGCAACGCCCACATGTTCGCCCGATACGGCACGGTGTGCGGCGAGAACTCGTGGTTGACGCCGTGCCTCGGCAGGAAGGCGACCTCGTGCTGGCCCACCTTCCCCACGGTGATCGGGGCGCTGGGCAGGCCGTAGGGGGTGTCCAGATTGACGCTGCGGGCGTCGGATCCGAAGAACGAATAGAAACCGCTACCACCGATGACTCCGAGCATCAGACCATTGTGGGGTATCGCCGGAAGCCCGGGCGAATCATGACATTGCTATGACGGCGAGCGGGCGAGGTGCGGATGGGCTGCGGTGACGGGGCAACCTGGCACACAGCCATGGCGCACTTCCCGTCCAAAACCCACGCATTGCCGGCCCTGCTGGTCGGGTTGATCGGTGTGCTGTGCGCGCTGGCGTTGCCGTTCGCCCCGGTGCTCGCCGAGCGGACGACGGTCAGCTGGCCCGTCGCGGGTGCGCCGGTGGCGTCGAGTACCGCGGTGTTCGCGCCGTACCGCCCGACGGAGCTGACGGTGACCGTGCCGTGCACTGCGTTGCGCACCCCCGGCACCGTGCTGACCACCGCAGGCCTGACCGTGCAGGGCGGGCCCGAGGCGCGGCTGCTGCTCGGTGACCGGGTGGTCGCGTTGCCTGCGGCTCGTGGGGGGTGCCAGGTGATGATTCACGCCGGGCCGCAGGGGGTTTCGCTGACCCACGCCGACGGGCGCGTGGTGGTACTGCCGGACGAACGCGTGCCGGAGGTGTTCGGCTTTCGGACCTCGCTTGGTCCTGCGCAGGCGGCGGGGCTGGCGGTGACCGCGGTGGTGGACAGCCCGTTCGCCACCAGCCCGAGCCCGCTCAAACTGCGGTTGATTTTCGGCCAATTGCTCTGCGCGGCATTCGCATTGGTCTTGCTACCGCGGCGCCGGCCGGTCCGTGCCCGGTGGAGGTGGCGCTGGCGGCCGGTGTGGTTCGTCGATGTCGGGGTGGTCGGCATCCTCGCGCTGTGGGCGGTGATCGGTCCGCTGGCCGTCGACGACGGGTGGGCGTCGGTGATCGCCCGCAACATCGCCGAAACGGGCAATCCGGGCAACTACTTTCGCTGGTGGAATGCCTCGGAAGTGCCGTTTGCGCTGTGCCAGCAGGTGCTCGCCCCGCTGACCGAGATCAGCGTGGCCCCGTTGTGGCTGCGGCTGCCGAGCACGGTGTTGGCCATCGCGACGTGGTTCGTGCTGAGCCGGGGCGTGCTCCCCGCGGCACTGCCCCGCACGCCCCGGGTGCGGCTGCTGGCGGCGCTGTTCCTGCTGGTCGCGTGGCTACCGTTCAACCTGGGTACGCGGCCGGAATCGTATGTGGCACTCGGCGTCACCGTGGTGCTGTGGCTGCTCTGGCGGGCGCGCACCCCGGCGGCGCTGGGCTTCGCCGCGCTGGCAGCGGCGCTGACGGTGCCGATCAGCCCGACCGCGGTGATCGTGGGGGCGCCGATCCTGGTCTTCGCGCCCCGGGTGGTTGCGCTGCTGCGCCGCCGCAGCCGGGGGCCGCTGGACCTGACCGCGCAGGTCGCGCTGCTGGCCTGCGTGGGTGCGGTGGCGCTGACGGCGATGTTCGCCGACCAGACGTGGGCGGCGCTGACCACGGCCACCGACTGGCACACCTTCTTCGGCCCGTCGCTGCCCTGGTACGACGAGCCGGATCGCTACCGCTATCTGCTCGGTGACGATCAGCAGGGCAGCGCGCCGAAACGTCTGCCGATCCTGCTGGCGGTCGCGATGCTGCCCGTGGTGCTGCTGAGTAGGCGACGGTGCGCGGTGAGCCGTTCTGCGGTCAGGCTTTTCGCGGTGGTGGCGCTGGCGCTGGTGTTGCTGGCGTTGTCGCCGTCCAAGTGGTCCTATCACCTGGGCTCGATGGCCGGGTTGATCGCGGCCTTCCTGACCGTCGCGGTGGTGCTGGTGGTTCGCACCCGTCAGGTGCTGCCCGCGGTGGTCGGTGGCGTCCTGCTGACCGGCGCGACGGTGCTGGCTTTCGCCGGGCCCAACGCCTGGTGGCTGCCCGCGGTGTACGACGTTCCGTTCACCGGTTCGCTGTTGCGTCCGCTCGGGCTGGTGTGCGTGGCCGTCATCGTGCTGGTGGCCATCGTCGCGGTGGCGCGCCGTCAGGTGGGCGCCGCTGCCCGGGCCGCCCCGGCCGTCATCGCCGTCGCCGCCTCCGTCGCGGTGCTCGCGCTGCTGCTGGGGTCCTTCGCCGTCGCGCCGCTACGCCGCCCGCAGGCGTCGCTGGCCGTGGCCAACCTGCACCGGTTGACCGGCGGCCCGGTCTGCGGCCTGGCCGACGATATCGAGGTGCTGCCCGACGGGGCGCCGCTGGCTGCCCTCGACAGCACCGGCCAACTGGACGGCTTCACCGCGCAGGGCGGCTTCCGGCCCGACGCCCCGCCCCCGGACCCGCCCGGCACCGGGGCGTCGACCGCGCTGTGGGGCAGTTGGGCCCCCGGGAGTGCCGGCACCGGCACGCTGGTCAGCCAATGGTTTGCGCTCGGCGATCGCGACGGGCTGGCGGTGTCGGTGGCCGGGCGCACCGACGACGGCAACTCCCTGGCCTTCGAGTTCGGCACCGCCGCCGGTCCGCTCGGTGCACCCGTCGCACCGGTCGACCGCGTCGCACCCGATGAAGATCCGGCGCACCCGCTATGGCGGTCCATCGGCATCGACGCCGCGCAGATACCCACCGGCGCCGACCGCGTCCGGCTGCGCGCGGTCGACGGCCGGACCGACCCCGCCGGCTGGATGGCGGTCACCGGTCCCCGACGCCGGTCCGTCATCCCCCTCGATCAGTTCCTCGCCGCGCACGGACCGGTACTGGTCAGCTGGCCGATCGCGTTCCTCTTTCCGTGCGTGCGCAACATCCCGACGGTGGCCGACGGGCTGGCGCAGACGCCCGACGTGGTGATCTCGGGGCCACGGCCGCGGTTCGACGAGGAACGCGACCGCAACATCGGCGGCACGTTCGCCGAACTCGACGTGTTCGGCAAGCTCGGCGAGGTGCCGACCCGCGTGGTCGGCCATCCCGAGGTGGACTGGGGTGCGCTGTTCGTCTCGGGCGATACCGCGGCCAGGGATGCCTACCGGCGGACCGTCACCCGGGTGCCGAGGTCCGGGCTGGACGACACCGGTCACGCGCCGCCCGGGCAGTGACAGCTTCGCGGTGTTAACTCAGCGACATGAAAGTCTTCGGGCCGGAGGCGCCCGCTGCGATACGGGTGTCGGTGGCGCTGGTCGTCGGCGCGGTCGCGGTGGCGGTGGCCGCCGCCACGGCGGGATGGCCCTACGCCCCGGCGGCCGGCTGGATCGCGGGTGCCGCGGTGTACATCGGCTGGACCTGGTTGTTGGTCGGCCCGATGGACGAGGCGCAGTCAGCCGAACATGCCAGGCGGGCCCACGAAGAAGACTCCACCCGGCGGGCCTCGCAGGTGGTGGTGCTGTTGGCCAGCATCGGCAGCCTGGGCGGCGTCGGGTATCTGCTGGTGGCCGAGGCCGCCAACGGCGGCGACGTCTCGGCGGCGACCGTCGGCATCCTCAGCGTCGCCGCGTCATGGATCTCCGTGCACACCGTCTACGCGCTGCGCTACGCCCGGCTGTATTACACCGGGCCACCCGACGGCATCGACTTCAATCAGCATGAAAAACCGAACTATGCCGACTTCGCGTATCTGGCCTTCACCCTCGGCATGACCTATCAGGTGTCGGACACCGACCTGAAGAACCGCAAGATCCGCTCCACCGCGCTGAGTCAGGCCCTGCTGTCGTTCGTGCTCGGCGCAATCATTCTGGCCATCACGATCAACCTGGTGGCCGGACTGGTCAACCTCGGCCAGTGACCACCGTGCGACGATTCCCTGATGGCTACCGTCGCCCAGTGGATCGAGGGCGCTCGTCCGCGCACACTGCCCAATGCGGTGGCGCCCGTGATCGCCGGGACCGGTGCGGCGGCCTGGATGGACGGCGTGGTGTGGTGGCGCGCGCTGTTGGCGCTGGTCGTCGCGGTGGCGCTGATCATCGGCGTCAACTACGCCAATGACTACTCCGACGGCATCCGCGGCACCGACGACGTGCGGGCCGGGCCGCTGCGGCTGGTGGGTTCGAAGGTCGCATCGCCACGCGCCGTACTGACCGCGGCGATCGTCAGCCTGGGCATCGGTGCCGTCGCCGGTCTGGTGCTGGCGATCTTCAGCAACCCGTGGCTGATCGTGGTCGGCGGCGCCTGTATCGCCGGTGCCTGGCTGTACACCGGCGGCTCAAACCCCTACGGGTATCAGGGTTTTGGCGAGATTGCGGTGTTCGTGTTCTTCGGTCTGGTGGCCGTGCTCGGCACGCAGTACACCCAGGCGTTGCGGGTGGACTGGGTCGGGCTGGCCACCGCGGTGGTGATGGGTTCGCTGTCGTCGGCGGTGCTGGTGGCCAACAACCTGCGCGATATCCCCACCGACACCGAGTCCGGCAAGATCACGCTGGCGGTCCGGCTCGGCGACGCCCGCACCCGGCAGCTGTACGTCGGGCTGTTGGCCGTCGCCGGCCTGCTGACGATCGTCTTAGGCGTGTTCGCGACGCCGTGGTGCCTGATCGGTTTCCTGGCGGCGCCGCTGGCCGTGCGGGCCGCCGCGCCGGTGCGGGGCGGCAAGGGCGGGCCCGCGCTGATCCCGGTGCTCCGCGATACGGGGCTGACGATGCTGGTGTGGTCAGTGGCCGTCGCCGCGGCGCTCTTCTTGGGTTGAGATAGAGCCCACTGCGAATTCTGCGGCCATTTTTCGCAGTGACTTCTATCTCAACACCCTGTGGATCGATGTCATGAGGCTCCCGCGACTTCTGGCACCGTGCCGATCGTGCGGGTCTTCATCGGAAGTGA
>JBEVHL010000083.1:0-7423 GCA_040511255.1 Mycobacterium sp. | reverse complement strand
CGAGACGCGACTGCGCGCACCGCACCCGATGTCTCCGGGAGGGGCTCCGGGCCGTATGTGGCCTCGGTTGACGCATCAAACCAGGTCGAATCGTAAGCACAGCGGAGCGGGGCTCCCAAAAGACGCAGGTCAGAACGGTTGTACCGAGGACGTTTGGCGGTCAGGGATGGTTGAGTGGCAGCCATGACCTCGGATGCCGACGCCTCTGCTGCGGCCGCTCTCGACGAGCTCAGATCACTCGTCGACGACCTCGGCCGGCTCGACGCCGCCGTCGCGTCGGCGTACTGGGACGGCGGCGCCGCACTCAAAGGTGTGGTCGCCGAAGCGCAGACGGTGGTTACGTCGGCCGAGGAGCCGGGTTCGACGGCCGTCGTCGCCGTCAGGCGGGCCAGGGGAGCGGTGGCCGACGCGGTGCTGGCAGTCGCGGAGGCGAACCGCCTCGCCGCCGTTGAGGGCGCCCGCCTGCCGGGACGCCGGGCGGTGCTCGGCGGCTTCGGCACGGTGCTGCGGGAGCTGCGCGATCGGATTCGCGCCGAGGTGCGACACGTCTGGGCGGACAAGCCGCGGTCCATCCTGCTGCGGTTGGTGATCACCCTGGCGATCAGTCTGTCGCTGGTGGTCTTCTATCAGGTCAGCGGATTGGTCAGCTACGACGCCGGCCGGCTCACGCTGTATCTGTTCTCCGCGGTGGTCGGCAGTGTGGTCTGCACCAATGCGCTGTGTTTCGAGGCGGAGCGCGTGCGGGCCGCCTTGTCGGCGGGCGAGCGGCTGTGGCGGATCCTGTTGGCCAAGAACCTGGCGATGGCCGCGTTGGTGACCGTCGCCGGGCTGCCGGTGATCATCCTGTTGGCTGTCATCGGCTACGGCAATCCGGTGGCACTTGTCGACCAGCTGATCACCATGGTCTTCATCTGGCTGGGTGTCGGCAATGTGTTGTCGGTGGTGTATCCGCTTCGGCACGAACCGATTTCGGCCAGGCTGCACGACGGCACCTGGCTGCCCTACCTGTTCACCTTTGCGATTTCCTACGGTGTCGGGTTGTCGGTGAACCTGATGATCTACTGGCGGCTGTGGGCCCGGCAGACGGCCGCCACCGAGATGAAGGGCGGCACGCTGGCCGCCTTCGCGCTGGTGCTGGCCAGCGCGGTGCTGAGCTGGCTGCTGCTGACGGTGTTCGCCGTGGCGTGCAGCCGCGAACCCAGGCTGCGCCGGGTGCTGTTGACCGAGATGGTGGTCTACCGCAAGGCCGGTTCCTGAGCCGGTCGCACGCTCAGGCACAGTAGCGCCGCGACGACGCACAGGCCGGCGGCCAGGTAGAAGGCCAGGTCGTAGTCGCCCCGGAGGTCGCGGATCCAGCCCGCCCCGGCGGCCGCGACGGCCGCACCGAGCTGATGGGCGGCGAACACCCAACCGAACACGATCGGGGTTTTGGCACCGAAGTAGTTGCGGCACAACGCAATCGTCGGCGGTACGGTGGCCACCCAGTCCAGCCCGTAGAAGATGATGAACACCCAGGTACCCGGCTCGGCGTGCGGGGAAAGCAGTGCGGGCAGCGCCACCAGCGAGATGCCGCGGCCGGTGTAATAGACGACCAGCAGCAGCCGTGGGTCGACCCGGTCGGTCAACCAGCCGGAGAACACGGTGCCCGCCACATCCAGAACGCCGACGGTGGCCAACAGACCGGCCGCCACCGTCGTCGGCATGCCGTGATCGTTGGCGGCCGGGATGAAGTGTGTGCCGATCAGGCCGTTGGTGGTCATCCCGCAGATGGCGAAGCTGCCGGCCAGCAGCCAGAACGCCGGCACCCTGGCGCCGAGCGTCAGCCCGCCGATGGCGGCGCGAAAGCTGCTGCCCGGCGGGCTGATCGGGCCGGTCTCCACCTCGGGCTCTGCGCCGTAGGCAGCCAATCCCTTGTCGTGGGGCCAGTTTCGGATGAACACCAGCACCAGCGGGATCACCGCCAACGCAGCGGCGGCGACGATCAGCGACGCCCAGCGCCAGCCATGCGACGTGGTCACCGCGGCGATGAGCGGTAGGAAGATCAACTGGCCCGTCGCACTGGCCGCGGTCAGCACCCCGGTCACCAGGCCCCGGCGGGCGTCGAACCACCGGGTGGCGATCGTCGCGACAAACCCCATCGAAATCGCGCCGGTACCGGTGCCGACCAGCACACCCCACAGCAGCACCAGCTGCCAACTGGTGGTCATCATGATGCTCAGGGCGCTGCCCGCCGAGATCAGCGCCAGCGCCGCCGTCAGCACCGGGCGCACGCCGAACCGGTCCATCAACGCCGCGGCGAACGGTGCGGTCAGGCCGAACAACGTCATGTTGACCGACATCGCCAGCCCGACGACGCCGTGCGACCAGCCGAACTCCATGTGCAGCGGCATCATCATCACGCCGGGCACCGAGCGGAAACCGGCGGCGCCGAGGATGGCGATGAAGCTGACCGCGGCCACCACCCAGGCCCAGTGCAGACGCGGGGAAGCGCGGGTATCGGTGAGGCTCACGCGTCGACTATCGCCGACGGCCAGCCTCCCCGGCTAGTGGCATAAATGCCTACATTCATCAAGAACATGCCAAACTGGCGGTATGCATCGCGTCGTCGTCCTACTACTGGATCCCGTCGTCGGGTTCGACGCCGCCATCGCCCCCACACTGTTCGACACCGCCGTCGGGCCCGACGGCGCCCCGCTCTACGAGGTGATCACCTGCGGCCTGACCGACGGCCCGGTCGCCGCGACCACCGGCTACCGCCTGATCCCACAGGCCGGCCCCGAGGCACTGGCCACCGCCGACACCGTCGTCATCCCCGGCACCCGTTTTGCGCCGGCCCGCAACGACGGGGTGCTGACATCAGATGCGGCGGCCGCCATCGCGTCGATTCGGCTCGGCGCCCGGCTGGTCTCGATCTGCACGGGCGCCTTCGTGCTGGCGGCGGCGGGTCTGCTCGACGGGCGCCGGGCCACCACGCACTGGAAGTTCGCCGGCGATCTGCGCGCACTGCACCCGGGCGTGGTCGTCGACGAGAACGTGTTGTTCGTCGACGATGGCGACGTGCTGACGTCGGCAGGACTGGCCGCGGGAATCGACCTGTGCCTGCACATCATTCGCCGGGATCACGGTTCGGCCGTGGCGAATGCGGTGGCCCGGTTCTGCGTGGTGCCGCCGTGGCGGGAGGGCGGACAGGCGCAGTTCATCGGCCGGCAGCTTCCTACCGCCGATCAGTCCTCCACCGCGGACACCCGAGCCTGGGCTGCCGAGCATCTCGACGAGCCCCTGACTGTCGAGCAACTCGCCCGCCACGCCGGGATGAGCCCGCGGACCTTCAACCGCAGGTTCCGCGACGAGACCGGGCAGTCGCCAGGGGTGTGGGTGCGCAGCAGGCGAATCGACAAGGCGCGCGAACTGTTGGAGCAACGCGATCTGCCGGTCGACGAGGTGGCACGGCTCGCAGGGTTGGGGTCCGGCGGTAACCTGCGGCATCATCTGCGCCGCGGTCTTGGCATGTCGCCGTCGAGTTATCGCAAGGTCTACCAAGGAGTTTGACGACTCAGCACCGGCGGGTTGAGCTGGGCGAACCCCTCCTGGCGGAAGTACGGGAAATAGGGATACGGCGCCTCGCGGGCGCTGGCCGCGTCCAAGCGACGGATCTGGGCATCGTCCAACCGCCAGCCCACCGCGCCGAGATTCTCCCGCAACTGGGCTGCGTCGCGGGCGCCGATGATCACCGACGACACCGTCGGGCGGCGCAGCAGCCAGTTCAACGCCACCTGCGGCACCGATTTGCCGGTCTCGCAAGCGATCTCGTCGAGTTGGTCGACCACGTCGTACAGCAACTCATCGCCCACCGGGGGTCCGGCGTCGGCGGTCTTGTGCAGGCGACTGCGCGGCGGCAGCGAACTGCCACGACGAATCTTCCCGGTGAGTCGGCCCCAGCCGAGCGGGCTCCACACCAGGGCTCCGATGCCTTCTTCGAGACCCAGTGGCAGCAGCTCCCACTCGTAGTCCCGGCCGATCAGGGAGTAGTAGACCTGATGCGCGATATAGCGCGTGCGGTGGGCGGTATCGGCCGCTGCCAGTGACTTCATCAACTGCCAGCCGCTGAAATTGGACACCCCGGTGTAACGGATCTTGCCCTGCTGGACCAGCAGGTCGAGGGTCTGCAGCACCTCGTCGATCGGGGTGTAGGCGTCAAAGCCGTGCACCTGGAAGAGATCGATGCGGTCGGTCCGTAGCCGGCGCAGTGACTTTTCGACGGCGCCGATCAACCGCGTGCGGGAGGTGCCCCAGTCGGATGGGCCGTCACCGAGCGGCAAGGCGGCCTTGGTCGAGATGAGCACGTCATCGCGTCTGCCCTCCAGCGCGGCGCCGAGCACCTCCTCGGACGCGCCGTCGGAGTACACGTCGGCGGTGTCGAACAGCGTGACACCCGCCTCCAGGCAGAGGTCGACCATCGCCCGGGCCTCGTTGACACCGGTATCGCCCCAGGCGCCGAAGAACTCCCCGCTGCCACCGAAAGTCGCTGCACCGAAACTCAATTCGGAGACCACCAGCCCGGAACTGCCAACTCGACGATATTCCATGCCCACTCCTTAACGAGACTATGTTCCCGATAAGTACAGTAGCACCGGCCGACAATTAATGAAACTGTGCTCCCGTTAAGATGGCTGCATGTCCACCTCGACCAGGCCGGGCGGCAGAACCGCCGACGTACGGGCCGCGGTGCTGCGCGCCGCTGGCGATCTGTTGGTCGAGTCCGGGTTGGCCGGGGTGGAGCTGACCGCGGTCGCGCTGCGCGCAGGCGTCGGGAAGTCCACGGTGTACCGCAGGTGGGGGACCGTGCCGGGGCTGGTGGCCGACCTGCTGGTCGACATGGCCGAGACGTCGTCGCCGAGGGCACGCACCGGGACCCTGCGGGGCGACCTACTGGCCAACGCCAGATTGATCCGCCGCACCCTGGCCGACCCCCGTCAGGGCAGGCTCTTCCAGGCGATCATCGCCGCCGCCGCATGCGACCCCGTCACGGCCGTTGCGCTCGCCGGGTTCTACGAGGCGCGGCTGGCGGAACTGGCACCGGTGGTGACCGACGGCATCGCGCGGGGCGAAGCGCCCGAACGGACCGACGCGGCCGAAGTGATCCGGTACGTCTCGGCCCCGCTGTACTACCAATTCCTCACCACCACGGCGCCGTTGACCGCCAAGGACGCCGAGCGGGCTGTCGACGCGGCCCTGGCCGCGGTGGCCGCAGGCGTGTTCGTCGGCCACCGCCGGGGCCGCTGACGCGGGTTCTACGATGTCGGCCATGCCTGAGCCCCTGATCCCGCAGGGCACGGTGGTGCCGCCGCGGTCGCTGGTGGCCGGCGTTCCCGGCAAGGTGCGCCACGAACTCAGCGATGACGAGGTGGCGGGCAACGGGCTGAACGCGCAGGTCTACCGGCATTTGGCGGACGTTCACCGCGGTGCCGTGCGCTGATGGTCGAAAGTCACAGTCCAAAACCGGCCACGGTGGGTAGACACCTACGGTGAAGCCAATGCGCGTGCTGGTCACCGGTGCCACCGGATATGTCGGATCGCGCCTCGTCGCCGCCCTGTTGGACGACGGGCACGACGTCCTCGTTGCCACCCGTAACCCCGGCAAACTGGCCGGATTCGGCTGGCACGACCGGGTCACCGGGGTCACGTTGGACACCAACGATCCAGCGTCGGTTAGCGCGGCATTCGCCGCTGGGGCCCCTGCGGCCTCGGTGGACGTCATCTACTACCTGGTGCACGGCATCGGTGAGCCCGGGTACCGGGACCGCGACAACGCCGCCGCAGGCAGCGTCGCGGCAGCAGCCAAGGACGCCGGAGTCGCACGCATCGTGTACCTCGGCGGCTTCGTGCCGACCGACGACACCCTGTCTGAACACCTCGCCGGCCGGGCCGAAGTGGCCGAGGCGCTCAGCCTTGAGGGCGGACCCGAAGTGGTGTGGCTCGGGGCCGCGATCATCATCGGCGCGGGTTCCACCTCATTCGAGATGGTCCGTTATGTCGGGGACCGGCTGCCGGTCATCCCGTTACCGACCTACGCCGACCACGCCATCGACCCGATCTCGATCGCCGACGTGCTGTACTACCTGGTCGCCGCGGCCGATCGCGACCTGGTGCCCGCCGGCGCCTACGACATCGTCGGGCCGGACACCACGACGTATCGCGGACTGATCGGCAGCTATGTGCGGGCGTCCCACACGCTGCGGCCCGGACTGGCCATCAACGCGTTTCACGAGGCACTGCTGACCAAGACGCTGATGTCGCGGGTAGCGGGCGCGGTGGTACCGGTGCCGACCGGACTCGCTGTCGACCTGATCGAATCGCTCGACTACCCGATGACAGCATCCGGCTCGCTGCTGAGCGCTGTCGTGCCCGATCCACCCGGCGGGCTGATCCCGGTGGACGACGCGATCGACGCCTCGGTCGCGTCGCGCAAACCGATGCCCGTCGACCAGTTGGCCGACCCGCACCACCTGGCTGACAGCGACCCACAGTGGGCCGGCGGCGACGCACTGCGGCTGCGTCAGCTGCTCCGTCCCTGGACGCTGCCGATCGCCCGGCCCGCGCTAGCGTTGATTTCGTCGGTACCCAGACCCGTCACCGGTGCGGTGCGGACAGGTCTCGATCTGCTCATCGGACTTATCCCGAAGGAGAAACCGGCATGACCCAAACCGTCAGCATCCGGGACGAGTTTCTCGGCGTCCTGACGAGAGTCGCTGAGCCGCACCACGAGACCTCGGCCGTCATCCGCCGGCGTCGCATCGTGGTGATCGCGGTGCTGGTGGTCGGTGCAGGGCTGCTCAGCTTTTCGTTGTCCCGTAAGCCCGGTGACTCCAGCTTCTACTGGTTGACGTTCGGGCTGGCTGCGGTGTGGGCGGGTGGTGCGTTCCTGGCCGGCCCGGTGCACATCGGCAGCGTCCCGTGGCGCGGACACCTGCGGCGGCCGGTGATCACCGGCATCGTGGTCGGTCTACTGCTCGGCGGCGCGTTCGTCGTCGGCGGCCTGGTGGCTCGGCAGATCCACCCGGTGGCCGAATTCATCACGCGGGTACTGGAATTCGCGAATCAAGGCACGTTGCCACTGGTCGTGGTGATCACGTTGGTCAATGGCGTTGCCGAGGAGATGTTCTTCCGCGGCGCGGTGTACCCGGCGCTGGGCAAGTACCACCCGGTCATCATCTCGACGGTGTTCTACGTAGCGGCGACCTTGGCCAGTGGCAATCCGATGCTCGGCTTCGCCGCCATCATCCTTGGCACGGTCTGTGCGTTGTTGCGGCGGGCGACGGGCGGTGTCCTGGCGCCGGTGCTGACCCACGTGGTGTGGGGCCTGATCATGGTGCTGGCCCTGCCGCCGATGTTCGGTCTCTAGCTTGTGACTTCGGCGCGCTCC
>JBEVHL010000082.1:0-9434 GCA_040511255.1 Mycobacterium sp. | reverse complement strand
TACGACCGGCAGCAGTGCCAAGATCCGCAGGCCGATCGGCGTGGCGGGCCCGGTCGGGTAGACCACGCCGCCGACTTCGACTTTGGGAAAGGCGTCGGTGTACGGAGTCAGCAGCCGACCCTGCACCGGACCTTGCGGGCCGGCGATCTCAAACCGTCCCCGCCTGGTGGTCGGGACTTTTTCGCCGCCGATGAACAGCCGGCATCCGCCGGTCCACGCGTTGACCTGAGCGGTCACCGGTCCGGGAATTCCGGGAATGGTCAGCGAGTCGGTCTGCACGAAATTTGTTTATCACACCTCTTGCGGCTGATCCGGCGGCTCAGCTCATCAGTTGTGCGGCCAGCGTCGCGCCCAGGTTCCAGCACGCTTCGAGCGCGGTTTTGTCCGGCTTGCCCGACACCAGCACGTACTCAGCGGCTTTCGTCCAGCCCAGCCCGGTGGTGATGCCGTCGACCGCGCGCTGCGCGCCCTCGGTGCCCTCGTTGCCGTGTAGGTACAGCCCGAATGGGCGCCCCTGTGTCGCGTCGAGCAACTGGTAGTAGGCACTGTCGAACGCGTGCTTCAGAGCCCCACTGATGTAGCCCAGATTGGCCGGGCTGCCCAGCAGATAACCGTCGGCCGCCAACATCTCGACCGGCGACACCGTGAGCGCCGGACGACGCAGGACTTCCACGCCGTCGATCTCGGGGTCGGTGGCCCCGGCCACCACCGCTTCGAGCATCTCCTGGCAGTGCGGGGACGGCGTGTGGTGCACGATCAGCAAGGTGCGGCTCACCTGCCCTCCTGCATCGCCACGGCTTTCTTCATGGTTTCCCGGGCCCGGCCGCGATCACCGGCATAGTCGTAGGCGCGGGCCAGTCGGTACCAGCGCACCCAGTTGTCCGGATCGTCGTCGAGTTCGGTACGGACGGTGTCGAAGAGCGCGTCGGCGGCGCCCCGCTCAATGCGGCCCGACGCCCGCCGCGGCAAGGCGGAGACGTCCAAATCCATCCCGTCCTGCGCGGCCAGCCGGGCCAGCCGCTGATGCGCGAAACCGGCCCGCAGTGTCGCGAACAGCGCCCAGGCGCCGATGACCGGGAGAATCAGCACGGCGACGCCGAGGCCGATCGGCGCGAGCTCGCCTGAGCGGATGAGCACCAGTGCGGTGCGGCCGAGCAGCACGAAGTAGCCGATCATGGCCAGTGACATGAACCCGATCAGAAGTTGAATGCGCAGGCCGCGCATCAGATCTCGAGGAGGGGTTCGATGCCGACCGTCAACCCGGGACGGTCCGCGACGTGGCGGACGGCCAGCAGCACGCCGGGCACGAACGAGGTGCGATCCAGGCTGTCGTGGCGGATGGTCAGCGTCTCGCCCTCGGTGCCGAACAGGATTTCCTGATGGGCGATCAGCCCGGCCAGCCGCACCGAGTGCACTCGGACCCCGTCGACATCGGCGCCGCGGGCGCCCTCCAGCCCGGTACTGGTGGCATCGGGGCTGGGCGGCAACCCTTTTCGTGCTTCGGCGATCAGCCGGGCGGTACGCGCCGCCGTGCCCGACGGGGCGTCGGCCTTGTGCGGGTGGTGCAGTTCGATGACCTCGACGGACTCGAAGAATCTGGCTGCCTGCTTGGCGAATTGCATCGAGAGCACCGCGCCGATGGCGAAGTTGGGGGCGATCAACACCGAGGCGCCCGGCTTCGCGGCCAGCCATTCCTGCACCTGCGCCAGGCGTTCATCGGTGAAGCCGGTGGTGCCGACCACCGCGTGGATGCCGTTGTCGATCAGAAATTTCAGGTTGTCCATCACTACGGAGGGATGGGTGAAGTCGATGACGACCTCGGTGCCGGAATCGGTGAGCTGGGTCAGCGCATCACCAGCGTCGACCTCCGCAGACAACGTGAGATCGTCCGCGGCCTGCACGGCCGCCACCATCGTCATCCCGACCTTGCCCTTGGCACCCAGAACCGCGACTCGCATGGGTGCAGCGTAGTCGGGCCGCTGATCTCCCCGGAATCTCCATACAGTCTCCAAGCAGCGGGTCCGGCGGCTACCGAAGCTGGTGTCATGACCAAATTCGCAAGCAAGGGCCCGGTGATCACGCTGGTCGCGGCGGCGGCGCTGGGTATCGGGGTGTTCGCAGCCAACGTCGCCCAGGAAGAACCGTCGGCCGCACCCGAGCGGCCGGCGGCATCAGTCGTCACCTCGACGGTCGCACCGGCCCCACCACCGAAGCCCACCGCGCCGACTCCCGCCCCGTTCGCGGCGAAGGCCGCCTTTCATGCCGACATCCCGACCCGCACCGGCACCCTCACCCTGGACATCAAGGTGACCGGCACCAAGGCGACCGCCTACGCCTGCGATAACTACGGCATCGAAGAATGGCTGGCGGGAAGTGCCGTCGACGGCGTGCTCTCGCTGAAGAGCGACGATGGCAAGAGTCGGCTCGACGGCCGCCACCAGGCGAACAACACCGTCCTGGGAAATCTGTCGATCGGCGACAAGCAGTGGACCTACACGGCCACCGCGGTGCAGGGGCAGAACAATGTCTGATCCCACGGTCTCCCTGTCCGCACCCACCACTGCCGCACCCGCGCAGACGAATTCACGCGGCGGGGTGACGGTACTGCTCACCGTGCTGGCCGGCGCGCTGGTGGCCGTGGCGCTCGGCGCGTTCGGCCAGCTGCACAACCCGCGGTTCTTTTCGGTCAGCATCGCGGGATTCTCCAGTGGGACTGCGGTCAAGTCCTGGCTGGCGACACTCGCGGTGACCCTGGGCGTGTTCCAGCTGGTGTCCGCGTTCGCCATGTACCGACTGATCCCGGGCGGTCGGGCGCCGTCCTGGATCGGCACTGCCCATGTGTGGTCCGGACGGCTGGCCGTGCTGGTCAGCATCCCGGTGGCGGTGCACTGCCTCTACGCGCTCGGGTTCCAGTCATTTGACGACCGGGTGCTGTTCCACTCGTTGTTCGGTTGCCTGTTCTACGGCGTGTTCGTCACCAAGATGCTGCTGTTGACTCGGAAAGGCTTGCCGGGCTGGGTGATTCCGGTGGCGGGTGGGTTGTTGTTCTTCGGCCTGGTGTACGTCTGGTTGACCTCCGCGTTGTGGTTCTTCCAGACCAGTGGCCTGACGTTCTGAAAGGAGAGATTGACATGATCGAGCACGAATTGGTTGTTTCGCGTAAGACGGTCATCGTCGGCGCCGGGGCCGTTCTGGCGGGCGCCGCCCTGAGTGCCTGCACGACGTACGGCAAGGCTCCGGCCTCGGCACCGTCGAGTGGCACGCCGCAAGCTGCTGCACCGCAAGCTGATCCGGCGAATCCCGGTGCCCCGGCGGTCGCCAAGACGGCGGACGTGCCCGTCGGGTCGGGCGTGATCGTCGACGACGTTGTGCTGACCCAGCCCACCGCGGGAGTGTTCAAAGGCTTCTCAGCGGTCTGTACCCATGCGGGATGCACGGTGGCCAAGATCGCCAACGGCACCATCGACTGCCCGTGTCACGGCAGCAAGTTCAACCTCGACGGCTCCGTCGCCAAGGGTCCGGCGTCAAAGCCATTGGAGGCGAAAAACATTTCGGTGCAGGGTGATTCGATCGTACTGGCCTGAACCATAGGGAGTCCGCTAGTGACCGGCCAACACGCTGATCAGGTCCTGCGCCCGGTTCTCCGACGACATGTTCTCGTAGAACTTGGCTCCGGCGGTGGCGGCTGCGGCACTACGGACGAACATTTCCTGTTCATAGGAGATCAGGGCGTCCTCGACATTTGCGCGATGGCCGGCAAGCGCCCTACCCAGTTCGGCGCCGTCGTACATCGCCAGGTTGGCGCCTTCACCGTCCGGGGCCGACAGGTGCGCGGCGTCACCGAGCAGGGTTACGCCCGGCACGCGATTCCACCGGTGCCCGATGGGCAGCGCATACAGGGGACGGTGCACCGGGTCGGTGTCACTGTCGGTGATCAGCGCCGTCAGTTCGGGCGCCCAGCCGCGAAACTCCTGGGCAACCTGCGCGGCTGCCACGGCCGCGTGTGCGAAGTCGATGCCCGCGAACCAGTCCAGCGGCTGGGTGAGCGTGACGTAGGTGTGCAGGGTGTCGCCGCGTTCGCGGTGGGCTGCGATCCCCTTGCCTGCTGCGGGCACGCCCATCGACCCGCCGCCGACAGCTCGCGCGGTGGCTGTGTGCCGAGTGTCTGCGTTGACCAGGTAGGTCTCCACAAACGACACACCGGTGTATTCGGGGACGGCATCGGACAGCAGTGGCCGGACGCGGGACCACGCACCGTCGGCGCCGATGAGCAGTGTCGTGTCGACGGTGCTGCCGTCGGCGAAGGACACCTGATGCCGGCCGTGACCGAGCGGACGGACGTAGGCGACTCGGTGGCCCCACCGGACCGTGCCGCTCGGCAGGGAGTCGAGCAGGAGCCGGCGCAGCTCGCCGCGTTGCACCTCGGGGCGGCCGCCGGTGCCGTCGTCGGCCCTGTCGAACAGCACGGTCCCGTCGGGATCGAGGATCCGCATCGCCTGCCGTCCCTCCAGGATGAGGCTGCGGAAGCCGTCCATCAGGTCCGCCGCCTCCACGGCGAGCTGACCGTTGTAGTCGTGGATATCGAGCATCCCGCCCTGTGGACGCGCCGCGGGCGAGGGCTCCGCCTCATAGACCACGGCCGGGATGCCGTGGACGTGCAGGACGCGGGCCAGCGTGAGCCCGCCGAGTCCGGCTCCGATAATCGTGACGGGAGTGGGCATGGTGATTCCTTACGAGTGGGTCGGCTGCGGAAGTGCCGCGGTGATCTTGCTCAACAGGTTGTGCAGCGCAGCGCGCTCGGCCTGGTCCAGCGGGGCCAGGATGGTCTCTTCGACGGTGGCCATAGCGGTGTCGAATCCCGCGATCAGCTCGATGGCGGCCGGCGTCGCGTAAACCCGCTTAATACGCTCGTTGCCGTCCTCGGTACGACGCTCGACGAGGGCGCGACGCTCGAGTCCCTGCAACAGGCTCGACACGCTCGCGGCGCTGGTGCGCGTGATCTGTGCGATGTCGCGCTGGATCTCGCCGGGGTGATGAACCAGATGAACCAGGACGAAGCTCTGCTCATGAGTGAGTTTGCGTTCCCGGATCCAGTCCTCGCCCGCTTTGCGCTGCGCCCACAGGCTCCAGCGCATCAGGTCCAGACTGCTCCCCAAGGGCCTCGCCGCTGCGCTCATAGTTCGAACTCTAACTGTTAGAATTCTAACTGTCAAAGCACAAACTGAAGCGTGGCGTGACCTTCGGACGCGTCTGCTGGGAAGCCGTCTTGTCGCACCCAGCGCAACCACGACGCACTCAACACAATCGGGCGGTCGGTGCTGACGTCAGGCGAGTTTGCGTACGCACGGCGGGCTGCCGGTGACCATCATCGTGTCAACCGCCTAGGCCGAGTTGAAGTCCGCGTCCCCGGGTTGCACCGGCCCGGCTACGACTGCGAAGCTCATCACGCCGTGCAAGACCGAACCTACGGCGGACTGACCAATGTGGCCGACATGACTTTGGCCTGCAAACCGCACAATCTCAGGCGACGCCTCAACTGCCGCCGCACCCTCCACCGCATCCGCCGCCGCCACAGCTCGACGAGCCACCACTGCAGCTGCTGCCGCCTCCCCAGTCGCCACCGTTGGCACCGGAAAAGCCGACGTCGCCCGCCATCCCGGCGGCCCACATCTTGCGACGCCTAGTATCACGTCGCGATTGTGTGCCTCGAAACGTCAGAATTGCCACGGGCGCCGCGAACAGTACAAACAAGCCGCCGATCACATATCCGAGCAGGTCCCCACCCATATCTCAAGGTTACGCCCGGCGGACGCAGCGGCATAGAGTGAATATCGTGTGGCGCAGGGAGCGCGGATTCGATCGGGTGTCGGCCGCAGTGGCGGGTCTCGAACTACCCCCAGTTGTATTCAAAACCTGCCCCTGGCAACCGCGTTCGCTGATCGAGGCCGGTTTGCGGCAGTGGCTTCGGTGCTGTGCGCCCGCCCTGCGGGACCGCCAGGTGATCGGGATGCCCTCGCACGCGGTGGACGAAGCGTGGCACGGGTTGATCCTCTGCACCGCAAGGTATTCCGACTTCTGCACAGCAGCGTACGGCCGCTTCCTGCATCATCACCCGGACGGTGGCGCACCGATTGACGTTCCCGGCGCCGGCGATTCGGCCGATGAGCAGCTTCGCCGGACGGTGGTCGCCTGGTCTCTGGTCGCGATGCCCGGCGAGCAGTGTGTCCTCTGGGATCTCGACCGACGCGTCGGGGTGGCGCATCCCTGGGGTGTGGACCCGGCCCGGGTGTCGGCAATCCAGGCCGCACTGCCCGAATAGTTCTACAGCGGCGACGCCCCGCGCAGGTGCTCAAAGATCAACGAGGTCTGAGTGCCCGCAACGTCGGCGTCGGCATTGAGGTTTTCCACCACGAATGAGCGCAGGTCCTCGGTGTCCCGCGCGGCGACGTGCAGGATGAAGTCGTCGCCGCCGGCCAGGAAGTAGACGTCCATCACCTGCGGCTTGCGCCGGACCTGCTGGATGAAGCTGCGGATCTTGCCGCGGGCGTTGGATTGCAGCCGCACCGAGATCATCGCCTGCATGGACAGCCCGATCGCCGCGGGATCGATATCGGCATAGAAACCGCGGATCACCCCGAGGTCCTGCAGTCGGCGCACCCGGCCGTGGCAGGTCGACGGCGCAATACCGACGAGGTCGGCAAGGGCGCTGTTGGAGATGCGGGCGTCGCCGTGCAGGGTGGTCAGAATCCGACGGTCGACATCATCGAGGTCGGGGGTCCGAACATCCTTCGGCGAACCCGGGAGACGCGCCGATGATCCCGATGATCCTTCACTCATGCCGGGACCTTAGCGAATCATCGTCAGCATCATTGCCATCTGATCGATATTTCTTCACACTTGATGCAATTCCCGCCCCACAATCCAAGGAGCGATCATGCGTGTCGGCATCCCCACCGAGATCAAGAACAACGAGTTCCGGGTGGCCATCACCCCGGCCGGTGTCGCCGAACTGTCCCGCCGCGGTCACGACGTGATCATCCAGGCCGGCGCCGGTGACGGTTCTGCCATCACCGACAACGACTTCAAGGCCGCCGGCGCGCAGATCGTCAACACCGCCGACGAGGTCTGGGCCGAGGCCGACCTGCTGCTCAAGGTCAAAGAGCCGATCGAGGCCGAATACGCCCGCATGCGCGAAGGGCAGACCCTGTTCACCTATCTGCACCTGGCCGCGTCCAAGCCGTGCACCGACGCGCTGTTGGCCTCCGGCACCACCTCGATTGCGTACGAGACCGTGCAGACCGCAGACAACGCGCTGCCCCTGCTGGCCCCCATGAGTGAGGTCGCGGGCCGGCTGGCGGCCCAGGTCGGCGCCTACCACCTGATGCGTACGCACGGCGGCCGCGGCGTGCTGATGGGCGGGGTCCCCGGCGTCGCACCGGCCGAGGTCGTCGTCATCGGCGGCGGGATGGCCGGCGACAACGCTGCCGCGGTCGCGAAGGGAATGGGCGCCCGCGTCACCGTCTTCGACCTGAACGTGAACACCCTGCGCAAGATCGACGCCGAGTACGGCGGCAGCATCGAGACCCGCTACTCGTCGACACTGGAGCTCGAAGAGGCCGTCAAGCGCGCCGACCTGGTGATCGGCGCCGTGCTGGTCCCGGGTGCGAAGGCTCCCAAGCTGGTCACCAATTCGACTGTCGCACAGATGAAGTCGGGCGCAGTGCTGGTCGACATCGCGATCGACCAGGGCGGCTGCTTCGAGGATTCCCGGCCCACCACGCACGACGATCCCACCTTCGCCGTGCATGACACCGTGTTTTACTGCGTGGCCAACATGCCGGGCGCTGTCCCGCGCACCTCGACGTTCGCGCTGACCAACGCCACCATGCCCTACGTGCTCAAGCTGGCCGACAAGGGCTGGCGCGCGGCCTGTGCCGCCGACGCCGCGCTGGCCAAGGGGTTGTCCACCCACGAGGGCCACCTGCTGTCCGAGCAGGTCGCCGCCGACCTCGACATGCCGTTCACCGACCCAGCGGCTCTGCTGGCCTGAGACTCGACCCGTACTCGCCCGGTCGGCTGCCAAGCCGGCCGGGCGATTGACACTTCCCAGCCCGGCCGCACCAAACTTGACACGTGTCAAGTATGGTTCCTCCTGTGATCCTGAGTGACGTTGTCCCCGACGCGCCCACCACTACCGCGGGCGCCCTGGCTGTGTTCGACGCTGCTCCTGCCGTCGAACCCGAGTTCATGATCGGCATCTGGCACGGTGCCGAGATGCCGACCGCGCATCCGTTGGACGGGTTCCTGGCCGCCAGCGGATGGTGGGGCAAGCAATTCATCGACGCCGAAACCGTCCATCCGCTGCTGTTCCCCACCAGCGACACCACCGCGCTGTGGCCGCTCAATCCTGCGCTGGCCTTCGGCGGTCTGGGGATCGCGGCCAAGATCCCCCTGGTCAAGGACTGGTCCTTCGAGCGGCCGATCGCCGCGCTGCGACCCTTCTTGGCCGCCCGCCGGCCCAAGGCGCGGCTGCGCACCACGCGCTACCGCGGCACCGATACCGCCACCATGGTCTACGACCAGCTGCCGATCAACGACGTGTTTCGCCGCCTGGACGACGACTCGGTGATCGGCGCCATGGATCTACGCAGCTCGTCGCGGCCCTACTTCTTCGTGCTCCGGCGCGACAACTCGGTTCGGGTGGTCTGAGGACCGCTAGGCTCCGATCAACCAGGGCATCGCCAACGTCGTCACTTCGGCGATGAGTGGCTGCATGTTGTCGATATTCGGATCCGGCCCCGTCGACCGGGTCATGATCGCCAGCAACACTTTTCGGCCTTCCGGTCCGTAAGCGATGCCGATGTCGTTGGTGCTGCCATAGTCACCGGCGCCGGACTTGTCGGCTGCGGTCCACCCGGCAGGCAGGCCGGCGCGCATGGCCCGCACCGATGTCACACTCCCCCGCATCCAGTCCTCCAGTTGGCTACGGGCCTGCGCGCCGAGGATGTCCCCGGTCAGCAGCGTCCGGAAGCCGCCGCCGAGCGCCCGCGGGGTGCTGGTATCGCGCGGATCGCCGGGCAGCGCCGAGTTCAACTCGGTCTCCCACCGATCCAGCCGCGTCCGGTCGTCGCCGATGCTGCGGGCGAAATCGGTGATGGCCGGCGGGCCGCCGATGGCCTTCAACAGCAGGTTGCCCGCCGTGTTGTCACTGCGCTGCAGCGCCGCCTCACACAGCTGCGCCAGCGATAGCGAGCCGCCCGCCTGTGGCCCGGTCACCGGCGAATTGGCCACCACCGCAGCAGGTTCGATGTAAATCGGGTCGGTCAGCGCCAGCTCGCCGTGCTCCGAGCGCTGCAGCACCCGCGCCGCGGCATACACCTTGAACGTCGAGCACATGGCGAACATCTGCCCGTCGCGATAGCTCAGGGTGCGGC
>JBEVHL010000081.1:0-3955 GCA_040511255.1 Mycobacterium sp. | reverse complement strand
CAGGAGCGAACCCTTGGCCTCGACCGCGGGAATCGCAAAACGCCGGGCCGCCACGAACGCCTCCCCCTCGTCTGGATCGGACGTCGAAAAGACTTCGGTGGCACCGTTTTCGGTGAACACCTGCGCCATGAATTCGGCGTCGTCATGGCCCGCCTGCCCCCTTTCGTCGGAGGCGGCCACCCTCATCGCGGCGGCGTTGCGGTCCAGTCCCATCTTCAGCTTGTCCTCGACGGCGTTGATCGCGACGGAGTCCATGAACTCCAGCATCGACGGGCGGATCTTCGCGGTGATGGTCAGGACGGCGTCAGCTGCCGAGCGCACCGAGTCGAACGACGCCACCACCGTGCTCGGCGTGTGTTGCGGCGGCAGCAGGCGCAGCGTCACCTCGGTGACCACCCCCAGGGTGCCCTCGCTGCCCACGAACAACTTGGTCAAGCTCAGTCCCGCAACATCTTTGAGGCGCGGGCCGCCGAGTCGCACCGCGGTGCCGTCGGCCAGCACCACCTGCAGGCCCAGCACGTAGTCGGTGGTCACGCCGTATTTCACGCAGCACAGCCCGCCGGCGTTGGTGGCGATATTGCCACCGATACTGCAGATCTCGAACGACGACGGGTCAGGCGGATACCACAGGCCGTATTCGGCGACCGCCTTCTTCACCTCCGCGTTGAGCAGCCCGGGCTGGGCGACGGCGGTGCGGGTGACGGGGTCGACGGTGATATCGCGCATCTTTTCGGTCGACAGCACGATGGCGCCGTCGACGGCGGTCGCACCGCCGGACAACCCAGTGCCCATCCCGCGCGGCACCACCGGCACCGCGTTCGCGGTGGCCCAGCGCAGCACGGTCTGCACTTCTTCGGTGCGCCGCGGCCGCACAACAGCAAGTGGGGTGCCCGCGCCGGGGTCGAACGCGCGGTCCTGCCGGTAGGACCCCAGGATGTCGGGATCGGTCACGACGGTGCCGTCCGGCAGTTGGTCGGACAGGCTGGTGATCGCGGGCGGTGCCACGCCTTCGATCCTACGAGCCGGGCGCGCGGTCCAGTTCACGAAGCGACGACAAACCCACTGCGGCCAGTCCGAGGGCCAGCATCGGCAGCGCCAATGCCAGGAATGTCACCTTCAGCCCGAACGTATCGGCCAGCGGTCCGGCCAGCACCAACCCCAGCGGACCGGCGGCGTAGGCCAGCGAGCCCATCACCCCGACCACCCGGCCGCGTAGATGCGCAGGTGCCCTGGTCTGCATCACGTAGTTGTAAATCGGGGCGATCGGCCCGTAGACAAACCCCACGACGGCACACAGCGCCAGTATCAGCGGCAGTGGCGGCAGGAACGCGATCACCGTCATCGCCACGCCCAGCGTCAGCAGCGCAATGAGCATCGTCGTGCGCCGCTTCATGTATTTCGACAGCACCGCGTACCCCAGCGCACCGATCAGTCCGCCGATGCTCAGGGCCATCAACACCCAGCCCAGGTGGGCGGGCTCGTTGCGGTCGGTGAAGTACTTCGGGAACAGCACGCTTTCCATCGGCATATACAGCCCGGTGGCGGTCAGGTCGACGAACGCCAACGTCCGCAGCACCTTGTTGCGCCACACGAAGGTGATGCCCTCGACGATGCCCGCCCAGACGCTCTCGGTCAGCTTGGACTTGTCGGGCCGGCCGGCGCCCTCCAACCGGAACACCCGCAGCGCCGAGATCGCCACGATCGACAGCACGAACGCCGCCGCCGTCACCCACATGGTGTTGATGCCGCCGAGGGTGGCGATCAGCAGGCCGCCGATCCCGGGTCCGACGATGTAGGCCAGGTTGAAGATCGCCTCGTACACGCCGTTCGCGTGGTCGAGGGTCCAGCCCGCGCGGGTGGCGGCCTCGGGCAGCATCGATTCGCGCGCCGTCATCCCGGCCGGGTCGAACAGCGACCCCAGCGCCGCCAGCCCCGCCAGGACCGCGACGTTGATCGCCTCGACCCCGAACGCCAGCGCGATCGCCGGGACGGCGGCGACGGACAGCGCGGACAGGCCGTCGGAGATCATCGAGATGCGCCTGCGGCCGATGTAGTCCACCGCGGTACCGGCGATCAGGGTTGAGGCCAGCAGCGGCAACGTGCCCGCCATCGCCACCAGTGAGGCGTCCACCGCGGATCCGTTGCGTTGCAGCACCAGCCACGGAAAAGCGACGATCGAGATGCCGTTACCCGCGCCCGCCATCAGAGCGGCGAACAAGATCAGGACTAGCGGACCGCGCTTGCTCGTGACCATGGGTATCGGGGCCGAATCTAGCAGTGCACGATGGTCAGATGCTGCCGCATCCCCGCACCGGCCGGGAGTTCCCGTCACCCGTGCCCGCGGGCACCGGCTGGCCCGGCGATCCGGCGACCGCGGCCACCCCGGTCGCCGCCACCGCCGCCGAGGTGGCGGCGCTGGCATCGGCGGTAGCGGGCGTGGCCGAACTCGACGCGGAGATCAGCGTCTGCCGGGCCTGCCCGCGACTGGTGGCGTGGCGCGAGGAGGTCGCCGTCGTCAAGCGGCGGTCGTTCGCCAACCAGCCCTACTGGGGCAGGCCCATCCCAGGCTGGGGTTCGCCGCAGCCGAAGCTGCTGATCGTCGGGTTGGCGCCGGCAGCGAACGGTGCCAATCGGACCGGGCGGGTGTTCACCGGCGACCGGTCCGGTGATCAGCTGTTCGCCGCGCTGCACCGAGCCGGGCTGGTGAACCAGCCGACCAGCGTTGACGCGGCGGATGGGTTGCAGGCCAACGAGGTTCGGCTCAGTGCACCAGTACGTTGCGCCCCGCCCGCCAACAAGCCGACCCCGCAGGAGCGGTCGACGTGTGCGCCGTGGCTGGCGGCCGAGTGGCAGTTCATCCGACCGCATGTCCGGGTGGTCGTTGCGCTGGGCGGCTTCGCGTGGCAGGTGGCGCTGACGATGCTGGCCGCCGACCTGGCGGTGGGACCCAAGCCGAAGTTCGGGCACGGCGTCGTCGCGCAGCTGTCGTCGGGTTTACAGCTGGTCGGCTGCTATCACCCCAGCCAGCAGAACATGTTCACCGGCAGGCTGACCCCGGCGATGCTCGACGACGTCTTCACCGACGCCCGTCATCGGGCAGGCATCTGAGTGATTTCGGCGCGCTGCCGACCGGTCACCGGTCGAACCCGCGCCAAAACCACACGGGAACGAACCGGGCCGCCGAGGGGTTAAAGAACTATGCGGCTTTCTGTCCTAGACCTCGTCCCTGTCCGTAGCGACCAGCGCACCTCGGACGCTCTGGCGGCCACCGTGCTGCTCGCGCAAGCCGCTGACCACCTCGGATACACCCGCTACTGGGTCGCCGAGCACCACAACATGCCCGCCGTCGCGGCCACCAGCCCGCCGGTGGTGCTGGCCTATCTGGCCGGGCAGACCGCACAGATCCGGCTCGGCTCCGGCGGGGTGATGCTCCCGAACCACGCACCGCTGGCCGTCGCCGAGCAGTTCGCGCTGCTGGAAGCCGCCGCACCCGGACGCATCGATCTCGGCATCGGGCGGGCGCCCGGCTCTGACCCCGTCACGTCGATGGCCCTGCGCGGCGCCGCCGGTCGCGATGACAAAGACATCGAAAACTTCCCGCAGTACCTCGACGAGGTCGCCGCGATGATGAGCACCACCGGCGTCCGGGTGGAGTTACCGCGACACCTGATGCGGCCCGACTACGTCCTCAAGGCCACCCCGGCAGCGGCCAGCGAACCGCGGCTGTGGTTGCTCGGCAGCTCGATGTACTCGGCGCACCTGGCGGCGGCCAAGGGCCTGCCGTATGTGTTTGCCCACCACTTCGCTGGGCAGGGCACCGTGGAGGCGCTGAAGATCTACCGCTCGGAGTTCCGGCCCAGCGACCTGGCGGCCGAGCCCATCACGTTCATGACCGTCAACGCGTCGGTGGCGCCGACCCGCGCCGAGGCCGAGGCGCTGATGCTGCCCAACCTGC
>JBEVHL010000080.1:0-8495 GCA_040511255.1 Mycobacterium sp. | reverse complement strand
GGACTGGATCTGGTGGCGATCGGCAACGGCCTGATCACCGACATGGTCGTCCGTGAACTCGACGGCGAGGACGTCGTCGGGCGCACCCAGATCAGCGACTCGCTCTACCGATCGCTCACCGAGATGTGGCTCGCCGTCTATCAAGACCAGTACACCTTGATGGGCACCCCGACGGTGATGTCGGCGAAGATCATCTGGGACGTCGCGTTCTACTGGGGCTTCGTCGGGTTCCTGTACATGAACGGACGGTTCGTGAGCGTCGCCGACGATCCGGGATTCGTGCCCTACCTCGACGGGCTCATCGCTCTGAGCAATCGCGTGCAGCGGTTCTTCCGCGAGTGGGCTGCGGTCGAAAGCGGCGATCCCACCGTGGCTTTCGTCGACCTGTATGCACCGCTGAACTTCATGGTCACGCTGCACACCGCGATGATGGCACCCAGCGCCAATTTCGCCGAACAGTTCGATGCGAATGCCCGGCTGCTGCGTCAGCTGGCCGGCCAGCTGATCGAGACCATTCTCGTGGAGAAGTCCACGATGTTCGGCGACGACGACGTGATGCGGCAGGTGCAGGCCTGGCAACGCGATTCACTGCTGCAGGAGCTGCGATTGACCTATCGCCAGGAACAAGCAGCAAACCCGATCAGCGACCAGTGGATCGTCGCCACCGCACCGGTCCTGCAGGCGAGTTGACCAGGTCTTCCCACCCGCCGAGCGGCCAATGCCCGGCCACCCCATCGACTTTGGAGCGAGCATGACCAGGCCCACCGAACACGGCGGCCCCGCGCCGTTGGCCATCGTCGGGATCGGCTGCCGATTCCCTGGCGGTGCCGATTCCGCGGACAGCCTGTGGCGCCTGTTGTGCAACGAGACCGATGCCACCCGCGTGGTGCCCGAAACACGGTGGAACGCGGCACGATTTCACGATCCCAACCCGGCCAAGGTCGGCAAAATCGTCACCCGCCGCGGTGGATTCCTCAGCGAGATAGACCAATTCGATCCGCAGTTTTTCGGAATGTCGCCGCGCGAGGCGCACTCCTTGGATCCGCAGCAGCGCTTGCTGCTGCACGCCACGTGGGAGGCGATGGAGGACGCCGGACTTCCCGCCGACCAACTGGCCGGCACCGATGTCGGGGTGTTCATCGGCGGCTTCACCCTGGACTATCAACTGCTGCAGAATCTGGGCCGCACCAGTCGCTACCGGTTCAAGTCGCATTCCGCCACCGGAATGATGATGACGATGCTGGCGAACCGGATCTCGCACGCCTTCGACTTCCGCGGCCCCAGCATGACCATCGACACGGCGTGCTCCGGGTCCTTGGTCGCCGTACACCTTGCGGCGCAGAGCATTTGGAACGGTGAATGCCAGGTTGCGCTGGCCGGCGGTGTCAACGTCATGATCGGCCCCAACACCGCCATCGCAGAATCGAAGAGCGGCTTCCTCAGTCCGGAAGGCCGGTCGAAGGCCTTCGACGACTCCGCAGACGGGTACGCCCGCGGTGAAGGCGGCGCCATCGTCATCATCAAACCACTGGCGCAGGCGCTCGACGACGGCGACGAGATCTACGCGCAGATCCTCGGTACGGCGGTGTCGCAGGACGGCCATACCGACGGCATCACCGTGCCCCGCCAGGAAGCTCAACAGGCTGCCATCGCGACCGCACTTCGGCGAGCGGGTGTGCACCCGAACGAGGTCGGCTATGTCGAAGCGCACGGCACCGGGACGCCCGTCGGCGACCCCATCGAGATGCGTGCGCTCGCAGGAGCATTGACCGCGCACCGGTCCACGACGAAGCCGCTGCTGATCGGGTCGATCAAAACCAACATCGGTCACCTCGAGGCAGGCGCCGGGGTGGCGGGGTTGATCAAGGCGGCGTTGGTGGCCAAGCACGGCTACATCCCGGCGAATCTGCATCTGCAAACCCCGACCCGACACGTATCGCTCGAGGACCTGAAGCTCGACATACCCGCCACGGGTCGACCGTTCCCCGACTACCAGCGACGCGTTGTCGGCGTGAACTCGTTCGGCTTCGGCGGCACCAACGCCCATGTGGTGCTGGCGCAGCCACCGGCCCCAGCGCCCGTCTCCACCGTCGAGCACCCCGCGCAGCTCTCGCCCACCGCCCTGCCGATCTCGGCGCGCAGCGACGAAGCCCTGGTCGCGACGGCCGCCCGGTTGGCCGAGCACCTGACCACGCACCCCGATATCACCCTGGCCGACCTGGCGTACACGCTGGGCCAGCGGCGGACACATCTGAACCACCGGCACACGTTGGTCGCAGACAGTGTCGGCGATGTGGCACAACAACTTCAGGCCCTCGCCGACGGTGGGCAGATCTCCACCGGTCGCACCGACCCCACCGCACCGAAACTGGCCTTCGTCTGCACCGGTATGGGCCCCCAGTGGTGGAAGATGTGCCGAGGGCTGTTCGAGGTCTACCCCGCGTTCACCGACAGCATCCGACGCAGCGATCGGGAGCTGTCCCGTCACGCGGACTGGTCTCTGGTCGACGAACTGCTGCGCGATGAGACCTCCTCCCGCATGGCCGAGACCGAGTTCGCGCAGCCGGCCAATTTCGCCATCCAGATCGCGCTGGCCGAACAGTTGGCGCAGTTCGGGATCACTCCGGATGCCGTCGTCGGTCACAGCGCCGGCGAAGTGGCCGCGCACCATCTCGCGGGCCTGCTCACCTTCGAGCAGGCGATCGAGGTGATCTACCACCGCAGCCGCCTGCAGCAGCGCACCAGTGGGCAGGGCCGGATGCTCGCGGTCGGCCTCGACACCGAATCGCTGATGCGGGCGATCGACGGAAAGGTGCTCGACGAGTTCGGCCGCCGCGTATCGGTGGCGGCGATCAACAGTCCGTCGGCGGTGACCGTCGCCGGCGACGGTGACCTGATCGACGATATGGCCCGGCAGTTGGACGAGGCCGGAATCTTCAACCGGCACCTCGCCGTGAAGGTGCCCTATCACACCCACTACATGGACGCGGTCAAGGACGATTTGTATCGCGCCTTCGACGGTCTGTCGTCGCAAACCGCCACGCTGCCCCTGTATTCGACCGTCACCGGTCAGCAGTTGGAGGAATACCAGGCCGGCGCTGCCTACTGGTGGCAGAACACGCGGGCCACCGTGCTCTTCGAGCCGGCGCTGCGACGCATGCTGGAGGATGGCTACACCCACTTCGTCGAGTTGGGCCCACATCCTGTGCTGGCGGCGTCGATCTTCGAAACCGCGGGCAAGCAACGCGTCTCGGTGAAGGCAACTCAGCGCCGCGACACCGATGACAGTCATGCGCTGCTCAATTGCGTTGGCGCACTGCACGTTGACGGCCATCAGGTCGCGTGGGACGTGGTCCACCCCCGTGACGGGGGCCGACTCCTCAAGCTGCCGTCGTACCCGTGGCAGACGAAACGGTTCTGGAACGAAACCCAGGAAGCGGTCGAGGACCTGTTCTATAACCCCGTGCATCCACTGCTCGGGCAATCGGTCAGTGCCCTGCACCCGACGTGGGAATGCGAACTGAGCACCGCGCTCAACGCGTTTCTGGCCGATCACCGGATCCAGGGCAGCGTCGTCGTGCCCGGGGCGGTGTACGTCGAAATGGCGCTGGCAGCAGCGAATGAGATCTACGGGTCCAACCACAGCGTGGACAACCTGGCACTACACCGGGCGGTGCTTCTCGACGACACCTGCGACCCCATCTTGCGGACCACCCTCAACGAGGACGACGGCACCTTGGAGTTCGCGGTGTTCACGGCCACGGCTGACGGGGAATCGAAGTGGAGCATCACCGCGACCGCCGAACTCAACACCCTCCCGGCGGCGCCACGCCGCCACGACCTGCCGACCAAGCCCGAGCCCACCACCTCGGTCGGCGGTGCGGAGTTCTACGCCCGCACCCAGGCCAGAGGATTCGACTACGGTACTGCGCTGCGCTCCGTGCAGACGGTGACCGCAGGCGAGGACTGGGCGGTGGCCGACCTGGCCATCCCGAGTGTGATCGCCGACGAGCTCACGCAGTTCCGATTCCATCCAGCGCTGATCGACGGGGCCTTCCAAACACTGTTCGGCGCACCATTTCTCGGACAGTCGAAGAACGCGGACCCGTTCCTGCCGACGCGGATCCGCCACTGCGCGGTCTACGGCGCGCCCGAAGAACACATGAGGGTGTACGTCCGCGTCATCTCGGAGACCAGCCAAGAGGTCGAGAGCGACATCATGATCACCGGCGCAGCCGGCAAACCGCTCGTCGTATTCGACGGCTTCTCGGTGCAGTCGCTGAGTGCCTCGTCCCGCATGTCGCCGGAGCGCATCGACAAGGGGCTCTTCGAGATTCAGTGGTGCGTCACGCCCGATGACACCGGAGTACCCGTGAGTGAGCAGGACGAGTCATCCTGGCTGATCCTCCTCGACCGGACCGGCGTAGGCGCAGCCCTCGGCGAAGAACTGCGGCGCCGCGGCCACCGTGTGCGCACGGTCGAGCACCGATCCGAGGGCGCGTTCGCCGCCACCGACGGCGGGTACTCGTTGAATATCCAACGCCCCGAACAGATCAGCCAGCTGTTCGACCAGTTCGGCGGCGAAGGCGGTGTCGCGGGCATCGTCAACTGCTGGCCACTCGACATCACCGAACATCTCACCGTCGACGACAGGCACCGACTGGGCGCATTCAGCACCCTGCGTCTGGTCAAGGCCCTCGCCGAGCGTGACGACATCAACGCCCGCCTTTACCTGGTCACCGCCAATGCGCAACCAGCCCCGGGTACGCCACTGGTAGTCCCCGATCAGGCCGCCATCTGGGGGCTGGGCCGGGTCATCGGCCACCAGGAATTCTCCGACCACTGGGGCGGCCTGATCGACGTCGACGATGCCGCCCCCGCGCAGACCGCCAAGCTCATCTGCACACACCTTCTCGACCACGGGCCGGAGGATCAGATCGCGATCCGCGGCGGAACGACGTTCGTGCCGCGGCTGCGCCCGTGCAGCGGGCTGACCAGACCGTTCCCCACCAAGCTCACCCCTGATGCGACCTATGTGGTCACCGGGGGAGCCGGTGCGCTCGGCCAGGTGGTCGCCACCTATCTTGCCGAGCGCGGAGCCCGGCATCTCACCCTGCTGGGCCGAAGCGCCATCCCGCCGCGAAGCCAATGGCAGGCACTGGCCGCCGACCATCCCCATTTCGCGGCCGTTGCGACCATCCGGGCGATCGAGCGGCTCGGTGTCCAGATCACTACCGCCAGTGTCGATGTCGCGGATGCCGATCAGGTGACAGCCTGGCTGGATGACCACATCCGAGACGGTGGCAGACCGGTCCGTGGCATCATCCACGCTGCCGGATCGGTCGATGACCAGCTACTGATCAACGCAAGTGAAGTCGATTTCGCGAAGGTGCTGGCGCCCAAGGTGATCGGTACCCGCGTGCTGCACGACACGTTCAGGGACCAGGACCTGGAATTCTTCGTCATGTTCGGCTCCGCAGGCTCGACCATCGCCTCGCCGGGCCAGGGGAACTATGCGGCCGCCAACGCGTTCCTGGACGCGTTCGCGCACTACCGCGTGGCGCTGGGCCTGCCTGCCCTCACCATCGGGTGGGGGCCGTGGTCGGTGGGCATGGTCGAAGAGCTCCAGCTGGAGAAGATCTACGCGCAACGGGGCATCGAGCTGATCACCCCCGCAGTGGGTGCTCGGATTCTCGATCGGCTGATCAACCAGAAGACCCCGAACGTGGTTGCCATCAGTGCTGACTGGAGCCGGGCCCGCCAGGGGGCATTCGGTGGTGCGCTGCCGCCGATGTTCTCCGAACTCGGAGTGTCCGAAACGTCCTCGGCAGAAAACGATTCCGACGGCTCATTCCTCGCCCTGCTGGCCGCCACTGCAGAAGCTGACCGGCCTGCCGTCATCGCCGATCAGGTGAAACACATCGTCGCTGCTGTGTTCGATTGTGGGATAGATGATTTCGAGCCCGACGACATGTTGGAGGACATCGGCCTGGATTCGATGATGGCGATGGACTTCCGGGTCAGGATCAATATGGTGTTCTCCATCGACCTCCCCGTCCTGGAAATACTCCGCGGGGTCAGCGTGAACTCTCTTGCTGATCGCGTGCTCGCCGAACTTCACTCGATCCACGGCGATGCGCCCGCCGAAGAGCTGCTGCCTCCAGACGACCATGACGAGATGGACCAGCTGATGGCCCAACTGTCCGAAGACGATCTGCGAGAACTACTCGCTGAACTGGAAGCGCAGGCCGGACCGCAAGCGGGAGAGGCACACTCGTGACCTCAGCCATCTCCGTACGTGGGATGTCCAAGGCCTATGGACGGTCACCCGCGGTGCGGGAGTTGGACCTCGACGTCGGCTACGGCGAGATCTTCGCGATTCTGGGTCCCAACGGGGCCGGCAAGTCGACGACCATCGAGATTCTGGAAGGACACCGGAAACGCGATGCCGGGCAGGTGCGGGTCCTCGGTGAAGACCCCGGGACCGCGCAACGGGCCTGGCGCGCCAAGATCGGCATCGTGCTTCAGGAGACCAGCGACTTCGGCATGCTCACGGTGCTGGAAACCGTGCGCATGTTCGCCAAGTGTTACCCAGCCGCCCGGGTCCCTGAGGAGCTGCTCCAACTCGTCGGGTTGGCCCCGAGTTCGCAGGCGAAGGTCAGGACGCTCTCCGGCGGACAGCGTCGCCGCCTGGACGTCGCGCTGGGCATCATCGCCAAACCCGAACTGCTCTTTCTCGACGAACCGACCACTGGCTTCGACCCCGAAGCCAGGCGGCAGTTCTGGGAACTCATCAGGGTGCTGGCCGGTGACGGCACCACGATCCTGCTCACCACCCACTACCTGGAGGAAGCTGCCGCGTTGGCCGATCGCGTCGCGGTCATCGCTGCCGGGCGGGTGGTAGCGGTGGATTCACCGACACAACTGACCGCGCACATGAACTCGGCCGCGACGGTGCGCTGGGTGGAAGGCGACGAAGTGCACGAGGAGCAGACCCACCAGCCGACCGAGCTGATTCGGCAGCGGTCCGCGAACGGGGCCGAGTTGGCCGGGCTCACCGTCACCCGGCCCACCCTCGAAGACGCCTATCTGCGGCTGATCGGGCCGGCGTGATGTCGATCGAATCCACCCAGAAGTCGGCTGGACCCAGCCACCGTGCTGCCGACTCCGGCTCCGCCCTGCCCTCAGCAGTGCGGATCGGGTTGTCGCGCGTGGTCCCCGAACTGAAGATGTTCTACCGGCGCCCCGAACAATTGGTGTTGACCTTCTCGATGCCCGCGGTGATCTGCCTGCTGCTGGGTTCCATCTTCTCGGCCAAGCTGCCTGGGACACAGACCAGCACGGGCGCCGTGATCGCCGCGAGCATGCTGGCCTACGGCATCTTGTCCACGTCGTTCATCAACCTCGGCATCGGCATCGCCGCCGACCGCGAAACAGGTGCGCTGCGGCGCCTTCGTGGCACGCCGGCCACGGCCTCGTCGTACTTCATCGGCAAGATCATGCTGGTGGCCATCGCCAGTGTCGCCGAAGCGGTCATCCTGCTGTTGTTGGGCGTACTGGTCTTTCAGCTGCAACTACCGACCGACGTGTTCGCCTGGTTCACGCTGTCGTGGGTGTTCATCCTGGGCATCATCAGCTGTTCACTGATGGGTATCTTCGTCAGTAACCTTGCGGGCAATGCACTTTCGGCTGCGGTCATCACCAACGGTCCAGCGGTCGGCCTGCAGTTCCTGTCCGGCACCTACGTCCCGCTGATGGTATTGCCGACGTGGATGTTGATCGTCGGATCGATCTTTCCCGTGAAGTGGATGGCCCAGGGCTTTCGTTCGGTGCTGTTGCCGCCGCAGATGGTGGTGTTCGAACCGGCCGGCAGTTGGGAGCACTGGCGGATATTCCTGGTCCTCGCAGTGTGGAGCATCGGCGGCCTGATGGCGTGCCTGTCGGTGTTCCGTTGGTCAGACAAGAATTGATTCAGGAGCACTGATGCCCCCACTTCTCTCGATCGCTTCCCACTTCTTCCTGCAGATCGCGGTCATCCTGCTGACCTATCGACTGTTGTGGCCGCTGTTCCGCCGTCTCGGTCAGGTACAGGTGGTGGCCATCATGGTGGCCGGATTCCTGCTCGGCCCTTCGCTATTGGGGTGGGTCTGGCCGGCCGGGCAGCACTGGCTGTTTCCCGCCAAGTTGACCATCGGGGCCGAGACGATCATCCACCCCAACCTCACGGCCATCTACGTCGTCGGGCAACTCGGACTCGTGCTCTACATGTTTCTGGTCGGCGCGTCGTTCAAACTGGACATCTTCGGCGCCCACCTGAAGCAGGCGGGTGTCACTTCGGCCGCCGGCATCGGTGTTCCGTTGGTCCTCGGCGGCGTCGTCGGATGGTGGATGGTCAGCCTGGGCGGATACTTCACCGACAAGGTCGTGCATTGGCAGGGTGGCTTGTTCGTCGCGGCCGCCGTGGCCATCACCGCGTTTCCGATGTTGGCCTGGAT
>JBEVHL010000079.1:0-8942 GCA_040511255.1 Mycobacterium sp. | reverse complement strand
GGCCTTGAGCTCGGCGACCGTACGGGCGGAGCCGTTCTCGGAGCCGGCCATCCGGGAGATGGTCTCCTCCATCAGGGTGCCGCCGACGTCGTTGGCGCCCGCGTTGAGCATCGCCCGGGTGCCGTCGACACCGAGCTTGACCCAGCTGGTCTGGATGTTGTCGATCCGGCCGTGCAGCAGGATCCGGGCCAGCGCGTGCACGGCCAGGTTGTCGCGCGGGGTGGGGCCGGGTCGCGCGACGCCGGCCAGGTAGATCGGTGAGGAGTTGTGCACGAACGGCAGGGGCACGAACTCGGTGAAGCCGCCGGTCTCGTCCTGGATCCGGCTCAGCACGCGCAGGTGCTGGACCCAGTGGCGCGGGTTGTCGACGTGGCCGTACATCATCGTCGAGCTGGACCGCAGCCCCACTTCGTGGGCCGTGGTGACGACCTCGATCCAGGCTGAGGCGGGCAGCTTGCCCTTGGTCAGCACCCAGCGGACCTCGTCGTCGAGGATCTCGGCTGCGGTGCCGGGGATGCTGCCCAGGCCGGCCTCGCGCAGGCTGGTCAGCCACTCCCGAGTCGACAGGCCGCTGCGGGTGACGCCGTTGGAGATCTCCATCGGCGAGAAGGCGTGGACGTGCATCTCGGGCACCCGGGCCTTCACGGCCCGGACCAGGTCGGCGTATCCGGTGACGGGCAGTTCGGGATCGATCCCGCCCTGCATGCAGACCTCGGTGGCGCCTGCGACGTGTGCCTCCCAGGCCCGGTCGGCGACCTCGCCGGTGGACAGTGAGAATGCGTCGGCGTCCCCCTTGCGCTGAGCGAACGCGCAGAACCGGCAGCCGGTGTAGCAGATGTTGGTGAAGTTGATATTGCGGTTGATCACGAAGGTGACGTCGTCGCCGACCACCTCTTTGCGCAACGAATTCGCCAGTGCGGTAACGGCTTCCAGCGCCGGACCGTCAGCCGTCGCCAGCGCCAGGTACTCGTCGTCACTGCACCCGGCCGGGTCACGCTCCGCCGAGCGCAGCGCGGCCAGCACGTCGGTGTTCACCCGCTCGGGGGCGCGGGCGGCCAGTTCGTGCACCTTGTCGCGGATCGAATCCCAGTCGCCGAAGGCGCTGTCGAGATCCGACCGGGTGTCGGTGAGCCGGCCGTCGGTGTCGATGGCGGTGTGCAGATCGGTGCGGCCCAGTGACTCGGTGGCCTCGTCGGGCTCCTGCCACGGCGCACCCACCGGGTTGACGTCGCGGGCCCAGCCGGTCTCCGGATCGGCCAGCGCGGTGACGTGGGCACGTACCCGCGGGTCGATCCAAGCCGAACCGGCCTGGACATACCGGGGTTGCGCCGTCAGCCGCTCCACCAGGTCATAGCCGCCCTCGGCGGTGACGGCGGCCAGCTCGTCCAGCGCAGGCCACGGCCGTTCGGGGTTGACGTGATCGGGGGTCAACGGGGAAACGCCGCCCCAGTCGTCGACGCCCGCGCCGATGAGCGCCAGGCATTCCTCCCGGGAGACCAGGTTCGGCGGCGCCTGGATGCGCATGCCGGGGCCCAGCACCAACCGGGACACGGCGATGGTGGCGACGAAATCGTCGATCCCGGCGTCCGGCGTCGCGGCCATCGCGGTGTGATCCTTGGCCCGGAAGTTCTGCACGATCACTTCCTGGATGTGCCCGAATTCCTTGTGCGACTTGCGAATAGCGTGGATGGTCTCGGCCCGCTCGGTGAGCGTCTCACCGATACCGACCAACAGACCGGTGGTGAACGGGATCGACAACCGGCCGGCATCGGTCAGCGTGCGAAGGCGCACGTCGGGATCCTTGTCGGGACTGCCGTAGTGCGCGAGGCCCTTGGTCTCGAACAGCCGCCGCGACGTCGTCTCCAGCATCATGCCCATCGACGGTGCGACGGGCTTGAGCCGGGACATCTCCGACCAGCTCATCACCCCGGGGTTCAGATGCGGCAGCAGGCCGGTCTCTTCGAGCACCCGGATCGCCATGGCCCGAACATAGTCCAGCGTGGAGTCGTAGCCGCGCTCGTCGAGCCACTGCTTGGCTTCGGGCCAACGCTCCTCCGGCCGGTCCCCGAGAGTGAACAGCGCTTCCTTGCAGCCAAGTGCACCGCCTTGGCGGGCGATGTCCAGGATCTCGTCGGGCTCCAGATACATGCCCTTACCTTCGGCACGCAGCTTGCCGGGCACGGTGACGAAGGTGCAGTAGTGGCAGGTGTCGCGACACAGGTGCGTGATCGGGATGAACACCTTGCGCGAATAGCTGATCGGCAACCTGCCTTCGGCGCCGCGTCGACCGGCGGATTCCAGGCCGGCGTCGCGCACCCGGCCTGCGCTGGTGCACAGGTCAGCGAGGTCGTCGCCGCGGGCGGTCAGCGCGATGGCGGCCTCGGTGACATTGAGTGCCACCCCGTCTCGAGCACGTCTGAGTACCCGCCGCATGGCAGCGGGACTTGGCGCAGCGGATGTAGGCGGAATTACCGGGCTGGGCAGAGCGATGCCGTGCTGAGAGTTCAGAGCCACTCCCCTGTAACCCGTGGGTGCGCTGAATTCATCCGCGCGTCTCACTATTCGATACCTCGGCGGCTGCCATAGGCGCAACATTAGCCCGAGATGCTGCGGCAATGGGCGATGCCCGGTGTCAGCGGGCCGCGACACACGCCTAGGCAAACCCGGCACCCCGCCTGACCGCCGCGTAAATTCATCTCCGGTCTGGCCCTCTTCTCAGGAGATTCAATGGATATCTCGATGCGCTCCGTGCTCGCAGCCGGCGCCACCGCGGTGACTGCCGCCGCGCTGGTGTGTGCACCGCCAAGCACGCCGCCGTCGGTGCCGCTCTCGGAGGTATCGCGGCCGATCCAGCTTTCCGCTGCCTTTCAGCCCTTGACCCGCCAACAGGTTTCGTCGGCCCTGGCGGAGATCAACACATTCGTGCCCGACGCGGTGAAGGCGGCCGCCGTCGGCGGCCCCACCACGCTGAACGCGGCGTCTAACGCGGTGGATGCTGTCTACCAGGCCGTCCTGTACTGGACCGACTACTTCGCGCTGGACCTGGCGCCGTACGTGCTGGGGTGGATTCCGTTCGGCGGGCTGATCAGCGATCAGATCTACGCGATCTACCCGCCCGTCGTCGATTTCACCGACAGCGTGGTCTACGACCTGGTCGACCCGGTGCTCAATGACCCGCTGAACCTGGCGGTGTGGGCGAACGGGCTTTCCGCCGTGGCGTACACCGGCACGGCGTCGGTGGTCAACGTCGGCATCAACGAGGTCAACCTCGTCATCAACTACGCGCTGGGGTGGCTGCCGCCGCTGCCGCCCATTCCACCGATCCCGCCGTGGACGTTGTCCACCGCTGCCGTCACCTCCACCGCTGCGGTGGCCAAGACCCTGGCGGTTCCCGCGCAGTCAGCACCCACCTCGATCCCGGCACTGGCCAAGGGGGCATTGGCGCCGGTCGAGCCAGGCCTGGACACCGCCGCGACGGCGGTCAAGGACGTGGTGAGCGGTGAGCTACCCGCCCCCACCCCGGTGGTCGTGGAGACCAGCGTCGCCGCGCCGGAGGCTGCCGAAGCTCCCGTTGCGGAGGTGGCACCGTCGCGGGCCAGTCGACTGGCTGCCAAGACCGAGGCCGTCGCCGCCAATGCCGACACCGCGGCCGCCACCCCCACCGTTAAGACAAGCGATGCGAAGCCGGGTAAACACACTCCGAAGGCCGCCAAGGCCACCCATTCGGCCAAGAGCGCAGCGAAGTAGTCCGAGTAGTCCGCCGTGCCGAGTTCGGTTGCGTTTGACCGACTGTGGCTGAATTACTTCTTACACAAGTCGGTGATCTGGCTTCTGGCCTGCTCGCCCTGCGCGGCCAGCGTGGTTTGGGTGGCGTCCTTCATGGACTCTCCCGCCAACGCGTTCATTCCGATTTCCTGTAAATAATCGGCGAATTCGCGAACCGGGCCGGCGAGATTCGCCGGCGCATCCGGGCCGAGGCTGTTCTCCAGATAGGTGCCACCGCCGAGTAGTGCCAACCGGGCGTTGGCCGATACCGCCGCCTCCGCGACGGGGTTGGCACCCAGGTTGTTGTTCGTCTGCAGCGGCACCGCTGTGCTCACCGTGTCAAAAGCGCTGCAGACGCGAGCCTTTGGATCACCGCCGGCGGTACCGGATGCCGACACGTCCGAGGCGGCCGAACTGCTGAGGATGGACCACAGCGCCAAGGCGATACCTACTACCGCGATCAGCAGTGCCAACGGCGCCACCCACGCCGCGACTCCCCGCGCAGCGACCTGCGCTTCGGAATTGTCTTGAAATTCCTGCGAATCCGGCATGCTGCAGATGGTAGCCGTCTATGCGGGACGGCAGATCCACCGCAATTTTGTCTTGTCGGTTTCGTTGAGTGGTCAAAAACATCTGGGTTGGCACGACGCAATCTTGCTCGCTCCTGCGAGGCGGCCATTAACTCACTGTCAATTTGCCACAACCAGACAACAGGTCGACGACGTGGAATTCACGGAGCATCAATTTACGACACTCGCGAGACGGCACCACATAAAATCTTGATGATCACATGCGGCGTGATGCCGACACTATTCGCTGACCCACAAAACACGTGGCGCGTAACGCAGGCGATGACGCGATGACAACTGATAAGCCGCCACCGGAATACGCCGCGAAATTACCGTCAGGTCAGGCGTGTGGGGCAATCAGCGGGTTGGCCAGCGCCAGCGACAGCGGGAATAGCTGCCGCGCATCCGCGCTGTCCGGGCTGTCGTACAAGCCGATGTTGTACACGCCAGCGGAGTTCGCGACGAATGGCAGGTAATGCACGAACACCCGGTATTTGACCGGCACGTTGGCGGTGTCAGGCCAATTCCAGGTGCAGGGCAGGTTCCCGATGCGCTGACCCTCCGGGTCGGTGGCGGCGATGTACAGAGTGGGGTCGTAGTCGCTGCCCGCCTCGGTATAGACCGAGAGCACCAACGGCAGCGTGATCTGCTTGGGAAAGACGTCCACCTGAGCGCTGGTCATCGGAAATCCCTGCGCGGCGACACCGCCGGTGTCCTGCAGAACCGCCCTGTTGGCCGGTGCGAAAGCTACGACGTGCATACATCCCCCTGAAGCTGAACTTACCTGTCTCGGACCCCCCGATCGAGCCCGCACCGGGGTACCTGCGTGACCGCTGGCAAACCACGATGTAGAGCAAGGGTAACCGATGGCGCTTACCGCTTGAGACCCGGCTCACATAATACGATTGGCCCCCTCGCAGAGGGGGCCAATCGCCGATCTTTCACTTACCAGTTCTGAACGGGGCCAACTACTTTCGTGTTGTCAGCTCACTGACACAGCTGAGCAACCTGCTTGCGGGAATTGTCCGCGTCGACCAGCCGGGCGGCCTGCGCGGAATCGGTGTTGGTCTTCCCCGCCAATGCGTTCATCCCGATCGCCTGCAGCGAAGTAGCAAATGAGCGAACGGGATCAGCCAGGTCGGCCGGAGTCGACGAGTCGAGCTGATTCAGCAGGTACTGGCCGCCACCGAACAGCGCCAACCGGGCATTGCCCGCCACCGCCGCCTGCGCGATCTGGTCATTACCGAGGTTGTTGTTCGTCTGCAGCGGCACTGCGACGCTGACGACGCCGAAGGCGTCGCAGACGCGCGTCTTGGGGTCACCCGACAGACCGGCGTTGGTTGAGCCACCGCCGCCGGAAGAGGTGGCAGCCGGCTTGCTCGTCACGGCCCAGATGGACAGTCCGACGGCGATGACGGCCACCACCAGCGCCACCGGCGCCAGCCAGGCGGGGGCTTGCCGACGAACGACATGGGGTTCAGGCGGGGTGCGCCTTCTTTGCACGGGCTCAGGAGTTGCTACGGACGAGGCTTGATCGTCTTCATTGAAGTCAGGCATAAGGGCGATGATAGCGGGCGCACAGCGGACGGTTCGACGAACTTCGTGTTCGCTCGCCATCTGGAGTAGCCAAATTGGCGTCGGTTCTGGCGTTGAGCCGGTCAAACACGGGTGACCAATGCTTGAGATGAATTCAAATATTCGGGAAACCCGCACCGTTTACCTGCCGTCATGCGGGAGTTTGCGCAGTATCGTTAGGCAGATTCAGGGGGTTGACCCCGACGAGATGTTCTCAGGCGTTGAAGAAGGAAATCTGATGGATTACCTCCCTACCGAAACGGTCAGTCCGCAATTGCTGCGCACCTCCATGGCGCGCCGGTTGCACCGCCGTTCCGAGATACGGGGAGAGATGCTGCTCCCTGCCGTCCCCGGGATGATCGACGACTATGTGTCGATGTGCGACACCGTTTTCGCGGGAGTCGGTTGCAGGTTCACCACCGAAGAACTCGCTGCACTCAGGACGGCGCTGGAGACGCAGTTGGCGGACGCCTTCGCGGCGTCCCCGCGGTCGAACATCCTGATTTCGTACAACGCCCCCGTCGGCACCACCCTGAACTACCACGTCCAGTCCAAATGGCTGACGGTCGAGGCGGCCTACGAAAACTGGATCGCCACCCGTGAACCTCCGCTGTTCGGCACCGAGCCCGATGCCCGGATCTTGGCGCTCGCGGCCGAAACCGCCGATCCGTCGATCTATCGAGTCCTCGATATCGGGGCAGGAACCGGGCGCAACGCGCTGGCCCTGGCTCGCCGCGGGCACCCGGTGGACGTGGTGGAGATGACCCCGAAATTCGCGGACGTCATCCGCTCGGAGGCCGAGCGCGACGGACTGGACATGCGGGTCATCACCCGCGACGTCTTCGCCACGCTCGACGATCTACGCCGGGACTACCAGCTGATCCTGCTGTCCGAGGTGGTGTCGGATTTTCGGACCACCCACCACCTGCGCGCCCTCTTCCAACTCGCCGCCGTATGCCTCGCTCCCGGTGGCCGGCTGGTGTTCAACGCCTTCGTGGCGCGCGACGGCTTCGACCCGGACGCCGGCGTGCGGGAACTCGGGCAGCAGATGTACAGCAGCATCTTCACACCGCAGGAGATAGCGGACGCGGCGGCGCAACTCCCGCTGGCGCTGATCAGCGACGACTCTGTCTACGAGTACGAGAAGGCGCACCTGCCGGACGGCGCCTGGCCGCCAACCAGCTGGTACGCCGAATGGGTTAGCGGCCAAGACGTTTTCGATCTCCCGCAGGCGCAGTGCCCCATCGAAATGCGCTGGCTGGTCTACGAGAAGACGGAGTGGGGCGCCTAGGCGCTCAGCTCTCCTTGGTCATGGTGAAGTACGCGGCCAGAGTTTGCGGCTTGCCGCCGCACAACCCGTTGTTGAACGCGCTGGCCTGTCCGTCGAGGGTGGCAGCATTCCACGAGTAGGTCGCCACGGCCGAATGCTTCGTACCGTCGGGGCACGCCAGGAAGTCAGGCCGATTCACATTCAGGGTCCAGTAGCCGACCTGCCAGAACGCATCGGCATTCCACGGCTGCTGAAGTGAGTCACCCTGTTGCGCAACGTGTACGCAGTGATTCAGCGGATCGTTGTCGCACGGCGTGACGTTCCAGGTGGCAGTGTTTCCGTCACCCAGGTCAAGCTTGTAGGTGCCGCTGAACTCGTCCGCCGACGCCGGGCTGGCAATGCCGACCCCCACCGCGGTAAGACCTGCAAAAACGACGGATGCTGTTATGCGCCAATTGATCTTCATCATGTTCCCTCCCTAGTGCGCCCCACGGTTCTCGGTGTGAAGGCGTTGCGTCAGAGTAGCTGACGGCACCTCGCGTTTGGCGTGAAGTCAGAAGACGATGGTCTGGTTGCCGTACCGGATGATGCGATCCTCGCAGTGCCACGAGACCGCTCGGGACAGCACCGCCCGCTCGACGTCAGCGCCCAATCTGGTCAGGTCCTCGACGTTGTGGCGATGATCGACCCGCACCACGTCCTGCTCGATGATCGGTCCTTCGTCCAGGTTCTCGGTCACGTAATGTGCGGTGGCTCCAACGAGTTTGACGCCCCGTTCCTTCGCCCGGCGATAGGGTGCCGCGCCGATGAAGGCCGGGAGAAACGAGTGGTGAATGTTGATCATCGGGCAGCCGACCTCCTCCAAGAGGAAGGGGGTGACGATCTGCATATAGCGGGCCAGGATCACCAGGTCGACGTTCCCCCGCAGCAGATCGAGCTGGCGGCGCTCGGCTTCGTCGCGAATGTCTTTGCGCGCCGGGATATACATGAACGGCACCCCGAACGGCCGGACCTGTTCGGCCAGGTCCGGATGGTTCGCGATCACCATCGCCACCGACATGTCCAGCTGGCCACGGCGGTTACGCCACAGCAGGTCGAGTAGGCAGTGATCCTCTTTCGAGGCCATGATCGCGACCCGTTTGGGCTTGGCCGCCTCGCTGAGCCGGAAGTCGATACCGAACGGCTCGGCCACCCTCTCGGCGAAGTCGCGCTCCAGCTCATCGCGGGCGGCGGACAACCCCGGCAGGTGAAAGATGGTCCGCTGCATGAACGTGCCACCGGTCTGCTGAGTCGAATGTTGATCCAGCGAAACAATATTGGCGCCCGCGTCAGCCAGGAAAGCACTGACCGCTGCCACCAAACCGGGACGATCCGCACAGCGCAGTAACAGCCGACCGACGTCCTTGACCGGTAATGTGCTGCGGCCCAACGGGAATTCGCCCGCGGCGCCCCCGCTGATGTCCAGCTCGGTGCCGGCGACCATCGTCTCCCCCTCTATCGCCCTCGACTGCGGCGTCCCCCACCGCAGTCTGGTCCATCGTATTCGACCGCCCCGGACCGATGGGCATATTTCTGGTCAACGCACAACACCGGGCCCACGAGGTGGGCCCGGTGTCTGCGATTTCTGTTGCTGGTGCGGGAGTCCCGGGAGTGTCGGGTTACGACACCCCCGGGAACGTTCCGCGTGCGGGACTTCGAGAAGTCCCAGCTGCTACCGGTTAGGCAGCAGCCGCTGCGCCGCCGCCGTTGCCGCCGTCGCCGCC
>JBEVHL010000078.1:0-2939 GCA_040511255.1 Mycobacterium sp. | reverse complement strand
ACATTTGGAGTTTCGCGGCGGCGGAGAGCTGCGGCACCTGTGCGCCCTGCCGGATCGGGTCCGGCCGGGGTGTTGACCTGGCGAAGCGGATCATAGCCGGCGACCGATCCGCGCTTGAAGAACAGCAGCCGCTGCTGGAGACGCTCAGCACCGCGAGCATGTGTGCGTTCGGTCGCGGGGTGCCCGGCAGTGTCCGCAGCCTGCTGCGCGTGTATGCCGAGGAGCTGTCGGAATGAGGGTTAAAGTCGACGGGCAGGAAGTGGAGGTTGCACCCGGCGCGTCAGTCCTGGCCGCCGTGCAGGAAGCTGGTCGGTACATTCCCACGCTTTGCTGGGATCCACGGACCTCAGCTGGCGGCTCTTGCCGGACCTGTCTGGTCGCTATTGACAACTCCCCGGATGTCGCCGAGCCGGCAAACGGGAGAACCGTGGTGGCCTCCTGCACGACGCCGGCCGGCGAGGGCATGGTGGTGCACACCGATGACCCGGTAGCAACCTCCGCCGTACGCGGAACCCTTGAGCTGCTGGTGTCATCGCTGCCGGCCCGTGCGTTCGATCTTCCCGCCGAACGCAGTGAGGTGGTCACTGCCTGCGCAGCGCTCGGCGTACCGGCCCCACCACCGGATGGCCGCTCCGCCGACCGCGTCGACCACACCCATCCGTATGTGCGTTTCGATCCCGATCTGTGCATTACGTGCGGGCGGTGCGTACGCATGTGCGACGAGGTCCAGGGAACCTATGCCCTCACTCTTGCCGGCCGGGGCCCGAATGCGGTGCTGGTGGCCGGCGCCAACGAGTTGTGGATCGACTCGCCATGCGTGGCCTGTGGTGGCTGCGTGGACGCCTGCCCTACGGGCGCATTGTTCGAGCCGGGCCTGGCGGACCCCCGGCCGATCGAGGTGATTACCCGGACCACCTGCGGCTTCTGCGGTGTCGGATGCAGCCTGGACGTGCAAACCAGAGACGGCACCATCGCCGCGGTGACCCCTGCTCTTGATGGGCCGGTCAATCGTGGTCATGCCTGCGTGAAGGGCCGGTTTGCTCACGGCTTTGCCACCGCGCCCGACCGCCTGAGCACCCCGTTGCTGCGCCGCAACGGCAGCCTGGAGCCGGCCAGTTGGGAGGAAGCGCTCGGCCTGATCGGCGAAGGGCTACGGGGCATTATCGCCGTGCATGGGCCCGACGCGGTAGCCGCAATCTCCTCAGCACGTGCGACAAACGAGGAGAACTACCTGCTGCAGAAGATGATGCGGGCAGCGATTGGCACCAACAATGTCGACAACTGTTCCCGGCTGTGCCATGCGCCGTCCGCAGCCGGTTTGGTGGCGGCGTTTGGCTTGGCCGGGGGGACCGGATCGTTTGAGGATCTCGACCGTGCCGACTGCATCTTGCTGGTCGGGGCAAATCCGACCGAGGCGCACCCAGTGGTGGGCGCCCGGCTGAAGCAGCTCATCCGGCGTGGTGCCCGGCTGGTGGTGATCGATCCGCGGCGTACCGAGCTGGCCGAGATCGCCGACGTACACCTGGCCGGGAGGCCCGGCTCCAATGTGGCCGTGTTTCACGGGATTGCGCACCTGCTGGTGGCCGGCGGCCACGTGGATGAGGCCTTCATCGAGAAGCGCGTCTCGGGCTACGACGAGCTGCTGCGCACGCTCGGCGACTACGACCCGGATCGTGTTGCCCGGATCGCGGGTGTGTCCGCCGATGATCTACGGTCGGCCGCCAGGCTGTTTGGCACTGCCAGGCGACCGGCGATCGTCTACGGGTTGGGCGTCACCGAGCACGCACACGGCACCGACGGGGTTCGCGCACTGGCGAACCTGGCGATCCTGTGCGGAGCGGTGGGTACCTCATCCGGCTGCGGAATCATGCCGCTTCGCGGTCAGAACAACGTGCAGGGGGCCTCCGACATGGGTGCGCTCCCAGACCTGCTTCCCGGCTATCAACGGGTGACGGATCCCGACGCCCGCGGTCGGATTGGCGCAGTCTGGGGAGTGCAGCTGCCGCCGGAGCCGGGCCTGCGGATACCGCAAATGTTCGACGCCGCAATCGATGGCCACCTCAAGGCGCTGTATGTCATGGGGGAGGACATAGCGCAGACCGACCCCGACACTAGCCACGTACGCGAGGCCATTGCGGCCTGCGAGCTGGTCGTCGTACAGGAGATCTTCCTCAGCCAGACCGCGCAACTCGCCGACGTGGTGCTGCCGGCGGCGTCGTTCTTGGAGAAGAACGGCACCTTCGTCAACTTCGACCGCCGGTTCCAGCGGGTACGGCCGGCTCTCTCGCCGCCGGGACAGGCACGTTCCGACTTCGCCATTCTGAACTCGGTGGCGCAGGCACTCGGCATCGATCTGGGCTGCCCGACCCCGGCCGACGCACTCCACGAGTGCGCCGCAGTAGCTCCGCTGTTCGGCGGGCTGAGCCATCAGCGGCTGGATGCTGAAGGTGCGCTGCACTGGCCTTGCCGGTCCGCCGAGGATCCGGGCGAAGCGACGCTCTACCTGGACCGCTTCGCGACGCCAGACGGCCGGGCGGCACTTGGTGTGCGTCCTTATCTCCCTCCCGGTGAGCAGCCGGACGAGGCATACCCGTTCGTCCTGGTCACCGGTCGACGACTGGAGCACTACAACGCCGGGACGATGACCCGGCGCACCGCCAACCTGATGCTCCTCCCCGATGAGCGGCTCGATGTTCACCCTGTCGACGCTGCCCGGCTGGGTGTGGTCGAGGGCGGCCCCGTCGTGGTTACCAGTCGACGCGGTCAGGTCAACGTGCCCGCGCGAGTGACAGAGATGGTGTCGCCGGGGGAAGTGTTCCTGGCCTTCCACTTCCCGGGCGCACCGGTGAACCAGCTCACCTCGGGTTGGACCGACGAGGTGACGGGCTGCCCCGAGTACAAGGTGACTGCGGTCCGGGTGGAGGCGGCCGACGGCGACG
>JBEVHL010000077.1:0-4234 GCA_040511255.1 Mycobacterium sp. | reverse complement strand
CGCCGGCGCCGCCGGCGGCTTCTAACGTCGCGGGGGGGGCCCCCTCGAGCGGGCCAAACCCTTTCTCGCCCTTTGGGGGGGCGCCACCGCCGACCCCCGCGGGGGCCACCACGGCAGGATGGCGGCGCAACACCCGCTCGATGGTCAACGCCGAGATGTTCTCCCCGTCGACCCGGATCCAGTCGCCACGCCGGCCGGCGAAGTACAGGAAGCCGGCCTCGTCGAGATAGCCGAGGTCACCGGTCCAGTACCAGCCGTTGCGGAGCCGATCGGCGTCGGCGGCGTCATTGCGGTAGTAACCCTCGAAATCCCCGGCCCCGCGTTGGTCGACGATCTCACCGACCGCCTCGTCGGGGTTGGTCACCCGGCCGTGCTGGTCGAGAACCGCCGCGGGACAACTGATCATCGTCACCGGGTCCACCACCACGACTCCGGGATGCGATGGCCGGCCCAGGGCGCCGGGTGGGGCCGTCGGATCCGGGGTCGCGACGGCGCCGCCCTCGCTGGACCCGTAGCCCTCGAACAGTTCGGCGTCGAAGCGCCGCCGGAACTGCACCTGGTCCTCAGGAGAGGCCTCGGTACCGAACCCGCGGGTCAGAGTGTTGTCCGCATCATCGGGCTGCTCAGGCGTTGCCATCAGATACGACAACGCTTTTCCGACGTAGGTGAAGAAGGTCGCGCCGAAGAAGCGGACGTCGGGCAGGAAGCCCGACGCGGTGAACGTCGGTGTCAGGCACACTGTCGCACCGACGGCCAGCGCCGGCGCCCACAGCGCCATCAGGGCGTTGCCGTGGAACAACGGCATGCAGCAGTACTCGACGTCCCGTCGGGTGTGGCCGTATTTGGCCGACGCCATGTCGGCGATCCGGGCCAGTCGGCCCTGGCTGCACCTGACCGCCTTCGAGGTGCCGGTGGTGCCGGAGGTGAACAGCAGCAGGAGCAGAGAATCAGCGCCGACACCGGGTGCGACGGCAGGTTGGCTCCGGTGCTGCTCGACGTGGCGTTGATACGTGGGCTCGTCGACGACCAGGAACCGGCCGGGATCGAGCCCATGGTCCACGTCGCGGAGGCGTCGCATACCGGGGGAGTCGGTGACGATCAGCTGACAGTCGGCATGCCGGATGTCCGCGGCGAGGTCTACGTCCGCCCGGGTCGGATTGAGGCCCACGATCGTGGCGCCGACCAATGCCGCTGCGCCCAGCCAGAATACGAAGTCAGGCACGTTGTCCAGCAGCACCCCGATGTGCAGCGGACCGGCCGACCGGACACCCGTGGCCCAGGCACCCCTGGCCGCCGATTCCTGCACCACCTGGTCCCAGGTCCAATCGCAGTCGCGGGTGCGCAGGCCCAGATGCTCGTCGCCGCAGCGGTCCAGCAGCATGGTCGCGATATCGCCGGGGCTAGCGTCGGTCACGGTCCGGCCGCCCGATGGGGAACACCGGATCTGCGCAATCGACGCCCTCGGCGGACAATTGGCGTTTGAGCACCTTGAACGTCTCGGTGCGCGGCAGCGTGGTGCTGGCCCGGACATAGGCAGGCCACTGTTTGGGGCCGAGGTCGGTCTGGGCGGCCAGGAACTCCCGGAACTTCGCCACGTCGAGATCGGTCCCGTCGGGCAGCACCAGTGCCGCCATCACCTGATCGCCCACCGCGGGGTCGGGGATCGGGTACACCGCGACTTCGGTGACATCCGGATAGCGGATCAGGATTCGTTCGATCGGCGCGGTGCCGAGGTTCTCCCCGTCCACCCGCATCCAATCACCAAGCCGCCCAGCGAAATAGGCGAATCCGTCATCGTCCGAATACGCCAGATCACCGCTGTGATACACCCCGCCCGCCATCCGCTGGGCCTCGGCGTCCGGATCTTTGTAGTATCCGCGGAACTGGCCGGGTCCCGCGGTGTTGACCAGCTCGCCGATCACCCCGGGCGGACACGGCTGGCCGGTGTCCACGTCGGCGATCATCACCCCGTCGACCAACGGGCCCAGCGCACCCTCCGGAGTGCCGGGGGTGCGGGCGATCGACACCCCACCCTCGCTCGAGCCGAACCCGTCGACCACCATGACACCGAACCGTTCGGCGAACCGGTCCAGATCCCTTGGCGCACCCTCGTTTCCGTAAGCGAAACGCAGGGGATTGTCGGCGTCGTCGTCCTGCGGGGCGGTGGCCAGGATGTACGACAGCGGCTTGCCGACGTAATTGGCGTAGGTGGCGCCGAACCGGCGCACATCGGGGAAGAACTGCGACGCGGAGAACTTGCGCCGCAATGCGATCGAGGCGCCCGCCGCCACCGCCGGTCCCCAGCCGGCCATGATCGCGTTGGAGTGGAACAACGGCATCGACAGGTAGCAGGTGTCGGCCGGGCCGAGGCCGAACCGCCCGGCCAGCATGTCCGCCGGGAAGGCGACCTTCTCGTGCGTGCAGCGCACCGCTTTGGGGTTGCCACTGGTGCCCGAGGTGAAGATCAGCATGAACAGGTCGTCAGGTTGGGCAGGGGTGAACCGCACGGGTGAACCGCGGTGGGCGGCCAACTCCTGTGCCCATGCGGGGGACTCGACGTCGATCGCGGCGATACCGTCCTGCGCGCCATCGGCGTCGGCGAGCACCAGTTGGCAGTCGGCGTGGTCGATGTCGCGCTGCAGGGCAGCACCGCGGCGGGTTGGGTTCAGGCCGACCGGGACCAACCCGGACAGCGCGGCGGCCACCAGCATTGTGCAGAAGAACGGGGTGTTGCCCAGCAGCACACCGACATGCGGCGGCCGGCCCGGGTCCAGCCTGGCCCGCAGGGTGGCGGCCAGGTCGGCGCCGTCCTGAATGTGGTCGCGCCAACTGACGAATGACACCTCGTCGCCCACCGTGGCGTAGACACCCCGGTCGTCGACCTCGGCCAACGGCGCGAGCAGGTGAGTGACGGTGTGCTCGATCACCGGGCTAGACGGGCGTATCGGCCAGTTCGCGGCCGATCCGCAGCAGCTGTCCGGTGGCGCCGCCGACCGCGAACTCCGTCTGCTTTGCCGCCAGGAAATAACGGTGCGCCGGATGGTCCATGTCGATGCCGACCCCGCCGTGGATGTGCACGGTGGTGTGCGCGACGCGGTGGCCGGCGTCGGCTGCCCAGAACGCCGCAGTCGCGACTTCGTTTCCGGCGGGCAGGTTCTCGTCGAGTCGCCACGCGGCCTGGGTCAGCGTCAGGCGCAGCCCCTTGACATCGATGTAGCCGTCCGCCAGACGCTGGGCCACCGCCTGGAAGCTGCCGATCGGTCGCTCGAACTGTTCGCGGGTGCGGGCGTACTCCGCGGTGAGCTCCAAGGCCCGCTCCAACACACCGAGCTGAAAAGCGCTCTGCCCCAGGGTGAGATGCGTGGTCAGCCACTCCACGACATCGCCACCGCCGACCAGCCGGTCCGCGCCGATAGTCACCCCGGACAGCTCGAGTTCCCCGACGCTGCCCTTTCCGGTGGTCTCCAGCGAGGTGACCGCTACCCCCGCATCGGCCGCTGCGACCAGGAACACCGCTGTGCCGGAATCACTTTCGGCGACCACCAGGAATGCATCGGCGACCGGGCCGAAGCCGACCTGGGTCCTGGTGCCGGTCAGGGTGTAATCATCGCCCGAACGGGTGGCCCGCACCGGGCCCTCGCCGAGTTCGCCGTCCAGTGCCACCGCCAGGATCTTGTCGCCGTTGACCGCAGGCACCGCCCAGCTCTGCTGCAACTCGTCGGAACCGAACTGCGCCAAGGCGCCTGCGGCAACGACGACCGACTCCAGATACGGCACCGCGGCGAGCTGCCTGCCGAGGGCGGTGAGTATCGCGGTCTGCTCCAACACCCCGAAGCCGCCGCCGCCCAGTGCCTCCGGGGCGGCCGTCGAGAGGATGTCGGCGTCTTTGAGTTTGCGCCAGAGGTCGGTATCGAACCGCTGGTCCAGACCGTCGAGCTGACGCTGGTGTTCGGGCGTGCAGACGGCGTCGACGATGGTACCGACCAGGCCCGAAAGATCCTGCGCCGCTTCGTTGATGGTGAAATCCATGGGGCTCGTCCTTTGAATCTGGGAGGGATCAGCGGTTGACGCGCGGCAGGCCGAGGCCAACCATGCCGATGATGTCGCGCTGGATTTCGTTGGTGCCGCCACCGAAGGTCAGGATCAGAGCAGAGCGGTGCAATCGTTCCACCCGACCGCGCAGCTGGGCGCCGTTGCCACGCAGCGTGGCCTGCGGTCCGAGGATCTCCATCAG
>JBEVHL010000076.1:0-17801 GCA_040511255.1 Mycobacterium sp. | reverse complement strand
CGACGGGGTCCTTGCTGACCTGGACGACGACGTAGTCGCCGGGCTTGAGCGCCTGCTCGATCTTGCGCGCCGAGCCGCCCAGACCGGCGGCCTCCCAGTTGACCTCACCTGCGTACAGCACACCGTTGCGGCCGCGGCCGATGTCGACGAACGCGGCCTCCATGGACGGCAGCACGTTCTGCACGATGCCCAGGTAGATGTTGCCGACCAGCGACGCCGAGCCGGCGGAGGTGACGAAATGCTCCACCACCACACCGTCTTCGAGTACGGCGATCTGGGTGTAGCGACCACCTTCGTGCGGCGGTTCGGAGCGGGTCTTGTCCCGCACCACCATGACGCGGTCGACCGCCTCGCGGCGGGCCAGGAATTCGGCTTCGCTGAGGATCGGGGGCCGACGGCGGCCGGCATCGCGGCCGTCGCGACGGCGCTGCCGCTTAGCTTCCAGCCGCGTCGAGCCGCTGATGCCCTGGATCTCGTCGGGATCGCGACCCTTGGCCGACTTCTCCCTGGGCGCGCGCTCATGCACGACGGTGTTCGGCGGATCGTCGGGCGAGATGGCCTCGCCGTCATCGGCGCCGGTGGACTTGCGGCGACGCCTACGCCGACGCCGACGGGTGGCGCCATCGCCGGTGCCCGAGTCGTCGTCGCCGTTCTCGTCGTCGGAATCGTCGTCCGATTCGGACGTGGCATCGGTGTCGCTCTCGGAATCGTCATCCGATTCCGACTCGTCGTCGCCGGTCGCGTCGCCGTCGCCCTCGCCGCCACGGCCCCTGCCGCGGCCACGACGACCGCGCCTGCGCCTGCGGTTCGCTGCGGGTCGACCGGTCTGGTCGTCGTCGGAGTCGGTGTCGGTGTCCGCGTCGGAATCGGTGTCTGCGTCAGAATCGTCGTCGTCGTCCTCGTCCTCCTCGACAGCGGCCGGCGGGGCAGCGTCGACCCGCGGGGTCTTCGCCTTGGGCCGCTCGTCGACGGGCTGCGGGGGCAGGAACAGCGGCAAATAGTCGGCCTGGTTGACGTACTGCGATTCGGGCAGCGGCGTCTCCGGCGGATCGGGCGTTTCGAGTAGCAGCCGCGACTCGGGCTCGTCGTTCGTTGCCTCGGCCGGCGTCTCGGTCACGGCCTCTTCGACGGCGGCGATGACGTCCACTGCGCCAGGCTCCACCGTTTCAGCTGTCACCGGGGTGGCCGGGACCTCCGCCGCGGAGAGCACATCCCTGACCCGGACGGCATCGGTGCGGTCGACGCTGGAGTGCGCGCTGCGGGAGCGTCCGTCCAGCTCAGCCAGGGCGTCGAGGACGCGCCTGCTGGTGGTGCCGAGCACCCGCGCCAACGAATGGACTCTCAACCGATCGGGCAGATCGTCATGTGGCGCCGGGGCCTCGGTCGTGCTGTCGGTCTGATCTTGGATTCGAGCATCTTGGTTTTCAACGGGGTCCACAAAGTCTCCTTCAAGCCCCCGGGCGCGTCGTTCATAGACGCGGCCGCGCGGGGACTTCCGCTATGTACCCGAGATTTCCCTCGGGTTTGTCATGGTCTCGCCCCGTGCGGCTCGTGTGGAACACACCCGGTGCCTGGGTTGAATGATGACCCGGACGGTCGGCGCCGCATCGCGATAGCGGTGGTCGCCCTCGTCTTGGTCTTCATCCAGGCTTTGGTCGCCTGTTCGACGACGTACACCCGGTGTCAGTATCCCATACCGTTGACAGTGGCCGGACCAAGTCGCGGTTAGCCAGGGATCGGGCGGTGCCTGCCGCCGGGATTACAGGCTGGGAAACCAGAGCGCGATCTCACGCTCTGCGGAATCCGGGGAATCGGATCCGTGCACCAGATTGAACTGGGTCTCCAGGCCGAGGTCGCCGCGGATGGTGCCGGGTGTGGCCTTCTCGACGGGGTCGGTACCACCGGCCAGCTGACGGAAGGCGGCGATGGCGCGTGGGCCTTCCAGCACGGCGGCGACCACTGGTCCCGACGTGATGAACTCCAGCAGCGACGGGAAAAACGGTTTGCCTTCGTGTTCGGCGTAGTGGGCCCTGGCCAGCTCGTCGCTGACGCTCTTGAGCTCCAGGGCCGCGATGGACAGGCCCTTCCGCTCGATGCGGCCGATGATCTCGCCCACCAGCTGCCGCTCGACGCCATCAGGCTTGATCAATGCAAGAGTCCGCTCAGTCACGGCGCACAGCGTACCCAAGCAACACCAAATGTCCGATTCACGGCTCCAACTGTTGGCTCGGCAGCAGACCGGCGCGCTGCCTGCGCAGGACTTCCGCGCGCAGGTAGACGATGAGCAGCCACACCACCGCGAACAGCACGCCCATCATCCCCACCCCGGGGTAGATGGCCCAGCCCGCGATCAGCACCACCTGCACTCCGAGGTTCGCCCAGATGGCCCAGGATCGGCCCTGGATGCCGGACATCAGCACCAGCAGGAACGCGAAACCGATCAGGAAGGCCATCGAGAACGTGGTCAGCCCGCCACCGACCGTCGCGACCACCGGCAGCGCCAGCAGCACCACGATCGACTCCAGGATCAGCGTGCCTGCCATCACGCCGCGGAAGCTCTTCCACGGGTCCGGCGGGGCGGGTGCGGTGTCGTCCGCACCGGCGGTGCTGTCGTCGGTCACGACGGCTCCTTGCCGAACAGAGTGCGGGCGGCACCCGCGGTGACGACGGACCCGGTGATCACGATGCCGCGGCCGGACAACCCTTCGTCCTCGTCGCCCTGTTCCACCAGTGCGGTGGCGGTTTCGATGGCATCGGCCAGCGTGTCGGCGGTGATGACGCGTTCCGGGCCGAACCGTTCCTCGGCGAGCAGCGCCAGCCCCTCGACGTCCATCGCCCGCGGCGATCCGTTGTGGGTGACGATCAGCTGATCGAACACGGGCTCCAGTGCGGCCAGGATGGCACCGACGTCCTTGTCGCCCATCACACTGACCACCCCGACCAGGAAGCGGAAGTCGAATTCCTCGGACAGGGCCTGCGCCAGTGCCGCCGCGCCGGCCGGGTTGTGGGCGGCGTCGACCAGCACCGTCGGCGCGCTGCGCAACCGTTCCAGGCGACCCGGACTGGTCACCGAGGCGAAGGCGGACCGGACGGCGTCGACGTCGAGTTGTTGTGCGGCGCCGGCCCCGAAGAACGCCTCGACGGCGGCCAGCGCCACCACCGCGTTGTGCGCCTGGTGTTCGCCGTGCAGGGGAAGGAAGATCTCGGAGTAGACCCCGCCGAGGCCCTGCAGCTCCAGCAGTTGCCCGCCGACGGCGATCTGCCTGCTCAGCACCGCGAACTCCGAGCCTTCGCGTGCGACGGCCGCGTCGGCCGTAATCGCTTGTGCCATCAACACTTCCATGGCTTCGGGTACCTGCAGCCCGATGATGGCGACGGTATCGACGGGTACCAGGTCATCTGCCGACCGCTTGATCACACCTGCTTTTTCGGCGGCGATACCCGCGATATCGCTACCCAGGAATTCGACGTGGTCGACGCTGATCGGGGTGATGACGGCCACCGGTGCGTCGACGACGTTGGTGGCATCCCAGCGTCCGCCGAGGCCGACCTCGATGACGCCGATCTCGATGGGCGCATCGGCGAAGGCGGCGAACGCCATGGCGGTGACGACCTCGAATTTGCTCATCGCGGGGCCGCCGGCTTCCTCGCTCTGCCGGTCGATCATCTGCACGAACGGTTCGATCTCGCGGTAGGTCTCCACGTACAGCGCGGGGCTGATCGGCTTGCCGTCGATGGAGATTCGTTCCACCGCCGACTGCAGATGCGGGCTGGTGGTGCGCCCGGTACGCCGGTGCAGCGCGGTCAGCAGTGCATCGACCATGCGCGCCACCGAGGTCTTACCGTTGGTGCCCGCAATGTGGATGCAGGGGTACGCGCGCTGCGGTGAGCCGAGCAGTTCCATCAGCGCTTCGATGCGCGAGGTACTCGGCTCGATCTTGGTCTCCGGCCAGCGTTGGTCGAGCAGATGCTCCACCTGGAGCAGCGAGGCGATCTCGTCCGGGGTGGGTTCCGGATCGGGCAGCGATTCCGGAAACTCTTCGAAGATCTCGTCGGTCATGCCAATCCGGCCAGGCGTGCGGTGATCCGGTCGACCTCTTCCCCGGCCAGCCGCTGCCGGTCGCGGATCTTGGCCACCACGTCGTCCGGGGCCTTGGCCAGGAATGCGTCGTTGCTCAGTTTGGCTGTGGTGCCTGCCAATTCCTTCTGCGCGGCAGCCAGATCCTTGTCCAGACGGCGACGTTCGGCCGCGACGTCGATGGTGCTGGACGTGTCGAGTTCGACGAGCACGATGCCGCCGGACAGTGACACCTCGATCGAGGCTGAGGGGGCGAAGTCGGCTGGCGGCTCGGTCAGCCAGGCAAGCGCGGTCACGGCCGAGACCTGGTTGCTCAGATCCGCTTCGGCCACCCGCGAGAGTTTGGCGGGCACCTTCTGGCGGTCGTTGAGTCCCTGGTCGCTGCGGAACCGGCGGATCTCGGTGACCAGCCGCTGCAGGTCGGCGATGCGTCGCTCCGACGCCGGATCCAGCTGCAGGCCAAGCGGCGCAGGCCAGTCGGCGATCACCAGGGATTCGGCTCCGGTGAGCGATTTCCACAACGCTTCGGTGACGAACGGCATCACCGGGTGCAGCATCTTGAGCAGGGCGTCGAGCACGGTTGCGAGAACCGCGTTGGTGTGCGAGATACCGTCGGCCAGTTGGACTTTCGCCAGCTCCAGATACCAGTCGCAGAACTCGTCCCAGGCGAAGTGGTACAGCGTCTCGCAGGCCCGGCTGAACTCATAGCCGTCGAGGTCCGCATCCACCTGGGCGCGCACCTGTTCGAGACGACGAAGGATCCACTGGTCGGCGTCGGTCAAGGTGCCCACGTCGGGCAGTGGCGCCAGTTCCGCGCCGTTCATCAGGGCGAACTTCGTCGCGTTGAAGATCTTGGTGGCGAAGTTGCGCGACGCCCTGGCGTGATCCTCGCCGATGGACAGGTCGCCGCCGGGGCTGGCACCGCGGGCCAGGGTGAACCGCAGCGCGTCCGCGCCGAAGGTCTCCACCCAGTCCAGCGGGTCGATCCCGTTGCCCTTGGACTTACTCATCTTGCGGCCGAACTCGTCGCGGATCAGCCCGTGCAGGAAGATGTCGGTGAACGGAACCTGTGGGCGGCCTTGCGAATTCGCGGGAATCACGTCATCGCCGGAGACGAAGGTGCCGAACATCATCATCCTGGCCACCCAGAAGAACAGGATGTCGTAGCCGGTGACGAGCACGCTGGTGGGATAGAACTTGTCGAGTTCCGGGGTGTGGTCCGGCCAGCCCATGGTGGAGAACGGCCACAGCGCCGAGGAGAACCACGTGTCCAGCACGTCGTTGTCCTGCTCCCAACCCTCCGGCGGGGTTTCGTCGGGGCCGACGCAGACCTTCTGACCGTCGGGGCCGTGCCAGATCGGGATCCGGTGCCCCCACCACAGCTGACGCGAGATACACCAGTCGTGCATGTTGTCGACCCAGCCGAACCACCGCGCCTCCTGGCTGGCGGGGTGAATCACGGTGTCGCCGTTGCGAACCGCATCTCCGGCCGCCTGGGCCAGCGATTCGACCTTCACCCACCACTGCAGTGACAGCCGCGGTTCGATGGCCTCACCGCTGCGCTCGGAATGTCCGACGCTGTGCAGATACGGTCGCTTCTCGGCGACGATGCGTCCCTGCGCGGCCAGTGCTTCCCGCACCGCCACCCTGGCTTCGAACCGGTCCATCCCGTCGAACTGCGTTCCGGTGTCGGCAATCCGGCCCTTGGTGTCCAACATCGTCGGCATCGCCAGACTGTGCCGCACGCCGATCTCGAAGTCGTTGGGGTCGTGGGCGGGGGTGACTTTGACTGCACCCGTGCCGAATTCGGGGTCGACGTGTCCGTCGGCGACGACGACGATCTGCCGGTCGAGGAACGGGTGCGGCAGGGAGGTACCGACCAGCGCCCGATAGCGGGCGTCGTCGGGGTGCACGGCGATCGCCGTGTCGCCGAGCATCGTCTCGAGCCGGGTGGTGGCCACCACGATGTGCGGTTCGTCGTCACTCAGGGAGCCGTAGCGGAACGACACCAGCTCGCCTTCGACGTCTTCGTACTTGACCTCGAGGTCGGAGATCGCGGTCTGCAGCACCGGCGACCAGTTGACCAGCCGTTCGGCCTGGTAGATCAGGCCGGCGTCGTAGAGCCGTTTGAAGATGGTGCGGACCGCGCGCGAAAGCCCGTCGTCCATGGTGAACCGGTCGCGGGTCCAGTCCACGCCGTCGCCGATGCGACGCATCTGCCCGCCGATGGTGCCGCCGGATTCCCGCTTCCAGTCCCACACCTTGTCGATGAACAGGTCGCGGCCGAAGTCTTCTTTGGTTTTGCCGTCCACGGCCAGTTGCTTCTCGACCACGGACTGGGTGGCGATCCCGGCGTGATCCATCCCGGGCAGCCACAGCACCTCGTACCCCTGCATGCGTTTGCGCCTGGTCAACACATCCATCAACGTGTGGTCCAGGGCGTGGCCCATGTGCAGGCTGCCGGTCACGTTCGGCGGCGGCAGCACGATCGAGTACGGCGGTTTGGTGCTGGTGGGATCCGCGGTGAAGTACCCCGCGTCGACCCAGCCCTGGTACATCTCGCTCTCTACCGCGCTGGGCTCCCACGATTTGGGCAGGGCGGTTGCCGTCGGGTCGGCGTCTGAACGAGCGCTGGCAGTCACCGGTCAATTCTAGGTAGAGGTGCGGGCGCGGACCGCCGGGGTCCGGTTCGGGTTACTTCCTGCCGCGCAGCAGGCCGCCCAGAATCTCGCCGATGACGCTGCCTTTGCCGCGGGCACCATCGGCACCCGGGGCGCCCGAGGCACCCGGCGCACCGGCCGCGCCGCCGCCGAGCACGCTGCCCAGGATGCTGCCGAGCGGGTTGTTCCCGCCGCCGCCTGCACCGCCGTGGATGCTGCCGAGGATGTCGCCGAGCCCGCCGGTGGAGCCTGGCTGGACCGCCCCGCCGGTCTTCTGGCCGAGTTGCTTGCCGATGTAGGCCAGCACGATGGGCGCCAGGATCGGGAGCAGCTTCTTGATCAGGTCGTTGCCGCCCGCGCCGGATCCCGACAGCGCCGACGCCACGGCGGTGCTGTCGTTGCCGCCGAAGATCTTGGCGACGATCTTGTCACCGTCGTTCTGATCGATCTGGTCGACGTTCACCCCACCGTCGAGCAGGCCGCTGGCGGCGTGGGTGGTGGCGGCCGATTCGATCTTGCTGGTGTCGACGTCGTCGGATGCGCAGTTGTGCTGCAAACCGCCGACCAGGGACGGGACCAGCGTGTGGATCGCCTTGTTGACGTCGCTCTCGGGGGCACCGAGTTTGTTCGCGATGTCCTTGACGGGAATCTGTGCGAACAGATCGTCGAGACCGGGCATGTCGCCACCTTCTTTTGCTGGGTTTCGGGGAATCTCTGTGCTCGACGCTAATCCGGTCAGACCCGGCGGGAGCCGGTTCGGGCAGACGAATTCAATTGAGCCGCACGGTCTCCAGGGTGACCTCGGCGGCGGGCAGCCGGGTCAACAGGACGTCACCCATCGCAGAGGCCGGTGTCAGCACCCCGCGCAGATCCGACAGTCGATCGCGGTCCAGCGCCAGCGCCAACCCGCTCTCGCCGAGCAGCACCGCGGTGGCCTTGTAGCCGGGGTCGCCCCGCTGCGCCATCGTGGTGCGGTAACGGGCCCCGCTGGTGGTGGTGGTGAAGGTATCGACGGTGTAGTGCCCGTTTTCGCGGGCGCGTTCGGACGGCCCGGAACCCGGCTTGGGCAGGACGCGGTTCAGCAGTGCGTCGGGCACCAGGCGCATGTACCGCGTGCCGAGGCCGAACACCGCCGCGTTCATTGCGGTACTCACCGCTGCCGCCACCGGCGCGACGATCGAGCGACCAACGCTCATCAGCTCGGCGTAGGCGAACCGCCTGCCGTAGGCGTAATCCTGTAAGGCATTGCTGCGACGCACAATTCGTGAGTTCGGCGCCGCCATCGGGAAGGCCCCGGTCCAGTAGCCGGCCAGTTCGGGGGCGATCTCACTGCCGCGCCTCCAGCGCACATCGGGTTGGCCGCCGAGTTCGGGCTCAGCGGCGCGGTCCGGCGTCAACGTGTAGGGATCGTTCATCTGCGCGCGGATCTCGGGATTGTTGCTGGCCGCGCGGAACAGTTCGATCATCGAGGCGGCGGTCCCCCCGGAGATGCCGCCGGCGAACGTCCGCACCACGAAGTTGGTGTCCCCCAGTGCTCCGGTGCCGTCGGCGGCCGCCTGCTTGTAGAGCGCGTACACCGTGAGATCTGAAGGGATGGAGTCGAATCCGCACGAATGCACGATGCGCGCGCCGGTGTCGATCGCCTGCTTGTGATAGAGGTCGATGCTGTCCTTGATGAAGTTGGGCTCACCGGTCAGATCGGCGTAGTCGGTGCCCGCCGCCGCGCAGGCGGCCACCACCGGTAGTCCGTATTTCGTGTAGGGCCCGACGGTGGTCACCACCACCCTGGTGCGGGCGGCCATCGCGGCCAACGTCGACGGCGAATCGCCGTCTGCGGTGATCAGCGGCCAGGACTGGGCAGACTCCCCCAGCGTGTTCCGCACCGCGAGCAGGCGGTCGGGAGAGCGGCCGGCCAGCGCGATCCGCGCGTCACCGGCGGACCGGGCCAGGTATTCCGCGGTCAGTTTGCCGACGAACCCGGTGGCTCCGTAAAGGACGATGTCGAATTCACGCTGCTCTTCGGCCATCCGCTCAACGTACCCACTGGGCTCCAGCTCAACCGCGCGCCGTTCAACCCAGGGTTTCCGGCAGCGCCAGTGCAGCGCCGGTCTGCCCCAGCACGTGCTCGGCCAGGAACGCCGTCACCACCTGGTACCAGATCTTGGCGTGCTGCGGGCTGAGCACCCAGTGGTTCTCCGACGGGAAATACAGGAACCGGTGTACCGAGGTGCCGTCGGGCGCGGCGGGCAGGCCGGACTCGGTCAGCAGCTCGAACCACAGCCGCAACGCCTCCCCGATCGGCACGCGGTAGTCCTTGTCACCGTGGATCACCAGCATCGGTGTGGTGATCTGCCCGACGAAGCGGTGCGGGGAGTTCGCCTCGGCCATCTCCTTGGTCATCTCCCGCAGCCAGTAATAGGAGGCGTCGGTGGTGGCACCGAACTGGTCGAGCGCCCACAGGCTGGCGTGGGTGACGATCGCGGTGAACCGATCGGTGTGCCCGGCCACCCAGTTGGCCATGTAGCCGCCGAACGACCCGCCCATCGCGGCCGTGCGGGTCTCGTCGATCCGCGGATGGGCGCACGCCGCGTCGGTGGCGGCCATCAGATCTTCGAACGGTGGGCCACCCCAGGCTCCCCAGCCGCGCTGGATGAAGTCCTGACCGTAACCGGTCGACAACGCCGGGTCCGGCAGCAGCACCGCATACCCGCGCGCGGCCAGCAGCCACGGGTTCCACCGCCACGACCAAGCGTTCCAACTGCCCAGCGGGCCGCCGTGGATCCACAGCAGCAGCGGCGCAGGGGCCGTGTCCTGTGGCAATGCCAGCCAAGACCGGACCGTCAGCCCGTCGGCGGTCTCGGTGGAGACCTCGGTCAGCGAGCCGGGCAACACGGGCAGCTCGACGCACGGCAGCACGGTCACCGCGCCGTCGGCGTCGATCCGCACCGGATGCGGCGGCGCCGCGTAGGAACTGCGGAGCGCGAACACCATCTGCTGCGGCGCACCGGTGACATCGGTGTAGGCGAAATCGTCGGTGGTCAGGGCGCTGACGCGCCCGTCCAGTTCCACCCGGAAGATCGGACTGCGGCCGGCGTCGTCGGCGGTGACCAGCAGGGCGGTGCCGTCGTGCGTCCACGTCACCGAGGCCGGCCACCGGTCCCAGCTGTCGGCGACGGATTCCGGCGAGGCACCGAACCGTAAGTGCTGCAGCGTGATTCGTGGTGCCTGGTGCGGAGTGGAGAACGATTCGCGGGTGAAGGCGACCGACGCCCCGTCCGGTGCGATGGCCGGATTCTCCAGATCGGCGTCGGGATCGTCGGCGATCACCTCGCGAGCCCCGGTGTCGAGGTCGATGCGGACCAGGACCGAGCGCAGCGACGCGCCAGGCCCGGGAACTCGCCAGGCGGCGACGGCGAAGCTGCCGTCGCGGCTGAGGTCATATCCCGCCTCGCGCAGCGCGCCGCCCGGCGCCGGGGTCAGGTCGCGCGGCCCGTCGTCAGCCGCCGAGACGTCGAGCAGGTGCGGTTCGTCGGGGCCGAGGTCGTGATCCCAGTAGCGCACCGGATATCCGCTGTGCAGCACCGCGGAGACCGAGTTGTCCTTGCGCAACGTGCGCAGCCGGCGGTCGTCCTCGACGTCGCGGGCCGAAGGAAGCAGCGGTGCGGTGAGCACGGTCCGGGCCGCCGCCCTGGCGGTGTGCACCGCGCTGACGCCGCCCGGCAGCGTCACCACTTCTTCGGCCTCGCCGCCTGCGGCGGGCAGGCGCCACAACGCGGCCGGCGGTTTGTCGTCGTCCTCACCCGGCCGGGCGGCGACGAACACCAGGTCGCCGTCGGCGGTGAATGTCGGCGACGATTCACCCTTGGCCCCGCGGGTCAGCCGCCGGGCCGGCAGGCGGCCTTCGGCGTCCAGTTCCCAAATGGACCTGATGAATTCGGTGCGCTTGGCGTTGAGTTCGGCCACGGTCGTCACCACCCGCGTCCCGTCGGCACTCACCGCGAGCCCGCCGACACGCGGCAGCGTCAGATAGTCGTCCAGATCGTCAAACGGGGTCGTCGCCATGGCTCCGTGTTAGCACAAGCTCCGCCCCCGCGGTCAGCTGCGTAGCGCGCGGCGTGCGTGTGGCCAGAACGGTAGTCCCGCGGCGATGGTGGCCCCGGCCGCGCCGACGAGGACGGCGGCATCGACGCTGGTGCGGCCCTGCTTGGCCCAGTAGACGTCCTTGAGATCGATGAGCAGCGCCAGTTCGTCGACCACCAGTGCCACCGCCGAGCCGTAGGCCGCGGCGGTCAGTGGGTGCCGACGGTGGCGTTCCTCGCCGCGCAACGCGACGGCGCCGATGGCCGCCAGCCCACCGATCCCGATGTTGTAGTGGTGAAAATGATGACCACCGAGGGACATGCCCCCGCCCGAGGGTCCGTGGCCGTCGTGGATCCAGTGCGTCAGGGCACGCACGCCGGCGAAGGTGACGGTGAAGCACGACCAGGCGATCACCACGGACTGCTCACCGGGCTGCAGACGCCGACCCCATTCGTGCTTGAGCCGTGCCCAGCGCCCCGCCGACACCGTGTCAGATGCGTCGGACGCCACTGCGTCATCCGGCCGGTGGTCCACCTGGTCGATGTGCGTGCTGATCTCGGTCAACTCTGCATCCCCTCGCCGGGTGAGCCACGGTGCCCACCCTCGCGACCCTAGGAGGGGTTGTTGGCAGCGCGGTGGTGCCCGACCTGCGGATCTGCTGTCAATCGCCGCGGCACCGCGCGCCGCAGTTCGGCGTACGCCTCGACCAGCGCGTCCAGGGTGAAGGCGCGGTTGAGCCCGCTGGGGTTGGGCAGGATCCAGGCGGTGGTCCCTGCGAACTCATCCGGATACCGGCCCCAGCCGACCGTCGTCCCGAGCATGGTCGCGAACGCCCGCTTGCCCAGGAAGGCGATCACCCGCGGTGCGTACTGCCGCATCTTCGCCTCGAACTCGGGCCGGGCCGACCGGAATTCCGCCGGAGTGACCTCGTCGGCCCGCGTCGTCGGTCGTGACACGACAGCGGTTATGCCGCAGCCATATTCGAGCAGTCGGCGCTCGTCCTGCGGTTGCAGGCGCACCTCGGTGAAGCCGGCGAGATGCAGTACCGGCCAGAAGCGATTCGATCGATTCGAGAAGTTGTGCCCGTCGGCGGCGGCGGTGGCGCCCGGATTGAGACCGCAGAACACCACGTCGAGACCCGACGCGAGGATGTCAGGGGTGTAGTTGCTCATTCATGCTCCGCGCATCCGCCAGCCGTCGGGCACCGCCAGCGTGACGATTGTCCGCTGGGTCCGGAGGAATTGGCGGAGCAGGGGTGCGGAGTTGTACGGCAGGTCGTACTTTTCGCACAGTTCCCGCACGCGCACGCTGATCTGGGGCAGGCGGTTGCTGGGCAGATCGGGGAACAGGTGATGTTCGATCTGGTAGCACAGGTGCCCGGTCGACAGGGCCAGCACCGGCGACGCGGTGAAGTTCGCGGCCCCGAGCATCTGCCGCAGGTACCACTCGCCCCTGGTCTCGCGCTGCAGCACCGCCGGGTCGAATGTCTCGGCGCCATCTGGGATGTGCCCGCAGATGATCGATACGTAGACCGACAGGTTGCGCAGCAGATTCGCGGTGGCATTGGCGGCCAGTGTTCGGCGCCACCGGCCCCGGCTCAGGGCGGGCAGGAATACATAGTCCTTGCTCAACTGGCGGGCGATCTTGGCCAGGAATCTGCGGTTCTCCACCGCTTTGCCGGCTCGGGTGTCGACCCGGTCGCGTTCCGAACGCAGCCCGTGTAGCGCGATGCCCCATTCGAAGGTGGCTGCCAGCATCAGGTTTCGCAGCGGTGCCAGCAGTGCAGTCGGTCGCCAGGGTTGGTCGGTGGTCACCCGCAGCACGCGGTAGCCGATGTCCTCGTCCATACCGACCACGTTGCTGAACACGTGATGGCGATAGTTGTGCGAGTACCGCCACTGCGTCGACGGCCCGGCCATGTCCCACTCCCAGGTGTTGGAGTGGATCTCGGGGTCGTTCATCCAATCCCATTGGCCGTGCACGATATTGTGGCCCAGTTCCATGTTTTCGATGCATTTGGCGTACGCGAGCGATGCCGTCCCCAGCCACCACCCGGTCTGAGATCGACTGCCTGCGATGAGCAGCCGGGCGGCGGCGTCGAGTGCCCGCTGGAACCTGATCACCCGCCGGATGTAGGCCGCGTCGTCCGCCCCGAGCGACTCCTCGACGTCGCGGCGGATGGTGTCGAGTTCGTCCGCAAATGCCTCGATTTCCACCTTGCTCAGATGGGTGTAGGCGGAGACGTCGGCGATCGCCATATAAGTGTCCTCGGGTGGGTGCGACGTTGGAGCGGCGCAGTCCGGGCCACTGTGGGATACCGACGCCAGCTTAGTGCGCGCGGTCAGTCAACCAGGACACCGCACGATCGCGGTACGAGAGGAAGCCTTTGTAGCCGGCCAGGTCGTCGGGTAGTTCGGCCAACACCGCAGCGGTGCGTTGCCGCCACGGTTCGATCTGCGCCAGATCGGCGAAGGGCAGCAGATAGGTCCGGATCAGAAAACAGATCGCCCCGGACTCCGGCAGCCGGATCAGGTGCTGGACCTCCACCCGCAGATGAACCGTGGTGCCAAACGTCGAATCGTCGGCGCGCGCCAGGTCCGACTTCTCTGATACCCGTTCCGGAAACGACTCGGTGGACGCGTCGAGTCGACGGCCCAGGTCCAGCGTCCAGTTGGTCCGGCGGTAGGCGGTGCCGGCTTGCAGCCGCATTAGGAATTCGCGGGCACGGGTGATGACGCCCGACTCACGCAACCGCGGCACGGGACCGTGAATCTCCAGGAATGTCATGCCGAGGTCGAAGCCGAACGACCAGCCTGAGGCGAAGGTGACCACGCCGGCGTCGCCGAACAGGTCGCCGTCGCGCTGATCGAGCAGCACGATGTCCTCCTGCACCTGCCCGGCGATGTAGGCCAGTGGCTCGGCAGGTAGCGTCGATTCGTCACCGAAGATGAAATCCTGTGCGATGCCCAGCCTTTGGTTGCACCACCGCCAGGTCTCACCGGTTCTCGACAGCGACATGGTGCCCGGGTACGCCGTCGCCAGTTCGGCCATCAACGCCAGCATGGTGTCCCAGCACGCGCTCCGCATATGAGGCAGCACCGCGGAGCGGGTGGGATCCGCCGCCAGGATGCGGCGGCGTTCGGCCAGTTCGTGTTCGTATTCGCTGTCGATGTCGACGACGCAGTCGCCCCACTGACCTGCGGGCGTCGCCACGACGTTGCCCGCCGGCTCGATATTGGTGCTGTACCGGTAGGCGTCGCCGGTGAAGGGGAACGGGAACGTGGCCAGCAGGTCGGGCGCGGAAACGAATCCCGGGGTGACCGTCACAGGTTCAGCTCCAATCGATCGCCTGCGGCCCGCGATACGCAGCTCATCATGGTGTCACCAGATGCCTTCTCCGCCTCGCTGAGGTACAGATCCCGGTGCAGGACTTGACCATTGGCGACCGGGATCCGGCATTCGCCACAGACTCCCTGCCGGCAGAGGCTGGGGATCGCGAGTCCGTGGTCTTCCAGTACCTCCAGCAGCGACACCCCGGACGGCACGGTGAAGGACTGTCCGTCTGCCAGTGTCACCTCGAACGGCCTGCCGCGCTCCAGGGTGTCGATTCCGAAGCGTTCCAGGTGAATTCGGCTCGGCGGCCACCCGCACCCGGTGGCCATGGCGGTGACATCCGTCATGAAGGCCGCGGGCCCGCAGATGTAGAGGTGCGTGCCGATGGGTTGGTCGGCCAGTTCCGTCGCCACTGCGGCCAGGAACGCTGCGCGATCGGTGAAGATCTGCGCGTGATCGGTGAGTGCCTTGATCTCGTCGACATAGGCGCCGCGTCCGTCGCGGTGCAGATAGAGCAGGCGGGCGTCCCTGTCCCACCGCCTGGCGCTGCGCAGGTGGGAGACCATCGGGGTGATGCCAATTCCCGCCGCGACGAACAGGTGACGTCTGGCGGTCAGCACGGGTGCGAAGGCGCTGCGCGGCGCCACCGTGCCGATGCTGTCGCCAACCGACAGTTCGTGGATCCACCGGGAACCACCTGCACCGGCGGGGTTGTCGAGCACGGACACCGTGTACGTGACCGGCGCAACGCTGTCTCCGGTCAACGAATAGGCGTTGGTGACGGGCCCGCACTGGATGACCAGATGGCTGCCCGGCGTGAACGACGGCAGTGCCGCACCGTCAGGCCGCGCCAGCGTCAGGGTCCGGATGCCGGGCAGTCCGTCGTCGATCGTCCGGACCACCAGGTGCAGCCCCGTCACGAGCGGCTCGATTCCGTCGTGCCGGTGGTGAACCCGAGGTGGGCCCCCAGCCGTCGCGAAACGTGGTAGTAGACAAGCAATTCGCGGCCGCACCCGCTGCACAGCACGACGTCTTCGAGGTCGACCTCGGCGCGGGTCAGCGTCCCGCAGTGTGCGCAGTGCACGGCTCGGACGTCCACCGCGGTGCTGCCCACGGTGATCTCGTCGTCGGCGACGCCCGAGCGCAAAGCGTGCGCTCGCACGCGCAGGCAGGCGTCGGCGGGTCCGGCGATCATCAACCGCCAACCGACCACGGCATGGGCCAGGTCGGCGGCGACCGCGGCACATGCGGCGACGTCGTCGGCCACGGTGTGCACGCGCACCTCAGCCCCCGGATGGCAGGCGCGGATCTGCGCGGTCCAGTCGTCGACGATGCGCCCTGCACGATCACCGACGGCCACCACGGTCCAGTACCGCCCGGAGGTGTCCGCAGCCGGGCACTCCGCGCTGACGGCCCACGAGGGCACACTCGTCGACTCCAGGGCGGGCCTCATAGTGCGCTCCAGTGTCCCAGTTCTGCCGATTTCCGTCTGAGTTTGAATATCAAACTGACTGCTGGCAAGCTGAGCGCATGCCCGTTGCATTGCTGGCCGACCTGCCTGGTCGACCCTGCCCCATCGCTGCCGCCCTCGAGGTGGTGGGAGAACGCTGGGCGCTGCTGGTCATCCGGGAGATCGCGCTGGGCAACACCCGGTTCACCGGCATCGTGGCCGGCATCGGGGCACCCCGCGATCGGGTGGCCGCCCGGCTCAAAGCCCTCGGGGACGCGGGCGTCATCACCCGAGTGGCGTATCAGTCGGCGCCGCCGCGGTTCGACTACCGGTTGACCGAATCCGGTCGCGCCCTGCTGCCGGTGCTGGATGCCCTGCTCACCTGGGGCAAAGACCACGTCGTCGCGCCCGACGACCCCGATCGTGACCGCCACCGCACCACAATCCGACGTTCCGATACACCGAGGGAGACCGCACCCACATGACCGCAGAGCTCACCGACACCGGTCGCGACAGCTGGGGCCCGCAGCGCTCCAAGACCGTCAGCTGGTACGAGCCCGGCCCGTCCACCGCGAAGGGTCTGGCCATGTCCGGCGTGGACTACCTGCAGGCGATGGTCGCCGGCCAACTCCCGCCGCCGCCGATCGCGGGGCTGATGGCCTTCGATATGACCGAGGCCGAAGTGGGCCGGGTGGTGTTCACCTGCCAGCCCGACGAATCTGCCTACAACCCCATCGGCGCCATCCACGGGGGCGTGGTCTGCACCCTGCTCGACTCGGTCGCCGGCTGCGCCCTGCACAGCACGCTGCCGGTGGGCAAGGGTTACACCTCAATCGAGATCAAGGTGAACTACCTCAAGGCGGTCCGGTTGGGCAGCGGGCTGCTGACCGCCACCGGCACGGTGGTGAAATCCGGTGCGCGAGTGGGATTCACCGAAGGTACGGTGACTGATCAATCTGGTGCGCTGGTGGCCACGGCGTCGAGCACCCTGCTGATCTTCGACCTGTAGGTCGGATGGGTTCGGTTACGTTTGGCATGTGACCGAACCTATCGTCGTGGCCGGGGCGGGTATCGCGGGTTTGGCCACGGCCGCGGCGCTGGCCCTACAGGGTCATCCGGTCCGGGTGTTTGAGGCCCGCAGGGAAGACTTGGCCACCGCGCCCGGCGCAGGTATCAGCATCTGGCCGAACGCTCTGGCCGCCCTCGACGAGATCGGTCTGGGCGATGCGGTGCGCGCGGCGGGCGGGCGGATCACCGGCGGCGCGATGCGTTGGTACGACGGCGGGTGGCTGCGTCGGCCCTCACCCGAACGGTTGGTCAAGGCACTGGGCGAACCACTGGTCGTGATCCAGCGCTCGCGACTGAGCGATATTCTCGCCGGCGCCCTGGCACCGGGAACCGTCTCCTTCGGAACGTCGATCACCGGGCTGGTGGCCACCGCTGACGGTGTGCGGCTGGAACTGTCGGATGCCACGCGGGTCGGGGCCGCGGCGGTGGTCGGCGCGGACGGCACTCGGTCGGTGGTGGCCCGGCACCTGAACGGCCGACTCGACGACACCTATGCCGGTTACACCGCGTGGCGTGGGATCGCCCGTTACCGGCTGGATCCCGAACTGGCCGGGGAGACGATGGCCCCGGGGTTCGAAGTGGGCCACGTGCCGTTGGGTGATGACCTCACCTATTGGTTCGCGACGGAACGGGCGGCGGAAGGCCAGCGCAAGCCCGAGGGCGAACTGGCCTATCTTCAGCGCAAGCTCGCCCACTGGGCCGACCCGATCCCGGCCGTCCTGGCCGCGACCGCACCCGCGGACGTCCTCCGTAACGACCTCTATGACCGGACGCCGGCCAGGCAGTGGTCCCGCGGTTCGATGGTGGTCGTCGGCGACGCGGCGCACCCGATGCGACCGCACCTCGGGCAGGGCGGCTGCCAGGCATTGGAAGACGCGGCGATCCTGGGCAGGTTCGTCAGGCAGGCCGCTGACCTGCCCAGCGCGTTCGCCGGCTTCGCAGCGTTCCGGCGACCACGCGCGACCGGCCTGGTCCGGGAATCGGCGCTGATCGGCAGGATGGTGAATCTGCGTCCGGCGCTGCTCAGCGCCGCGGCCATCAGGGCCACCGCGCTGGTTCCGGAGTCGATACTGACCCGACACCTGGCGAGCGTTGCCGCGCGGTCGGCGTTCGTGCTGCCGCCGACGCCTAC
>JBEVHL010000075.1:0-7131 GCA_040511255.1 Mycobacterium sp. | reverse complement strand
CCGGCGACCTGGCGGTGATGCGCGAGGACGGCTATTGCAACGTGGTCGGGCGCATCAAGGACATGGTGATCCGCGGTGGCGAGAACGTCTACCCGCGGGAGATCGAAGAGTTCCTCTACACCCATCCCGATGTGGACGACGCCCAGGTCATCGGGGTGCCCGACGCGAAGTACGGCGAGGAGATCTGCGCCTGGATCCGGATGCGGCCGGGTGCGGCTCCGCTGGATGTCGAGGCGTTGCGCACCTTCGCCGGCGGGAAGCTGGCGCACTACAAGATTCCCCGCTACGTACACCTCGTCGACGAGTTCCCGATGACGGTGACCGGCAAGATCCGCAAGGTCGACATGCGCGCGGAGAGTGTGCGGGTGCTCGGCCTTGAACGTTCCGGTGGCACCTGAGTCGCACTACTGCGAGAGTTAGTGCATGTCGTCCGTCTTCCACACACCAGCCGTCCTCGGACGGCGGGCGTGTGCTGGACTGGCGGTCTGCTCGGCGGTGCTGCACGGGGTGATGGTCGGGCACGCCGGCAATCCGGTCCTGGCAGTGCTCATCCTGGCGATGATGGCCACCTGCCTGTACTGCGCCCGCGACCTGTGGCACGCAGGCACCTTGCGCGCCTGGGGCCTGGTTGCCGCGATGAACTTCGGGATGATCGTGGTGCACTGCTCGCTACCTGCGCATACGCACGGAACTCCGGTGATCGCCGGGGTGGTGGCCCCGATGCCGACGGTGATGACGCTGGCGATCGCGATCTCGGCCGTCGAGGTCGCCGTGGCGACCGCCGTCTTGTACCGACATTCACGCGAACGGGCACGCAGTGTGATTGTCTGACCCACATGTTCGAAGGCGCGACATCTGAGCAGGCCCACGCCGTGCTCGCCGCGGCCCCACCAGGTGGTGCAGCAGATCCCCGATGCGTCCGATCCGCGGTCCGGCCGTGGCGACGGTGTGGTGATCGCCGCGGGGCGCATTCTGTTCAGCCCCGCCGTGGACGTCGACCCTGCCGCCCTGCCGAGGATCGAGCCGCAAGACCTGGCCCGGGCGGTGGGGTCGAACCGCGAACTGGCCGAGCATGCCGCGGCGCTGATCGCCTGCGCCAGCTTGGCCGACGGACAGCTCGACCCGGCCCGGCTGCGCCGCGTCGTGGAGTACGCACACGCCATGCATGTGCACGACGGGTGGGTTCGTGACGTGCTGCAGGTGGCACGAAGCCACCTGGCCTGGGCGATGGCCGATATGACCCGGCGCAACAGGTCGAACTTTCCCGGCTTCGACAACCCGGACGATACCCTGCAGCCGATGATGCCCTACGGGGCGCAGACCGATGATGACAAGCGGCTGGCCGAACGCTTCTTCGCGCTGGAGGCGTTGCCGAAAAACACCTACGGACACCAGTTTTGGGCTCACTTCCGGCAGCATGGATTCGGCTTTCCCGGTGAGGAGACCGCGTTTGCCGGTGTGTGGTCGGTATCGCACGACGGCCTGCACGTGCTGTCCGGTTACAGCGCCTCCATTCAAGGTGAACTACTGATCAGCACCTTCACCGGGGGCATGCATCGTCGTGACGCACTGCGGGCCCAGATCCTGCCGGTGATCTTCGAGTGGCACGTGGGCCACGAGGTCAGCGGAATCGGCGCCCAACAGGGCGCGCTTGACCCGATCAAGTTCCTCATCGCCTGGCAGCGCGGTGATGCGATGAAAGCCGATGTGCTGGAGCCAGATTGGGACTTCTTCGCCGTCGCCGAGCGTGATCTGGAAGAGCTGCGGTGGCAGTACGGCATCCCGCCGCTGATGCCGGCCCACGCGGCGGCCGGGGTCGAGATCACCGTGCCTGGCACCGCCGACCCCTTCGCCAACTGAGCAGTGGGAGCATCGTCGGTATGGAGCTAGGACTATCGGGTAAGTCGGCGATCGTGTGTGGGGCGTCGTCCGGACTGGGGCTGGGCGTGGCCACCGCGCTCGCTGCGGAGGGGGTGCGGGTCACCATGGTCGCCCGCCGTGAGTCCGTGCTGACCGAGCGCGCCGAGGAAATCGGTGCGCACCCGGTGGCCGGGGATCTGTCCGACCCGTCGACCGCTGCGCGCGTCGTCGACCTCGCCGTGGCGTGGGCTGGTGGGCTGGACATCGTGGTGTGGAACGGCGGCGGTCCACCACCGAAGACCGCCTCGCAGGTGGGACCCGACGATCTGCAGGCCGCGGTGAACCTGCTGTATCTGCCCGCAGTTCGGTTGATTCAGGCCGCGTTGCCGCACCTCAACAACAGTGCCGCCGGGCGGATACTCGCGATCACGTCGAGTGGGGCCAAGGAGCCGATACCTCATATCGCCCTGTCCAATGCGATCCGGCCCGGGCTGGCGGGGTATCTCAAATCGCTGGCCGGTGACCTGGCGCCGGCCGGCATCACGGTGAACTGCATCGCCCCCGGCCGGATCGCCACCGACCGGATGGCTCAGCTGTATCCCGACGGGCCGCCGGCCGACTATGTCAACGAGATCCCGATGCGCCGCTTCGGTGCGCCTGAGGATCTGGGCGCTGTCGCGACATTCCTGGCGTCCGAACGCGCCTCGTATGTCACCGGTACGACCCTCAATGTCGATGGTGGTTTGGCGAGGACCATCTTCTAGGCCCCCGCACGGTGTTTAACTACATTCTCGCGACGGCGCGGATGAAGGGGCCAACCGTGGGGATGTGGGGACGTTGGGGCGCAGCACTGTTGGCGCTGGCGGTGCTGGCCACCGGCTGCAGCAAGGACGACGAACCGCAACGACTGGAGGCGTCCACCGCCCAGGCCAGCCCGTCGGCACCGACGGATGTGAACGACAACGGGACGCCGGACGCCTCGCCGGAAGACGACGACTGGCCGGGCAAGATGATTCCCACCTACGAGCCCGCCACGTCGCCTGAGGCGGTTACCGGGCGCGACATCATCCAGCCGGCGCACCTCCTGGAAGACCTGGCGGACAGCATCAATGGATTGCTCAAGCTGCCGTCCGATATTGCGTTGCGCGGCAAGCAGTGCGACACGGCCAATGCGTACTGGGATCCGGCCGACAACTCGGTGACGATTTGTTACGAAGACGCCGCCGATGCCTTGGACATCTACACCAAAGCCGGGGATGCGGATCCCGCAGCGTCAGCACTCAACGCCGAAACGGCAACTTTTTATCATGAGGCCGGCCATATGGTGATCAGCCTCTACGACCTGCCGATCACCGGCCGGGAGGAAGACGTCGCCGATCAACTGTCTGCGTACATTCTGTTGGCCCCCGGCGAGGACGGAAAGCCCGACCCTGACTCGGTGCAGGCCGTCAAGGACTTCGCCCGCGAATTCAACGGATACAGCGAGCAGAAGGGCGGCGAGATCGATGACGAAGATCTGGCCGGCGGCCATTCGCTGGACAAAACCCGCATGTACAACCTGGAGTGTTGGGTCTACGGCGCCGATCCGGAGAGCAACGCCGATCTCGTCGGTGACAACATGCTGCCGCCGTCGCGCGCCGAGAACTGCGAGGACGAGTACACACAGCTCAGCAGTTCCTGGGACACCTTGCTCGAGCCCTACTTCAAGTCCTGACCGGGCCGTTCACCAAATCTGCTAGGGCACACCCATTGTCGGAATCATCGGTGGTTCCGGCGGCGGAGGCGGTGGGGGAGAGGCAGACCGTAAGGGCCGCCCTGGCATACCGGGTCGGCCGGCGCGGCGTTCGCAGTCCCGGCCGCACCTGTGGCGGCCAGCGCGACAAGCACAAGTGCCACAGCAGTTCTCGTCGTCGCCATGCCGTTCATGGTTGCATGTCTGCGGCGCGGCCGCGGGTTCCGTTACGCGTCGACCACTGCGGCGGTGGGCTTGTCCTGCACGCTGCGTTCCCGGCGCCGGGGACGCCGGCGCTGGGGTGGGTCGTCGGCCATCGCCACGGGGACAGGGGTCAGCGGCAGGCTCTCTTCGACAGCCGCGGGCGTGCTCTCAGACGTGTTGTCGTGCGGTTCGGCGGGCTTGTTGTCAGGACGCATCCGGCGGTGTTTCATCAACGGGGCGAGACGTCTCTGGAGCCAATCCGCCCCCGCCTTGACCCGCTGGTTAGGAACGAAGCTCAAATACAACACGAAGACGGCGAAGCTGAAGAGTCCGACTTCCAACGTCATACTGATGCCCAGGTGCAGCATCACTCCAGCCGCGAGAACCCATGGGCGCCAACGCCGATTCCAGATCAGCACGCCTATCGAGCACTCGATGATGAGCGTGCCCCAGGCCACCGCATTCATGATGAGGAGATTGCTGGTGAGCCATTCCGGCGTCGGTATCGCGAGCATGTCGACCTGACGAAGCGAATACAGCACCGCGGTACCGTTCTGCCAAGTCTCGCCGCGCAGTTTCGCGATCACCGTGGAGAGATAGATGATCGACACCTGCACCTGCATCAGCCGTAAAGCCCACTGCTTGCAGTCGCGCGATGAGAAGAACGAGCCGCTCCGACGCCACTGGTCCACCGACAGCGCAGCGCCGCAGGGTGCCAGCATGATCATCACCGATTCAACCCGCAGCAGCATGTCGCCGGCGTTGAACACCCATGGGTTACGCCGCTCGAACGACATGATGAGCACGAACACCACAATCGCGGCGATCCGACTCTGCCACCCGATCGTCAGCGCGGTCGCCGCGGCAAGCAACACCACCCAGCCCAACAACAGGGCGTCGTCACTGCGGAGGTATTCGAACACGCTCCACGACCACGACCGATCGTAAGTAACCGGAACGACTCCTTGGGATCCGAAGCGCATGTAGAAGTTCGTCTTCAGCTCGAGCGTCCACGCGATGATGAGCACGCCGAAGACGATGCGCACCAGCCCCAGCGTGTAGGCCGGGCTGACGGTGAACCAAAAGCGATGCCAGGAACTCCACGCAGTCTGTCCGCCGTCGCGGATCCGGTGCTTGATATCGATTGTCGACCTCATCAGGTCCCCGACACCACCTTCTGGTCCAGCAGGAGCTTCCTGCTGGTTTTCGGTTCCCCCTTGCCGGGCAGCGGCAGGGTCTCCGACTGCAGAACCACCAGGACCCGTACCGGTTTGTCGCCGTCATCGCTGACCTCGCGAACAACCCATTTGGCGAAGGCCGGACGCAACGCCTCGTACTTGATAACGCCCTCTTTCATTTTCCGCCAACGGTATTCGGGTAGTGAACGGTCGGCGTTGAGATGCCAAACCTTGTCCTCGCCGTCACTCATGATGACGTGCACCTCCAACTCGGTGATGATCCGCGGAGGATTCGGCGCGAACACTCCCCAGCCTTGATCGAGTCCCGTGGCCAAGGCGACCGGAGTGGTGATCTTCCCCGCGGTCGTCTTGATCGTCGATTTCGGTATCGATCCGACGACCGCCACCACCAGGAGTACGACGATCAGGACGCTCACACCGATCTCACTGGCCCGCCCCCAAAGGTTTCGCGCGTCCACCTTCTTCGAGACTTTCATTTTGCTGCGCAACCGCACGTTCTATGCCTTCCCACCCGGACTGCCGCCGGAGTTGGATGCCGGTCTGTCCTTTTGGTTTCCACCGCCGGCGCCGCCACCTCGGTCACCACCGCCGCCTCCGCCGTCGCCCGCCTTGGCGGCCTTCTTACCCGCCCCGCCGGTCGCGGTGTCGCCGGCCTTGGCGGCCTTCTGGCTCGCGGCCTCGCTTCCCGCCTTGCCGGGGTTGGCCTTGGCGGCCGTTGGGCCCGACGAACCGCTTCCGGCGTCGCTGGCCTTTGCGCCCTTCTTACCTGCGGCGCCGCTCCCCGGGTCGCCGGCCTTGGCGGCCTTGTTGCTTGCCGCGCCGGTGTTGGAAGCGGAGCTCCCAGGCCGGCCTCTCACGCTGCTGCCCGTGTCGTTGTTGGGTTTGGGAGCGGCGCTGCCATTACCGGCTTTCTGCTGCTGGCCCGGTCCGCTCGCGGTGTCAGGGCGAGGAACAGTGGCAGCGGCGGTGTTGCCACCGGACTGCCCACCGATGTCGGGCTTCGCAGCTGGCTTGACAGGCCCGCTGTTCGCACCATTCCCGGTGGCCGCGTTGAGATCGCTGGCAACGTCGCCAACACGGGGCGGCTCAACCACAGTCGGCACCGCTCCGGAATCCCCGGACCGCATGGCGCCGCTGCCGGTGTCGGCGTTCGGCGGCTCGATCTCGTCGCCACCGGTTGTCCCGGAGTCAGTGAGATCGATCTCGAAGGAGTCGGTCACCGGAACCTCAGGCTGCACAGCACCATTGGTCGGTTCCTCCCCGAATTCAGACTCCTCGACCTCCACCGCGCTGAGGCGGCTGTTGGACGGGGCGATCCCACGGAAGAGTCCGCCGCCGGTGCTCGAACCGAGCAGTCCGCCGCCACCGGTGCTCGAACCGAGTAGCCCGCCGCCACCGGTGCTCGAACCCAGCAGTCCGCCACCACCGGTGGTGGAGCCTAATAGCCCGCCACCGTCAGGGGTCAGATCCAGTCCGTCCACCAAATCGGTCAGACCATCGACCACGTCGGTCACGCCGCCGTCGTTGTCAGCTCCGTCGCTGAGGTCGAGCGAATCCAGTACCCCGTCCGCGATGTCGGTGCCCGCGTCGCTGAGGTCCAGGGCGTCGACCACTCCGTCGACCACGTCGGTAACTCCGTCACCGTTGTCGGCGGCGTCGTTGAGGTCGAGTCCGTCGACTACTCCGTCGACGATGTCGGTGCCGCCACCGTCGGTGAGGTCGAGAGCGTCGACCACTCCATCCAAGATGTCGGTGCCGCCGTCGACCAGGTCGAGACCGTCGACCACCCCGTCGACGATGTCGGTTTGGCCGTCACTGAGGTCCAGTGCGTCGACTACGCCGTCGACGATGTCTGCGGCTCCGTCGCCGTTGTCGGCGCCGTCATTGAGGTCCAGGCCGTCGACGACTCCGTCGACGATGTCCGTGCCGCCGTCGTCGTTGAGGTCGAGAGCATCGACCACACCGTCCACGATGTCACCGGTTCCGTCGGTATCGGTGGTGGCATCGGTGGTTCCGGTGCCATCAACCAGATCGAGAGCGTCAACGACCCCGTCCACAATGTTGGTTTGGCCGTCACTGAGGTCCAGTGCGTCGACGACGCCGTCGACGATGTCTGAGGCTCCGTCGCCGTTGTCG
>JBEVHL010000074.1:0-6735 GCA_040511255.1 Mycobacterium sp. | reverse complement strand
GGCCGTCGACAGGGCGGCGATCCCCGCCGCGTTCGGTGCTGCGGTGCCCACCCTGGCGATCGGGGTCAGCGTGTTGGGTGCCGTCGTGGCCGGCATCGGGATCTCGAATTCCGTCGCCCCCACCACCCTGGCGATTCTGATGCTGTTGCCGTTGTCCGCGTTCGAGGCCACCGGCCCGCTGCCCGCTGCGGCCATCCAGCTGACCCGGTCGCGGATCGCCGCCCGGCGGCTGTTGGACCTCGTCGGACCCGACCTGCCCTTCGCACCGGCGGGCACCGCGACGCCGGCCGATTCGACCCTGCGCGCCCTCGACGTGCGGGCCGGTTACCCGGGCGGCGCTGCCGGTGGGGCCGTCACCCTCGACCTGCCCCCGGGCGCCCGGTTGGCGATCACCGGCCCCAGCGGATCGGGTAAGACCGCGTTGCTGATGACCCTGGCCGGTCTGCTGCCCCCGGTTGAGGGTGCAGTCAGTATCGGCGGCGTGCCGCTCGGCGCGGTCAGCGACGGTGAATTGCGTTCGGAAATCGCCTATTTCGCCGAGGATGCACACCTGTTTGCCACCACGGTCCGCGACAACCTGCTGGTGGCCCGTGGCGATTGCAGCGACGACGAGCTGGTGTGCGCGCTGGGGCTGGTCGGGCTCGACGGCTGGCTGGCCGGACTGCCCGAGGGATTGAGCACCGTCCTGATCGGTGGCGCCGCGGCCGTTTCGGCGGGACAGCGGCGCAGATTGCTGTTGGCCCGGGTGCTGCTGTGCCGGGCTCCGGTGGTGCTGCTCGACGAACCGACCGAGCATCTCGACGCCGCCGACTCCGCGGACTTCCTAGACAGGCTTCTCGCGCCGGCCGGCGGACTGCTCGACGCGGACCGCACGGTGCTGGTGGCGACACACCACCTACCCGCGACCGGCGACTGTCCTCCCTTACAAATCGCTGTGGGCAGGTATTCTGGCGGCCGGTCGTCCACACCTGCCTGATCTGGAGCTCGCAATGACAGAACCGCACGAATCCTCCAGCCAGCCCGAGGGGACACCGCAGACCCCGCCACCACCGGCGCCGCAATATCCGGGCGCTCCCGGTGGCTACCCTCCGCAGTATCCGCCGCCCTATCCGCCCGGCCCCAGCTACTACCCGCCGCCTCCGCCGCAGCCGTACGGGGGTTACGCGCAGCCACCGGCCGCCCCGAAAAACGGGCTGGGTATCGCCGCGCTGATCATTGCGATCGTGTCGTTGCCCGCCGCACTGTCCATCTTCGGCGGCTTCCTGCTCGGCATCGTCGCGATCGTGTTGGGCTTCGTCGGCTACCGCCGGGCCAAGAAGGGTGAGGCGACCAACGGTGGCATGGCGATCGCCGGGATCGTGCTCGGCTTCCTCGGAATCATCCTCAGCGCAGTCGTTATCGCGTTCGGAGTGTGGGGCTTCTTTCAGATCGGTGGGCGCGATTACGTGGACTGCATGGAAAAGGCCGGGAACAGCACCGCCGCCCAGACCGCATGCGAGAACGAGTTCCGCGGCAACCTGGAGAACCAGTTCAGCGTCACGCTGACGCCGACGCCGTAGCCAATCTGCGTCTGCGCGGCATGAACTCGAACGAGAGCAGCACGACGAGCAGCGGAACCAGCTGCGTCATCGACAGCAGCACGTAGCGTCGGTCGCCCAGAGCGTGGAACTTCCGCAGATAGCGGTAGAGCGATTCCAGGGCGACCAGTGAATCGCCCAGGTGAATGGCCGCGTAGAAGAAGCTCTGCAGACGTCCCCGGTGCTCGTCGTCGAAGATCTCCGGGAATGCCGCGAACGCCAGCGACAAGCGTTGGGCGCCAAACTCTTTGGCCGCGTTGATCATGTCGACGCTGAGCCGTTCGTCGATGCCGTTGGGTGCCCCGCGCCGCCGCCACGGCACATCGAGGGTGACATCGGCGCCCGCGCCGGCCACTGCGTACCGGTGGAAGGCTTGCACCTGCCCGGCCCGGTCCCTGGCGACGATCAGCTGGATGCCCGGATAGCGACCTTCCAGGGCGCCGTCGAGGATCATCGAGAACCCGCGCTCGGTGTGCGCGCCTTTCGGCGACGACAGCAGCACGTCGGACAGTTCGGCCAGTTGCGCGTCGTCGAGTTCCTGTTCGGCGACGATCTCGGTGGTGATGCCGAAATTGTGGGTGCGCTGCACGGCCTGGCGCAGGTTGCGATAGCGACGACCGGTCATGGCGAAACGGGCGACGTCGACCACGACGTCGCGGCCGATCGGCACCGGCCGCAGGCTCTGACCCAGCACCGCGGGGTCGGCCCACAACGCCAGGCGGCGTTCGCTGCAGCCGAGGACGGCGATCCGCCAGCCGCGGCTGTGACACATCTCCGCGAAATCAGCGACCAGAGCCGGGAATTGGGCCTCGTCACCGATCGGATCACCACTGACCGCGGCATAGCCCAGTCGAGTGCGGTAGGCGATCGCCGCCCGGCCGTCGGCGCTGAAGTGGTAGCTCTTGAGCGTCTGCATGGCGAACGGGGCCACCGGATCTCCGCGGGTCGCGCAGATCAACGCCCAGACCCGCGGCAGCTGACCGGGCTGCGGCCGCGCGCCCGTCGGCCACATCAGCATCAGGCCCGAACCGGCGATCAGCACATGACCGAGCAGATCGAATGACAGCAGGTGCGCGCCGAGCCCGGCGATCAGGACGCCCAGCGCCGCGGAGGCGTGCAGGGCGGTCACCGGACGCCCGAGGAAGATGCCCCTGGCGATCAGCGCGACGGCGGCGAAGATGGTCAGCGACCAGGCCAGCCGACCGGCTGCCTGCCAGTCGGTGTGGTGATGCTCGCGCAGCAGCAGGTCGATCAACCAGCAGGTGGCGCTGAGGACGGCCAGTGCGCCGAGCCAACGGGCGGGCACGGTGTCGGGGTGGAACACCACCCGCTCCCGGACCCGCAGCTTCGGGGGCGCCTGTAACGGCTGCTGATTCACCCACCCTCCCTCGGCCGGCGTCGACACTTCGATTGCCTATGCAACGTCCCAGCCCGGACGTCTTATGCCGGCCACGGCGAATTTTATCGGCCCGGAAAGTGCTTGACGATCCCTTCCTGCACCACCGTGGCGATCAGCTGACCCGCGGCATCGAAAAAATGACCGGTCCCCAGCCCGCGGGATTCCGCAGCGACCGGCGAGGTGGTCGAGTACAGCACCCATTCGTCGAACTGGAACGGCCGATGAAACCACACCGAATGGTTGATCGACACCGCGAAGATCCGGTCCCAGCCCCAAGACAGGCCGTGCGTGGTGATGATCGAGTCCAGCACGGTGGTGTCCGACGAATAGACCAGCGCCGCCTGATGCAGCACCGGGTCGGCCGGCATCGGCCCCAGGGTCTTCATCCACACCCGGTTGTGCGGCAGCCGCTCGCCCTTGTCGCGCATGATCCACGCCGGGTCGTTGGTGTAGCGCCACTCGATGGGACGCAGCGCCTCGGCAAACAGCGGCACGGTGTCCTCGTAACCCGCCAGCAGATCGCCGATGGTCGGCAGGCCCTCCGGGCGCGGCACGTCGGGCGCGTCGATGCCGTGTTCCAGACCTTTGCCCGCCGACACGTAGGAGATCAGCGCTGAGCCCAGCAGCGCGCCGTCCTGGGTGATGTCGACGCGGCGGTTGGCGAAGCGGCGCTCATCCCGCAGCCGCACCACGGTGAATTCGAGGTCTTTGACCGGATCGCCGCCGGCAATGAAGTGCATGGACAGCGCACTCGGCGGCAGGCCCTGGCGGACCGTCCGGCCGGCCGCGACGAACGCCTGCGCCGTCATCTGGCCGCCGAACGTCCGGACCGGGTTCTTGCTGGGATGCACGCCGAAGAAGGTGTCGTCGCCGGCCGTCCGGAGATCGAGCACCGCGAGCAGCTCCTCGAAGTCGCTCACGTGGCGTTGATCCCCTTCGGTGAGCTAGTGGTCGTCCTCGCCGATCCGGTGCACGTGGATCAGGTTGGTCGAGCCTACTGTGCCGGGTGGGGCACCTGCGACGATGACCACCAGGTCACCGCGCTTGTACCGGCCGAGCGCCAGCAGTGACTCGTCGACCTGCCGGATCATGCCGTCGGTGGTCTGGATGTGCGGGACGATGAACGTCTCGGTACCCCAGGTCAGGGCGAGTTGGCTGCGCACCTCGGGAAGCGGGGTGAACGCCAGCAGCGGCAGCGGGGTGTGCAACCGGGCGAGGCGTTTGACGGTGTCACCGGACTGGGTGAACGCCACCAGGGCCTTGGCGTCGAGCCGTTCCCCGATGTCGCGCGCGGCGTAGGAGATCACGCCACGTTTGGTGCGCGGGACGTGGGTCAACGGCGGTGCGGCCGTCGAATTCTGCTCGACGGCGGACACGATGCGCGCCATCGTCCGGACCGCCTCCAGCGCGAACTTGCCGACCGAGGTCTCACCGGACAGCATCACCGCATCGGCGCCGTCGAGGACGGCGGTGGCGACGTCGGACGCTTCCGCGCGGGTGGGCCGGGAGTTCTCGATCATCGATTCCAGCATCTGGGTGGCGACGATGACCGGTTTGGCGTTCTCGCGGGCGATCTGGATGGCCCGCTTCTGCACCAGCGGCACTTCTTCGAGCGGCAGTTCGACACCGAGATCGCCGCGGGCGACCATGATCGCGTCGAACGCCAGCACGATGGCCTCGAGGTTGTCGATGGCCTCGGGCTTCTCCAGCTTGGCGATCACCGGCACCCGGCGACCGACCCGGTCCATCACCTCGTGCACCAGTTCGATATCGGCGGGTGACCGGACGAACGACAGCGCCACCAGGTCGACACCCAGCCGCAGCGCGAACTCCAGGTCTTCGATGTCCTTCTCGGACAGCGGCGGGGCGGAGACGTTCATCCCCGGCAGCGACATGCCCTTGTTGTTGCTGACCTTGCCGCCCTCGGTGACGGTGCAGACCACGTCGTCGCCGTCGATGTGCTCGACGACCAGTCCGATGTTGCCGTCGTCGACCAGCACCCGGTCACCCGGCGTCGCGTCCTGCGCCAGCCGCTTGTAGGTGGTCGATACCCGGTCGTGGTTGCCGAGGAAGTCTTCGACGGTGATCCGGACGGTCTCGCCGTTGGCCCAGATCACCGGCCCGTCGGCGAAGCGACCCAGCCGGATCTTGGGTCCCTGCAGGTCGGCCAGGATGCCGACCGCTCGACCGGTCACGTCCGAGGCGGCGCGCACCCGCTTGTAGGCGGATTCATGGTCGGCGTAGTCCCCGTGGCTGAAATTGAGCCGGGCCACATCCATTCCGGCGTCGACCAGGGCCCTGAGAGTCTCGTCACTGCTGGTGGCTGGTCCGAGCGTACAAACGATCTTCCCGCGTCTAGTCACGACGACTCAGCATAGTCCCGCCGAGGTTCCTTCTCGACCGATACAGAAGGTGTTGGCAAAGTCGTCACCTAAACAACCGCCACGGCGCATCAGACAACCGCCAACAACGATGCAGAGCGAGGAACGAGCGATGAGGAGGCGTGGCGCATCAGACAACCGCCAGCGGTAGCGCCGATGGCCGCACGGGTTCCGGCAGATCCGACTCCCCCATCAGGAACACGTCGACCGCGTGTGCGGCGGCGCGACCTTCGGCGATGGCCCAGACCACCAGCGACGCGCCCCGGTGGGCGTCCCCGCAGACGAAGACACCCGGTGCGGTGGTCTGCCAGTCCGAGCCGCAGGGCAGGGCGCCGCGTGGGTTGAGGTTCAGGCCGAGACCTTCGAGCAACGCCATGTGCTCCACGCCCTCGAACCCGATGGCGAGCAGGGCCAGGTCACACGGCACCTCGAGCGGTTCCCCGACCGGTTCGATGGCGCGTCGCCCCTCCGCGTCGCGGCTGACCCGGACTTCGGCGATTTCCATCGCCCGCAGGTTGCCGCTCTCGTCGCCGATGAACCGTTGGACGGCCACCTCGTAGCGACGCAGCCCGCCCTCGGCGTGCGCGGGCGATGTGCGAAGCACCAGCGGCCAGGCCGGCCATGGCGAGCGCTCGGCGTCGCGTGCCCCCGGAGGCTCGGGGTTGTAGTCCAGCTGCGTGACTGAGGCCGCGCCCTGGCGGTGCGCGGTGCCGAGGCAGTCCGCCCCGGTGTCGCCGCCGCCGATGATCACCACGTGCTTGCCCGCCGCGGAGATGTCGGACGGGCCGTCACCCTCGCATTCCTTGTTCGCCGGCACCAGGTGCTCCATGGCCAGGTGCACACCTCTGAGGTGGCGGCCCTCCACGTCGTTGTCCCGGGCGCGCAGCGCTCCGACCGCCAGCACCACCGCATCAAACCTGGCGCGCAGCTCGTCGACGGACAGATCCACGCCGACCTCGCAGTCGGTGACGAACCGGGTGCCTTCGGCCCGCATCTGCGCCAGTCGCTGATTGAGTCCCGACTTCTCCAGCTTGTACTCGGGGATGCCGTACCGCAGCAGCCCACCCAGCCGGTCGTCGCGCTCGTAAACCGTGACGTGATGGCCGGCGCGGGTGAGTTGTTGCGCCGCAGCCAGTCCCGCCGGCCCCGACCCCACGATGGCGATGCCCTTACCGGTCGAGATGGCGGCGGGCTGCGGTTCGATGGTGCCGTCCATCCACGCCTGGTCGACGATCGACTGCTCGATGCGTTTGATGGTGACGCTGCCACCGGTCTGCTCTTCCCCGATCGACAGCACACACGCCGCCTCACACGGTGCGGGGCACAGTCGGCCGGTGAACTCCGGGAAGTTGTTCGTGGCGTGCAGGCGATCGCTGGC
>JBEVHL010000073.1:0-4240 GCA_040511255.1 Mycobacterium sp. | reverse complement strand
CGGCGGTCGGGGCAGCCCGTTCCTCAACGGTCCGCTGCGCACCCTCGAGACGTCGAATACGCCACGATGGAATGGGTCGCCGGGCGTCCCAGCCGACGATGTCTCAAACATGAAGCCGGCACCAAACCCGGGATGGTTCAGACTTCGATGCCGACGTGACACATTGTGGCGCAACCTTTCTTGATGCGGGCGGTAGTCGGTGGAGTTCGACGCCGACACATCCCCGACTACCTCTTGGTCACCAGCCAGGGCCTGCGGACCAAATCGCTGGAAGTGAAGCAAATACGTCTCTTCACCGCGGTGCTCGGTGCCACGAGATCGGCGTGCACAACGGCGCGTGCAGCCTCGCGGCGCCGGCGCGGAAGGTGCGGAATTCTCGAACTGACCGAGTGCAAGCGGTCCGTGCGGCCACGCCCTTCGGCACGCTCATGCACGTCGGCGGCTACGACTGGATCGGTCTCTTAGATTGAGTCACCATTATCCTGGCGGAGGCAACGTAGCGCTGGCTCGACCTGCGTCATAGCCGAAAGACTCTGCGGCGAACCGCTTTTCCACGCCGCTCCAAGTTCCAATGCTATGTCGTCGAGCAGGTCCACCAAGGCATAATCCTGGCCCGCAAACAGTTGTGCTGATCCCCGCAGCGAAGGATCCAAGGCCAGAGTGATGCCGGCTGTTTGGCGGATGTGCGCTGCGAGCTTGAACGCATCTGCGTCGGGTGATTCCACGACGGACAGAATGCCGGCGGCCTTGATCATGTGGTGCACTCGGTTGAGCGCCGCCGGTTGGGTGGCGACGGGCGGCAGGGTGAAGGTGCGATGAGCGACGTCGGCCAAATGCAGTCCGTCGGCCGCCGCGAGGGGGTCATCGGCTCGCATCACCAGCCTCAAGGAGTGACGGAACACAGTCATGGTGTTTAATTCCGCATCGTCGACAGGCAGCTGGACGAGTGCGATGTCGATGTCATCGGCCTTGAGGGCGGCGAGCAGGTCTGCCGAGGTGGCCAATTTGACGCTCAGCTCCGTTTGCGCCGCAGCCCTGATGGCCTCGACGAAACGGTCGACGTCACCGGGTGGCGCCAGGTGGGACACGCCTACGCGCAGACCTTTCGGTGACACAGCCGACCTGCGCGCCAGCACTTTCAGGTGGTCAATTTGCTGGAGGACCGATTGCACCGGCCCCACCAGTTCGCTTCCGGCGGGTGTCAGTTCAACCCGGTGATAGTGGCGTTCGAACAGCTGCACACCCAGCTCGGCCTCCAAGTTGTTGATCGCCCGGCTGACAGGCGACGGGGTCAGGTGCAGCCGGTCGGCGGCCCTGCCGAAGTGCAGTTCCTCGGCGACAGCGAGAAAACAGCGAAGCTGCGAAACCTCCACGCAAGTGAGTTTGTCACGTACGTTGCGTCCAGTCGCACGTACAGGCGGCGAAATCGGCGATGGGCAACGGGCCGTCCTGCGATGACTATGGAGGTCAACTAACCAATAGAAGGGACGGGGCATGCCGACCTCCGATGACGTGCAGCTTCCTCTGGCGGGTATCCGGGTGCTGGATCTCTGCACCGGCCCGGGGGCATCAGCGAGTCGGTTACTCGCTGACCTCGGCGCCGATGTCGTCACTGTGGAGTCCCCGGACACCGGAGGTCGGCTGATGACCGATCTCGATCGCATGACCCGCACTGTGCGGCTCGTCAACAAACGCTCGATCGTGTTGGACCTGCGTTCACAAACCAACGATCTCGACATCTTTTGGCAACTGGCGGGCACCTTCGACATCGTCTTCGAAGATCGCCCGCCCGCAGCGTGGGACGAGCCGGTCACTGCCCAGACATTGCGTGAGCGCCTTCCCGGCGCCGTCATCGTCGCCGTCACCGACTTCGGGCAGACGGGTCCGTACCGGGACTGGGCCGCCACGGACGCGGTGCACGTCGCACTGTCCGGCGAACTGTCACGCTCTGGTCTGCCGGGGCGTGAACCCTTGCTTCCGCCTGGGCGAATCGCGAGCGAGGCCGCCGCAGCACAAGCGGCGTGGAGCGCCCTGGCGGCTTACTCGGCGAAACTCGACGGCGGCGGAGGGCAGCTCGTCGACTTCTCCTTGATGGAAGCCGTCAGTCAAACACTCGATCCGGGCTGGGGAATGGGCGGATCAGCTACTGGGGGAAAGGCTGCGGCCGCGGCCCCCCGCGGTCGACCTGACGTAGGTCATCAGTACCCCGTCTTCGCGTGTGCCGACGGGCACGTAAGAATCTGCATCCTGGCGCCGCGGCAGTGGCAGGGAATGTTCCACTGGTTGGGCGAGCCCGAAGACCTTGCAGACCCGGGGCTGGCGTCCCTGTTCAACCGGTTCGCGGCTTGGAAACAGATACAACCCGCTATTGAGCGACTTTTCGCCGAGCGCACCCGAGCGCAGATCGTCGCCGAGGGACGTGCACTCGGAGTACCGGCGGCGGCCATCCTCACGCCGTCGGAAGTCTTCGAGGTCGAGCAGTTCCGTGCGCGGGACGCTTTCACGGAGGTACCGGTCGAGGCTGGGGTCGCACGCGTGGCCAACGGCATGGTGGAAGTCGACGGTCGACGCGCCGGCATGAGGCAGATCGCTCCATCTCCAGACGCTGACCGAGCGGCAATTCTCGAGGAAGCGGGTGAAGCCCCACGCTGCCTCGATAGCCGATCGTCCGCGATCGAACCGGGACTTCCATTGCAAGGGCTTCGAGTGCTGGACCTGGGCGTCATCGTAGCCGGCGCAGAGGTCGGACGACTCTTCGCCGACATGGGTGCCGACGTGATCAAGGTCGAGAACAGCCAATTCCCTGATGGAGCGCGGCAATCCTTCGGCGGTGAGCTGATCTCCACCGGTGTGGCGTGGGGACACCGCAACAAGCAGAGCCTCGGTCTCAACCTGCGCTCCCCCGACGGCGTCGCGGTGTTCAAGGAGTTGGTGGCTCATACAGACGTCGTGCTCTCCAATTTCAAGCCTGGCACGATGGAAAAGCTCGGCCTGTCCTACGAGGAACTGTCCGCAGTCAATCCGTCAATTGTGGTGGCCGACAGCTCCGCTTACGGTCCCAGCGGGCCGTGGAGCGACCGTATGGGGTACGGACCCTTGGTTCGATGTGAGACAGGTCTGTCTGGCCTGTGGCGTTATGTCGATGATCCTGCCGGGTTGGGCGATGCGGCGACGGTTTATCCGGATCACACCGCAGCAAGGGTCGAGGCGACCGCAGTGCTGGCGCTTCTCCTGCGGCGCCGTTCCACCGGACGCGGTGGGCGGGTCAGCGTCGCCCAAGCGGAGGTCATCCTCGGACAGATGGCCGTGGAGTATGCCGTTGAATCAGTGCGGCCAGGATCGATGCACGAGGTCGGCAACGCCTTGCCCGGAGACGCACCTCGAGGGGTGTACCCGTGCCAGGGTGACGACGAGTGGATCGTGGTCGACGTCCGCGATGACGGCGACTTCACCAATCTCGCCCACGCCGTGGGCCACCCCGAGTGGGTGACCGACGAGCGGTTCGCGTCTTCGGCCGGGCGCGACGCACACCGCGACGTGCTTGACCGCGCGGTGATCGACTGGGCAGCGGCGTGGCCGGCGGCGACAGCAGCCCGGATACTGCAGGCGGCAGGTGTACCGGCGGCGATGATGCTCCGCGTCCTCGACCAATTACACGATCCGCAGTTCGTCGAACGCCACTTCTTCCGCACCATCGAGCACCCCCTGCTGTCATATCGGTTGCCGTCCGAGAACCTTCCCGCGGTGTTCGAGAAGATCCCCGACGCCCCACTGCGGCCGGCTCCGCTGGCGGGCGAGCACACCCGCGAGGTTCTACGGCGAGTTCTCGGCTACGGCAACGATCGGGTCGATGCACTCATCGCGGAGGGAGCGGCCGAAGAAGCGCCGCCGGTCCTCTCGCCAACACCGTCTTCAATCAGCCACTGACACAAAGGAGTAACTAGAGATGCCGACATCCCATTTTGGTGACCTGGACGAGCACACCCCCGTCATCGTGGGCGTGGGTCAGGCCAGCGAACGCATCGCCGATCCCGACTATCGTGGCTTGTCACCCGTCGACCTGGCCGCCGAGGCAGCGCGTGCTGCTCTGACCGACAGCGGCATTGATGCGGCGGCGCTGAGTGCAGAAATCGACACCGTGGCCGGAACTCGCCAATTCGAGACCTCGACGCCGAATGCGCCTGCGCCACTAGGCCGATCGGACAACTTCCCGCGTTCGGTGACCGGCCGACTGGGTTTT
>JBEVHL010000072.1:0-7062 GCA_040511255.1 Mycobacterium sp. | reverse complement strand
CGATGGCGGGCGAGGATGCCTGGCAGGACGTCATCGACGTCAACCTGACCGGCGTCTATCACACCATCGAGGTGGCGATGCGGCCGATGATCAAGGCCGGCAACGGCGGATCCATCGTGCTGACCAGTTCGGTGGCCGGGCTGGTCGGCCTGGCCGCGCCGCAGGCCGGCTCGATCGGCTACGCGGCGGCCAAACACGGCCTAGTCGGGCTGATGCGGGTGTACGCCAATCTGCTTGGCTCGCTGAATATTCGGGTCAACTCGATTCATCCCGCCGGAGTACGCACGCCGATGATCGAGAACGAGTTCACCCGCAAGTGGCTCGAAGACATGGCCAACAACGAGGGCGGAAACAGCTCGGTGCAGATGGACACCATCGAACCGGAGGACATCGCCAACACGGTGGCCTGGCTGGTGTCCGACGCGGGCCGGCATATCAGCGGCGTCACCCTGCCGGTCGACGCCGGATACATCAACCGACGCTGAGTTGTGCCTCGAAATCCCGCTGCCGCCACCGCCTTCGGGCCGATGGTCGTCGCGGCCATCGAGCACAACGAGCCTAAGGACCGCCGGCTGACCGATGACCCGCTGGCTGTCACGGTGTTACCCAAGGCGTTGCGAGCACTGGTGTGGGCCACCCGCCGGCGTCGGTTGCGCAACGGTTTCATCGCCGCCAACGAACGCGTCGGTCCCGGCACGTGGGCGATGATGGCCTGCCGCAAACGGTTCATCGACGAGAGGCTGGCGGACGCGACGGAAGATGTTGCGGCCGTGGTGATTCTGGGTGCGGGCCTGGACACGCGCGGATACCGACTGGCGCGGCACAGCGTTGTCCCGGTGTTCGAAGTCGACCAGGACATCAACGTCGCGCGCAAGGCGGCCACCGTGCGCCGGGCGGTCGGTACCCCGCCGGAGTCGGTGCATCTGGTCGGGGTGGATTTCGAGCGCGATGACTTGATGGCGGTACTGGGCGACCACGGGTATGACGCCGGGGCCCGCACGTTCTTCATCTGGGAAGGCGTGACGCAGTATCTGACCCCCGACGCCGTCCGCGCGACACTGGAACAGCTGCGGACGGCTGCGCCCGCCAGCAAGCTGGCGTTCACCTATGTGTGTCAAGACTTCATCGACGGCCACAACATGTATGGCACACCGTGGATGCACCGGAGATTTGTCGAGGGCAGCCGGATCTGGAAGTCCGGTCTGGCCCCGGATGAGATCGAGAATTTCCTCGCCGGGTACGGCTGGCGACTGCTCGAACACGCTGGGCCCGACTACTACCTTCAGCACTACACGCGGCCTGCCGGGCGGACGCTGCCGGTGTCCGGTCTGGAGCGAACCGTGTACGCCGAGAAGGTCGGCTCGATGGGCGACTAGCCCACCGGCCGTCGGCAGACCGGCATCCAGCGGCCTTCGGCGTCCGATGACATCTGTGCCGCAGGCCCCGGGCAACGCGTCCTGATCGGACTGCAGTGCTCGAAGCAGGTGCCCGAGTTCTGTGGCGCAACGGCGAATTCGTCCGCTGCCAGGGTCAATTGCGTCGTCATAGCTCCTCCTTCGCGCAGCGATGCCGACTATTCCGGTGCTCTTGAGCCTGGCCTTGGCCGCGCTGGTGCACACGCGTAGGCGACTACTCGATGCCCGCGCCCATGATCGCGCCGTAGAGCTCGGCCATCTCGTCAGCGGGACCCGCAGGCACCGTGAAGTCGGTGGTGTCCCGGATCTCGCCGAAGTGCGCGGCGACCTCCTCCGTCGACAGCGTCGGGTGGTAGTAGCCCTTGGTGCGGCCGATGAAGAAGCGGGCGACGTGACCGGCACCAACGGTGTAGATCTCGCCGGAGACCGGGCAGTCGGCGTGCGCCAGGTACGCCACCACCGGTGCCACCAGCGCCGGGTCGAGCCGGTCCAGGAACGGCCGCATCACCTCTTCAGCCGCGGCGGCCGCCACCGGGTCATCGAGCTCGGCGACGTTGCGCATCGAATAGTCCAGCATGCGGGTCGCGGCGATGGGTGCCACCGCGTTGATCTTGAGATCCAACCCGGCGCTTTCGGCGGCCAGCACCCGGGTCAGTCCGACGATGCCGGTCTTGGCCGCGCCGTAATTGCTCATCCGCTCAGCACCCAGCAGCCCGGCCGCCGAGCAGGTGTTGACAATACGGCCGTATCCGTTGTCGCGCATGGCGATCCAGGCCGGCCGGGTCACGAAGAAGGCGCCTCTGAGATGGACGTCCAGAAGTGGGTCGAGTTTGTCGGCGGTCATCTCCCCGAACGGGGCGTCCCGCACGGTGCCGGCGTTGTTGACGACGATGTCGACGCGACCCCAGGCGTCCAGCGCGGTGGCGATGATCGCCTGTCCCCCTTCCGGAGTCGCGACACTGTTGGTGTCGGTGATGGCCTGACCACCGGCGCGGTTGATCTCTTCGGCGGTGATGTCGGCAGCATCGCGGTCCGCGCCGTCGCCGGTTACGGATCCACCGAGATCGTTCACCACAACGCGAGCGCCCCGGGACGCCAGCAGCAGCGCGTACTCCCGGCCCAGCCCCCGGCCTGCACCGGTGATCACGGCCACCTGCCCGTCGAATCGAATCTGGTTCACAGCGGCCAACTTTCCGCGGCCATGAACCGCATCGGTACCGCCGGCGGCAGCGGCCGCCCGTCCGCGGTCGAAATCGCATCGATCATCAGCGCGACGTAACGCTGCCATCCGTCGGTGGCGGGGTCCATCGTCCACAACACGCTGTTGAGCATCATGATGATCCGGGACAGGTCATCGGCGACCAGATCGGCACGCACCAGCCCGGCGGCCTGAGCACGCTCGGTGAGATCGGCCAACGCCCCCTCGAGGCCCTCCGTGACGTTCGCCAACGCGTCGACCCTGCGGGCCACCACCAGGATGTTGTGCTCGCGGGCACCGAATGCCGTTGTCGCACCGATCAGTTCGGCAAGCCCCTGCAGTGGATCGGGATTGTCGACGGCGTGCGTCAGGGCAGGCGTGAGGTTTTCGGCGATGCTCTGGTCCAGCGCCGCCCTGACCAAATCGGCCTTACTGGGAAATCGGCGGTAGAGCGTGCGCTCCCCCACCCCGGCGCGGCGGGCAATGACATCGATGGGTGCGTCCGGCCCGAACTCGGCATACACGTCGCGGGCCGCGCGCAGGATGCGGTCGGCATTGCGCGCGGCGTCTGTCCGCAGTGCCCGCTCGGCCGCCATCGCCATGCCGCCAGACTAACCGACAGTTGACTGCCACTTGGGTGAACCCTAGTCTTCGACAAGTGACAGTCGACCGCCAATTGACCGACCAACTCCCGGTCATTCCAGCCCCACGCTCGGCGAGTTGTCCGTTGGCGCCGCCGGCGGAGTTCGCCGCGTGGCGAGAATCCGACGGACTGCAACGGGCGGTCTGGAACGGCAAGCCGGTCTGGATGATCAGCCGCTACCAGGACATCAAGGCGGCGCTGGTCGACCCACGCCTGTCCGCGAACACCATGGCCTACAGCGTCGAGACCACCGCGGATCAAAGCGCCCCGCTGATCTTTCCGCGTCTCGACGACCCCGAGCACAACCGGCTACGGCGGATGATGGCCAGGGATTTCACCTTCCGGCGCGCCGAGACCATGCGCCCGCAGATCCAGGACCTGGTCGACGGCTTCCTCGACGATATGGTCGCCGCCGGACCGCCGACCGACCTGGTCCGCGCCTTCGCCCTGCCGGTGCCGTCGCTGGTGATCTGCCTGCTGCTCGGCGTGCCGTACGAGGACCACGACTTCTTCCAACGGTCGTCGACCACCGGGCTGGACTCCAGGGCCACCGACGAGGAAAAGGCTCTGTCCAGTTTGGCGCTGTTCACCTACATGACCGAACTGGTGGCGCGCAAAGAGCGCGAACCCGGTGACGACATGATGTCCCGGCTGATTACCGACCACGTACTGACCGGCGAGCTCACCCGCGAGACCGCGGCGATGAACGGTGTGATCATGTTGGCCGCCGGCCACGAAACCACCGCCAACATGATCGCGCTGGGCACCCTGGCACTGCTTGAGCATCCCGAGGCGTTCGCCCGACTGCGCGACACCGAGGACCCCGCGGTGGTCGCGAACGTCGTGGACGAGCTGATGCGCTACCTGACCATCGTGCACAGCCTGATCGACCGGGTGGCCACCGAAGACCTGACCATCGGCGGCGAACTGATCCGGGCCGGCGAGACCGTGCTGATGAACTTGCCTGCGGGCAATTGGGATCCCGACTTCGTCGAGCGGCCAGGCGATTTCGACATCGACTGGGGTACGCGTGGCCAGCTCGGCTTCGGGTACGGCGTGCACCAATGTCTCGGCGCCAACCTGGCCCGCACCGAAATGCACGTCGCCCTCGGCACTCTCACGCGCCGGCTGCCCGGTCTGGCACTGGCGGTGCCCGCCGACCAGCTGGTCTTCCAGAACAACAAGGAGATCTACGGCGTGACGGAGTTACCCGTCACCTGGTGAACTAGTCGATCTCGATCACGGTCGGCACGATCATGGGCTGGCGACGGTATGCCTCCGCCACCCACTTGCCGATCGCCCGGCGGGCCGCCTGCGCGATCCGGGTGACATCGGTAACCCGTTCCGCGGCAAGTTTTTCCAGCTCGGTCTGCACTTTCAGCAGAGCTGGATCCAGCGCCTTGGGGTCTTCGGAGAAGCCGCGGGACTGCAGATGCGGTGGCCCGGCCAGCTTCCCGGTACCCCGATGCACCACGACCGTCACCGCGATGAAACCCGAGGACAGCACCAGACGTTCGCCGAGCGTGGCGTCACCGACGTCACCGGTCACCATGCCGTCGACGAACATCTTGCCGACCGGTACCGCGCCCGCGATGCTCGCCTTGCCCGCGATCAGGTCGACGCTGACCCCGTTCTCGGCCAGCACGATATTCTCTTCAGACACACCGGAACTGACCGCCAGCGCGGCGTTGGCCCGCAGGTGCCGCCAGGTGCCGTGAACCGGCATCACATTGCGTGGCCGCACCCCGTTGTAGAGGAAGAGCAATTCACCGGCGTAGGCGTGGCCCGACACGTGGATCCGGACCTGCTGGTTGGTGACGACGCGCACGCCGATCTTGGCCAGCGAATCGATGACACCGAAGATCGCTTCCTCGTTGCCCGGAATCTGCGATGAGGACAGGATGATCAGATCGCCGGGGGTCAGCGTGATGCTGCGATGCTCGCCGCGCGACATCCGCGACAGTGCGGCCATCGGCTCGCCCTGGGTGCCGGTGGTGATCAGCACAATCCGGTCCGCGGGCAACATCTCGGCGGCGTTGATATCAATGACGTTGTCGTCATCGACGTTGAGGAAGCCCAGGTCACGGGCGATGCCCATGTTGCGCACCATGGACCGGCCGACGAAGGACACCTTGCGGCCCAGCAGCACCGAGGCGTCGATGATCTGTTGCACGCGGGCCACATTCGAGGCGAAGCAGGCGACGATGACGCGGCCTTCGGCGGAGCGGATCAACCGGTGCAGGTTGGGCCCGATCTCGCTTTCGGACGGTCCGACGCCGGGGATTTCGGCGTTGGTCGAATCGCACAGGAACAGATCGACGCCGGAATCGCCCAGGCGTGACATGCCGGGCAGGTCGGTGGGCCTGCCGTCGAGCGGCAACTGGTCGAGCTTGACGTCACCGGTGTGCAGGATGGTGGAACCACCCGCGTAGACGGCGATCGCCAGGGCGTCCGGAATCGAGTGGTTGACCGCGAAGTACTCGCAGTCGAACACCCCGTGGTTGCTGCTCTGGCCTTCGGAGACCTCGACGAACTTCGGCTTGATCCGGTGTTCGCGGCATTTCGCGTCCACCAGCGCCAGCGTGAACTTCGACCCGACGACGGGGATGTCGGGACGCAGCTTGAGCAGATGCGGGATGGCGCCGATGTGGTCTTCGTGCGCGTGGGTCAAGACCAGTGCTTCGATGTCGTCGAGCCGACCCTCGATATGACGCAGGTCGGGCAGGATCAGATCGACACCGGGCTCGTCATGACCGGGGAACAGCACGCCGCAATCGATGATCAGCAACCGGCCCAGATGCTCGAAAACGGTCATATTGCGGCCGATTTCGCTGATTCCACCCAGCGCGGTGACGCGGATTGCGCCGGGCGCCAGCGGTCCCGGTGGTGTCAGTGGCTCGCTCACCGAAGCACCGCAGCGGCCCGCATATCGGCGGCCAGCGCCTCGATCTGCGCTTCGGTGGCCGGAATCTGCGGCAACCGTGGATCTCCAACTTCAATGCCTTGCAACCGAAGTCCTTCCTTCGACAGCGTCACCCCGCCCAGGCGGGCCTGCGCCTCGCACAGTGGGCCGAGCGTGACGCTGATCTTGCGCGCCGTGGCCACATCACCGGAGTTGAACGCCGTCAACATGTCTCGCAGCGCGCCGGCGGCGAGGTGCCCCCAAACGCTGATGAATCCGACCGCGCCCATCGCCAGCCAGGGCAGATTGAGCGCGTCGTCGCCCGAATAGTAGACAAGCCCGGTGTCGGCGATGATCTGCCCGCCACCGTGCAGATCACCCTTGGCGTCCTTGATCCCGACGATGTTGGGATGGTTGGCCAGCTCGCGGATGGTGTCGAATTCGATGGGCACCACCGACCGGGGCGGGATGTCGTAGAGCACCACCGGCAGGTCGGTCGCGTCGGCGACCGCCGTGAAGTGCGCGAGTAGACCCGCCTGCGACGGCCGCGAGTAGTACGGCGTCACCACCAGAAGTCCGTGGGCGCCTTCGGCGGCAGCGGCCTTGGCCAGGTGGATGCTGTGGGCAGTGTCGTAGGTGCCTGCGCCGGCGATCACACGGGCCCGGTCACCGACGGCCTCGAGCACGACGCGCAGCAGTTCACGCTTTTCGTCATCGCTGGTGGTCGGGGATTCACCGGTGGTGCCGGAGACCACCAGACCGTCACAGCCGGAGTCGACCAGATGCTTGGCCACCTTCTTCGCAGCCGCGGTATCGAGGGAGCCGTCCGGACCGAACGGCGTCACCATGGCAGTCAGCACGGTGCCCAACCGTGCGCTGGCGTCGAATCCGCTGGTGCTCACGG
>JBEVHL010000071.1:0-14071 GCA_040511255.1 Mycobacterium sp. | reverse complement strand
TGGGAAGGCCACCGGGCTGGGCGGGAAATCGGCTACTGCCACATCGAAAAGCTGCACAACCTCGAAGTGCTGCCGTCGACGGGATTTCAGGTGTCCTGCTTTCCGGTAAAAGTCCATGCCGGATCGGCCGGATGGACCAGGGCAGTCGCCATCTTCGACACCCCGTGATGGCCACTCGGCTCGGGACGGCGGCGGATCATTCTCCCAGTAGCGACCGGATGGGATCCGCGCCGTCCCACCCGTCCGCCGCGGCGCGCACAAAGTCGCCCAGCCAGGTGGTGGCGTCGGTGAGTTCGGAGATCTCGATGATCGGGGCCGGACCCGCGGGCGGCTCGACGTAGGCGTACCGCACCCCGTCGCCCTCGCCGCCGGACCAGACCACCGGCCACCCGGCATCGTGCGCGAACTGCAGTGCCCCGTCGAAATCGGTTACCCAGTGCGCCACCTGGTTGAAGCCGTGCTGTCCCGCCGCGAGGAACTCGGTGTAGATGCTGGGCGTGTCGTCCTCCTGCTGGATCACTTCGACCTGCATATCGCCGGAGTTGGCGAACGCGATGGTCAGCGTCACCTCGCAGGGCACCCCGCGATAGAGCGTGCGTTGCTCTACACCGCGCATGACGAACCACGGACCGACGCCCAGTGCCAGCCAGGACTGCAGTGCCTGATCGAGATCGGCCACCACGAAACCGATTTGGCGGATGGTGCCCAACGGGGACGGAGTCATGCGGACGGGTGTACGACGACGCGCGGTGGGCCCTCGCCTCTGCGGAGCTGGTTCAGCGCATCGGGGACCTCGTCGAGGGTGATGGTCTTGCCGACCGCGGGCAGGGGGTCGAGCCGGCCCGCGGCGACGGCATCGAGCGTGCCGTACCAGTCCTGCGGATGTGGTCCGCCGCCGAAGTGCATCGCCAGGCCCTGGTGCATGGCCGTGGGGATGACCATGGTGTCGTTGCCGGTCCAGCTGCCTGCGGTGAAGATGCGGGTACCGAATTCACAGGACTCGATGATGTTCTGGATCAGCCCTGGCGCCCCGGCGCATTCGAAGATCACCTGCGGCCAGGTGGCACCGGTGGTGTTGGCGAGCTCGCGCCACACCTCATACGGGGATCGTTCGGCGGGATTGACCAGCACCGTCGCTCCGAAGGTCCGGGCGTAGGCCAGCCGCTCTGCGCTGTAGTCGGCGACGATGATGTGCTCGATGCCGCGGGCCTTGAGCGCGGCCACCGCAGAAAGGCCGATGGCGCCGGCACCGATGACCAGGGGAAGCTCACCCGGGGTGATGTTGGAGATGCGGACGTAGTATTCGCCGACCGCGAACGCGTCGACGACGGCCACGGCATCGTCGGGCACGCCGTCGGGGACCGGACGGGACATCATCTCCGAGACCAGCATCAGCTCGCCGAACGCGCCGGGCGCGTCCGGATCGTGGCCGATGACGTGGGGTTGCCCGCCGTCGCTCAAGAGCAGCGGCATGCTGGTGACCCGGCTGCCCAGCGGGAAATTCTCCGAACCGCCCGGCCCGTGGCCGACGACCTCGCCGATGAACTCGTGGCCGAGGATGGTGTCGCGGTTGGTGTCCCAGACGAACCGCGGTGCGCTGTCCGGGTGGTCGAGATAGTGCACGTCGGACGCGCACAGCGCGGCGCTGCGCGGACGGATCAACAGCTGGCCCGCCGCAGCTACCGGATCAGCGGTCTCCCGGACCTCTAACTTGCCGTCCCGCAACACGACTGCGCGCATCAGCTCTTGTTCTCTTCTTCGGCGAAGTGCCGGGAGGCGGCACTCATCATCTCGACCAGTGTGCGCCGGTCGACGGTCCAGATCTGCGTGGCGATGGCTCGATTCGATTCTCCGACAACGAAAACGGGGCCATTGCCGATGTTGTCGATGATCTCCGACGCGACATCTCCGGGTGCCATCGTCTGGTCGTCCGGGATGACGCCCATCCGTTGCATGGCCTCGGTGTCGGTCTTGCCGAGCGGGGTGCAGACGACGTCGACGCCGTGCGGGCCGAGTTCGGACCACAGGCCTTCGGCGAAGTTGATGTTGAAGGCCTTCACCGCCGAATAGACCGCCAAGGTGTAGGAACCCGCCAGGCAGGCCAGCGACCCGACCAGGACGATGCCACCGCGGCCACGGTCGCGCATTCCCGGCGCGAACAACCGGGCCAGCGCAACCGGGCCGATGCAGGCAAGTTTGATCTGTTTGAGCGACTGCTCGAACGAATCGTCGAGGAATTCGACGGTGCGGTTGGCCGCACCGGCGTTGTAGATGACGAGCCCGACTTCGAGGCCGTCGGTGGCCTCGGCGACCTCGTCACCGACATCGGCGACAGTGAGGTCCAAGATCAGCGGGCGGACCTCGACACCGTGGCGCTGCCGGACTCCGGCGGCGACGTCAGCGACCAGAGCCCCGTTGCGGGCAATCAGAACGAGATTGATTCCCAGCGAACCCAACTGGTCAGCCAGGCTGGCGCCGACACCTTCCGAGGCGCCGGCGATGACGGCCCACGGTCCGTACCTGTCTGCGAATCCTTCGGCAGTCATCAATGCGCACCCGCCGCGGTCATCATCCGGGCCATGTGCACGGTGCGATGGCTGATCTGCCAACCATCGGCCGTCCGGACGAAGACATCGTCATAGTGCCCGACCGCGTCGATCCAGCTGCTCGAGTCGCCGGGTACCGCGATGAGGACGGCGTGCACATAGGTTCGTGCCTCGGCCCGGTCGCCGTCCACCTTGATGACGAAGTTGGTCAACATGTGATGTGTCGCCCCCATGCCATTGTGCGAGGCGAACATGAAATCGGTGACCGCGTCGATGCCGTTGAACTGCCCGATTTCGCCGTAATCGGCCACCGCATCGGGTGTCCAGCAGGTGCGGAACAGATCCCAGTCGCGCTGGTCGATTCCGGTGGCGTAGTTGTGCAGCGCATCGACGATCTGCGCCTGATCCTCGCGTTGGTCACTCATCCGACTGACGTTAGAGAGTTTGTTGACCTCGGTCAACTATGGATCCCGGGTGCTCTAAAGTGGTGCTGTGAGAGGAGAAGATGCCGCGTCACTTGCTGATCGTGGTCAGCGCCGCGCAACGATGAAGCAAGCGCGGTCCCGGGCAACCCAACGGTCTCTCGTGCACGCGGCGGTTGCCCTGTGGCGCGCGAACGGCTACGCCAACACCACCGTTGCCGACATCTGCCGAGCGGCCGGAGTCTCGAAATCGCTGTTCTTCTTTTACTTTCCGCGCAAGGAAGACATCCTGGCCGAGATGGGGGTGCTCTCCACCCAGGCCGCGCACCGCGTCGCGCACGACTTGCTCCAGCAGCCGTCGTACCAGGTGGTCGATGTCATCGCCGCCGTGGTGACCGGCTTGGAGCGACAGATTCGGCGAAATCCACCGGAGCTGGTGGTCGAGATCATTCTCGAGGGATACCGCCAGCAGCATCGGATCCTGGCCGGCGGTGAACTCCGATCTGACGCCCCGTACATGTTCACCGAGCTGTTCGAGACGGCGCAGGCCGACGGCAAGTTGCCCGCCGATGTCGACACGTGGCACCTCGCGGAAGTGACGCAGTCACTCGTCACCGAGGGCGCTCGACTGTGGGCCGCCGGTGCTTACGGCGACAAGTCGCTGGCCGAGGTGGTCAGCGACGATATCCAACGGCTGATCGCCGGGTTAGTCTGAGCCTGCCCGCGCGATCGAGCCGATGGAAAAGCACGATGTCCGGCCGCCGTCGACCACCAGATTCGTTCCGGTGATGTACGCCGCTTCATCCGACAACAGGAATGCCACCGCGGTGGCGATCTCATCCGGCTGGGCGATCCGGCCCAATGGAATCGTGGCCTCGTTCTCGGCGCGCTCTGCGACGGGATCGGGCGCCTGCGCGAATTCGGCCAGCAGCATTGGGGTTTCGGTCTCGCCGGGAGACACGCTGTTCACCCGGATCCCGTGCCCCGCCAACTCGGCAGCGAGCGCGCGCGTCATCGCCAGCACGCCGCCCTTGGTCGCGGTGTAACCCACGTAGCCCGCCTGGCCGAGTACGCCGAGTTCCGAGCCGGTGGTCACGATGGCACCGTAGCGAGCCGGCAGCATCCGCCTCGCCGCTTCTCGTGCCACGTAGAAGCACCCGGACAGATTCACCCGCAGTTGGCGAAGCCAGTCCTCGTCGGTCATGGTCACCACTGCGGCGACCGTCGAGATGCCGGCGTTGCTGAACACCGCCGAGATGGGACCGAGCGTCTCGGCACGATCGAACGCGGCCACCACCTGCTGCGGGTCGCCGACGTCCGCCGCCACCGCCAGCGCGGCGACACCTGCGGCCCGACATTCTTGCGCCGCCGCCTCGAGAGCGTCGCCCGGTAGTGCGACGAGTGCGACGGCCGCACCCTCCTGCGCGAGTCGTAGCGCTGTCGCTCGACCGATCCCGGAACTGGCACCGGTCACGACGGCCACTCGGTCACTGAAACGTGCCATGGTGCTTTCCCTTCGAATGTTGAGTCTGGTTCGACGTCTGCACAGCGCGTCAGGTCAACGCCATGTCCCAGAACGCCACCTCTGCGGCCAGCACCTCGGCCACCAGGTCATCGCGCCCGTCCGGTGTCGCCAGCTCGCCCAGTGCGTCGACATACGTCGCAAAGCCCGGTTCGGTCCAGTGCTCGGTGAACTCCGTGAACGGGGAGGCCGTCGATGAGGCGGTGGTCCACGCCTGCAGATATACCCGTTCCAGCACCCACAAGGCCGTCACCGCGTCGATATAGGAGGCAGAATCCAAGCGTTGCAACAACTTACGATAGTCAAGCGTCGCAGGCAGGGCCGCCTGGTCCAACTGGATACCCCGGCGACCGGCCTGCACGTCGAACCAGTCCAGTTCCGCGCAGAGCGCGACGCAACCGCCTGCCAGCACCGACTGCGCCCGCCGCGGCGCGCGGGCCAGCAGGCGGGCCTGGAAGCTCAGTAGGTCGCCGACGAACAGCACGTCCTGCACCAGCCACCGGTCGAACGCCGCAGCGGTGATGGTGCCCTCTCGCACTGCGTCGAGAAACGGATGTCGGGTCGCTGCATTCCACAGATCATCAAGCACATCCCGCAGAATAGCCGTCGTAACAACCGGGCCGTAAACTATGACGATGGCAGACGCTGGCTTCCTCGATCCCGCCGCCTACGAGCCTGAGCTGGCTGAGCCAGCCGCTCTGCGGGCGCACCGTAAACGCCGACTTGCCTTGGCGTACCGTATTTTCGGTGCGATGGGCTGGGGATCACTCGGCGACGGTCACATCTCCGCCCGCGATCCGGAACGGCCGGACTGCTTCTGGCTCGGCCGATACGGGGTGCCGTTCAAATACATGACCGTTGATGACCTGGTGTTGGTCCGCCCGGACGGCAGCATCGAAGGCGGCGGTCACATCAACATCGCGGCGTACTACATCCACCATCCGGTGCACGAGGCCCGCCCCGAGGTCGTCGCGGCGGCACACTGCCACACCCCCTACGGCACCCCGTTCTCGGCCACCGTCACCAAACTGGCACCGATTTCACAGGAATCGTGCGCATTCTTCGACGATCACGAGATCTTCGACGACGAAGAACTCAACATCGGCTCCACCGACGGCGGTAAACGCATCGCCGTCGCGATGGGCGACACGCGTGCGGTGATCCTGCGCAACCATGGGTTGCTCACGGTCGGTGGCACCATTGATGCTGCAGTCGGCTACTTTCTGCTGATGGAGCGGTGTGCAGAGGTACAGGTGAAAGCCGTTGGTGCGCAACCGATCAGCGCGGAGATGGCGCTGCGGCTGCGCGATGATTTCGACGAACTCGCCGCCTGGCAGGTGTTCCAGTGGGCGCAGCGAACCTACGTGCCCGACACCGCCGTCGTCGGCTGACCTTCCGCCGCTGCCGCTGCGGCGGTGAGCGCGGGCATCTCGGCTGGATCGCGAAGCAAGCCACGGACGAGCATCGTGGCCAGTTCGTCGGCGACATGTTCGCTGGTAAAGGTCTGGTGCCGGAACGGGCTGGTGCCATCGGGGGAGTGCGCCGCCGAATTACGGTACCGGCGCTGCACACCTTCCTCGGCGGCGCAGATGTTCAGCGCCGCGAATTCGGGGTCGCAGTCGACGAATTCCCCGGCGGCGATGCCCGCACTGATCAGGGCGCCCACGTGCTGGTGCAGGGCCGCGACATCCGCCCAGAACTGGACGAACACCGCGGGCTGCTGTTCGGCCAGCACCTCGACTTCGAAGATGTCGACCGGTGCCGAACACAGTTCCCGGATGTCCAGGCGCAGCAGCCGTAGCAGCCGAACCGCAGGTGAACCGCCCTCGGCTGCAAGTTGTTCGGCGAAGTCCAGCGAGATCCGGTTCACCGCGAGCAGGCCGAGCAGGATGTCTTCTTTTTGGCGGAACCAGTAGTAGAGCGACGACTGACCGAGACCGCTGGCGCGCGCGATCTCGGTCATGGTCGTGTTGAGGTACCCGCGCTCGCTGAAGAGCCGGGCAGCGACTACCAGGATGTGATCGCGGCGGCTGGAGTCGCTATCGGCCATCACGAGATCGTCTCACGACATCAACATCCCGCCGTTGATCTGCACGCACTCGCCGGTAAACGAGTTGGCCCCGGCCAGAAACACCACCAGATCGGCCACCTCGTCGGGACGGACCAGCCGGCCGGTCGGCATCCCAGCGGTGTAAAGGCGGTGCAGCTCAACCAGTTCGATGCCGTGGAATTCGGCATCGCGGTTGAGTTGCTCGGTCTCCGTCGGTCCCGGCGCGATCGCGTTGACCCGGATGGTGGGGGCGAGTTCGCGAGCCAGCGAACGGGTCATCCCCAGCAGTCCGGCCTTGCTCGCCGCGTACGCGCTGAAGCCGGGCTCACCCCGAAGGGCCGAGACGCTGCACATGTTGATGACCTGGCCGCTGGTCTCCTTGAGCGCGGGCGCTGCCGCCTGAGTCAGCCACAGCGGGGCGGTGAGATTCACCTCGATATCGCGCCACCACAGCGACATGGTGTCGACGGTGGGTTCGACGACAGTCATGGTCGCGGCGTTGTTGACCAACAGGTCCAGCCGGCCGAGGCGGGCCAGCGCGATACTGACCACATCCTGGCAGCCCTCTCGGGTACGCAGATCGGCCGGAATCGTCAGGTCCGCATCGGCGCTCTCGGGCACGCCGGGTAGATCGGTTGCGGCCACCGTCCAGCCGGCCGCCACGAGTGCGGTCACCATCGCGGAGCCGATACCGCCGCCTGCCCCGGTCACCAGGGCCACCGGAGTCGTCACTGGATCACCACCCCTCCGTTGGGCGAAATGACCTGGCCGGTAAGCCATGTCCACTCCGCGACGTCCACGATCGCCCTGGCCAGCTCGTCGGTGGTGCCGAACCGGTCGAGGGGGATGCTGTGTCGGTATTCGTCGCCCCGCCATCGCGGACCGAGCATCTCGGTGTCCGTCGGGCCCGGGCAGATGATGTTGACGCGGACCTGGTCCGGGCCGTACTCGCGGGCCACCGAGCGGACCAGACCGATCATGGCCGACTTGGCTGTCACGTACTGGACGTGGTCCTCGTCGCCGAGCAGCGCCAGTTCCGAGGAGATGCCGACGATCGAGCCGCGCTTGCGGGCCCGCATCCGCGGGCCGACCGTGGCGATGACATTGACGCAGCCGCCGAGGATGACCCCGAGGCTGCTGTGCCACAGCTCCGGGGTGACTTCGGCCAGTGGGATGTCGACATCGAAACCCGCACACGCAACGGCAACTTCGATCTCGCCGAGATCGGATTCGACTGCGGCCACCATCTGATCGACCGCGGCCACATCGGAGACGTCCGCTTCATACGCGATGCCGCCGATGTCGTCGGCGACCTGCTTGGCCTCAGCCTCGCGACCCAGATGATCGACGGCGACGCGGTATCCGCGGGCCGCAAGTGCATAGGCGGTCGCGCGGCCGATACCGCTGGCGGCCCCGGTCACCAGTGCAGCGCCGGGCATCTCAGCTCTCCCCGTCTGTGGTGAGCAGCATCGAGTCGCGGTCCGTCGCCGGGAATTCGGTGTCCAGGATGGTGACGATGTGCTCGACGATCCGGTTGGCCAGCAGCTCTCCCTTGGCCACGGTGGCCTGCGTAGCCGACGCGAGTACGCCGCTGGCGGTCGACATCGTCGGGTCGATCGGTAGCACGTCCCACGGCACGTTGCGGGCCGGCGCGTCATCGACGATGCGATCCATGCGCACGGTGGCCGGACGCAGATGCTCGAACAGCGAGGTCTCGATGACCGAAGCGTGTTCCAGGGCCAGGCCGGGAAAGCCGTCGGGGAAGACGGTGTCGAGGATTTCGGGTTCGAAGTCGGGCATGCCGTTCTCCACCACGACGATCTTGACGTCGGGATAGCGTCCGGACACCAGATACGCCGGTTCGTAGACGAAGTTCGCGTTCTCGAAGTGCCAGCTGTACAACACGATTCGACGGAAGCCGGTGCGAATCAACTCTTCGAGAAGATCTTCGAGCATCGCGATGAACGTCGTCGCGCGAAGCGAGAGCGTGCCGGGAAACTGCTGGCCGCCACCGCTGGCCGGTCGCGACCGGTAGCCGAGCCGCACCGGGGGGCCCACGATGAACGGTCGCTGGGCCGCGGCGAGTCGCAGCAGCGCCTGCGGGACCACCCAGTCGGCGCTCACCGGTAGGTGCGGGCCGTGCTGTTCAGTGGACCCGACCGCGATCACCACCGGTGCGTCAGCTGCCGCGGCCGCGGCGATCTCGGGCCAGGTCATCCACTCGTATTCGACGGTGCCCGCACCGAGCACCGGGGTCATCAGGTCGTCACTCACGGAATGCCTCCACACTGTTGGTCCGCTGTCACATCTAAATCGATACGTTATCGATTTGGTTGTTCAGCCGTCTACCGGTTGATAGCACGCGCAATGCGGGGGCCAGTTTCGATATGTCTTTGACATCGCGACGAAACACACCGACCCTACGTTCGTCGTGTGGCCGGTCCTGGAAGCGCTAGCGAGGTACGTAGCCCACCGCGGGGTCGACCACGTTGTGCAGTGGCTCCTCGTGCTGCCACCGTGCGAGGTTGTCGGTGAAGACGGTCATCATGTCGGTCTCGAACCCGACGAAGTCGCCAGACATGTGCGGTGACACCACCACGTTGGGCAGCGACCACAGTGGCGAGTCCACTGGCAGGGGTTCGACGTCGAACACGTCCAGCGCCGCACCCGCAATCGTCCCGGCCGCCAATGCGTCGATCAGCTCTGACTCCACCACAGTGGGCCCGCGGCCGACGTTGACCAGGAATCCCCGCGGCCCGAGTGCGCTCAGCACGTCGCCCCCGACCAGTGCGGTGGTCGCCGGGGTCAACGGCACCGCCAACACCAGCAGATCGACGTCCCTGGCAATGCCGACCAGGTCCTCCGAGCCGCGGATCGATCCGAAAACCGGGTCGTCGCCGGGCACGCGCCCGACCAGCGTGACGGCCACGTCCAAGCGCGCGAGGCGGTCGGCGATCGCCCGCCCGATGGAGCCCGTACCCACCACCGCGGCCCGGGTTCCGGCCAGCCGACCCATGGTCCGGTACTGCCACCTGCTTTGCTGCTGCAGTGCCCACGTCTCGCCGAGCCCCTTCACGTGGGCCAGCACCACGCCGAGTACCCATTCGGCGATCGAGACGTCGAACACACCGCGGGAGTTGGTCAGCGTGACCGAGGCCAGTTCCGGGCAGATCAGCCGATTCACCCCTACCGACGCGGCGTGCACCCACCGCAGTTCATCGGTGCGGCGCAGCAGTGGCGCCAGGTCGGCGAAGCGGTGGTCCCAGATGTACAGCACCGCCGCGCCGGCCAACTGTTCGGCGGTGGGTGCGGAGTCGATCTGGACCACTTCGACGTCGCCCGGGATCAGGTGCAAAGGTGGTGGCGGCAGCTCCGGATCGGGTTCGACCAGAACCAGGACGCGAGTGCGACTGGGCACGGCTACTCCGTTCAGCTGGGTCCTAGGGATCAATTTCGATGCTATATCGAAAATGTTGGTAACACTGCGAGCGATTGGGGATCATGGCACTTCCTGTTGAATTTTTCGGTGCCTGGCGACGGGTCGGCCTCATCATCGACGGCGTGCGGCGGGTGGACTACTGCGATGTCCTGTGGTTGCAGTCGCCCGACTGGTTCGCCGACATCAGGACCCACATCCAGCCCGGCGTCGGACCGGCTGCCGACGATCCGCACGCCGCGTTCTCCGGTGAACTCAGCTTCGCCGGGAAGACGGAGTTCACGCCGCCGAAACTGCACTGGATCCACACGCTGGACTCGCGCGGGGACGCCCCGCCTGATCAGAACCCCGTTTCATGGCAGGACGAATTGCTGATCGAGAGCGGGACATTCGAGTGGCAGGGCCGGGTGGTGCCGTTCGTCGAGGAGTGGGGCTACCTGGGCACCGACGGGCTGCGGGCAGTGGGACACGAAGATTACGTGCGGGTCGAGGCGGCCCGCTTCGCAATCGAAGTCAGCTGTGTCGCAGGCAAATTCAGCGCCGTCAAGTACCAGCAGTGGGACGGCGACTGGGCTGAGGCAGCACGGGTGGATACAAATGTCTGAATTCGGATACTCAAACATCAAGGAGACAACCTGTGACGTTGCCAAGCGCGTTTGATTTGACCGGCCAGGTGGCGCTGGTCACCGGGTCCAGCAGTGACATCGGGATCGGGTTCGCCTCAGCGCGGCTACTGGGCCAGTTCGGCGCGTCGGTGATGGTGACCGGTACCACCGAGCGCGCCGCTGAACGCGCCGAAGAGCTTACGCAAGAAGGGATCTCGGCGAGTTCACATGTCGCCGACCTGATGGATCCCGATGCCGCACGAGGACTGGTGGAGGCCACCGAGGCAGCATTCGGCAAGCTCGACATCCTGGTCAACAATGCCGGGTTGGCGTCGGTGGGTGTCCCGGAACGGCCCAACTCGTTGGTGGACATCACCGATGACGAGTGGGCGTTGGCCATTCGGCGCAATCTCGACAGCGCCCTGTACGTCACCCGCGCGGCGTTGCCCGGGATGCTCGCGCGCAAGTACGGCCGAATCATCAATATCGGCTCCACTGCGGGCGTGGTCACCGCCTACAACGGCGATGTCGGCTACCACACCGCCAAGGCCGCCATGTTGGGCATGACCCGGTCGGTCGCTGTCGACCACGCCAAGGACGGGGTGACGGCCAACATTGTGCTGCCTGGCTGGATCGCCACGGCGGCGCAGTACCCGTCCGAGGTCGCCAAGGGCAACGCCACCCCGGTGGGCCGGTCGGCCACCGCGGAGGAGGTCGCCGTCGGCGTCGCCTTCCTGGCCGCGCCGGGTGCCGCCTACGTCACCGGCACCACGGTGCTGATCGACGGGGCGAACTCGATCGGTATGTGAGCACCCGGCTAAGCGGTGCGCCGGCGCCGTAGGAACGGATTGTGCAGCGCCGGTGGCTGATACGCCTGATCGGCCCGCGTGATCGTCGACCCCGGGGGCACGATCTCGTCGATCCGATCGAGGACATCCACCGACAACGAAACGTCGGCCGCGCCGATCTGAGACTTCAGATGGTCGAGGGTGCGCGGGCCGATGATCGGTGCGGTGACGGCCGGATGCTGGATGACGAAGGCCAGTGCGAGGTGGATCAGCGACAGCCCGGCGTCGTCGGCGAGTTGCCCCAGGGCGTCGGCGGCGTCGAGCTTGCGCTGATTGTCGGGGGTGGAGAGGTCATACCGGGCGGGCATCCGGTGACGGCGCCGGGACTCGGGCAGGTCTTGGTCCTTGCGATAGCCGCCGGAGAGCCAGCCACCGGCGAGTGGGCTCCAGGGCAGCACCCCCATGCCGTACTCCTGCGCGACCGGCAGGACATCGGCCTCGATCCCGCGGACCAGCAGCGAATACGGTGGCTGCTCGGTGACGAACCGGCCGAGGCCACGCTTCTCGCTGACCCATTGCGCCTGCACCATCTGGTGCGCCGGGAACGTCGATGAGCCGAATGCCCGAATCTTGCCCTGGCGCTGCAGATCTGTGAGCGCGCCCAGGGTCTCTTCGATATCGGTATCTGGGTCGGGGCGGTGAATCTGGTACAGGTCGATCCAGTCGGTGTTCAGCCGGCGCAGGCTGTTCTCGACCTCCTGGATGATCCAGCGCCGCGAGTTCCCGCGCTTGTTCGGGTCGCCTTTGGTGCCTGCCGGCGCCTCGACCGGTACACCCATCTGGAGGTTTACCTTGGTGGCCAGCACGACGTCGTCACGCTTACCGCCTGCCAGCGCCTTACCGACGATGATCTCCGATTCACCCTGCGAGTAGACGTCGGCGGTGTCGATGAAATTGATGCCGGCATCCATAGCGGCGTGGATGGTGGCGATCGACGTGTCGTGATCGGGTTCGCCCCAACCGCCGAACATCATCGCACCGAGGCACAGTGGGCTGACTTGGATTCCGGTTCGTCCTAGGCTGCGGTACTCCATGGCAGCGAGGGTACGCCCGGCGTCTTGACGGCCACGTCGTCAGTGCTGTCAGTCTTCAGGCAGAGGATGGCTTGCGCGCCAGTACCCAGGCTGCGCCGTCGGCTTCGCCATCTGCAATGAGGTCCAGGTCGACAAACGCGTGCGTCAGCTCGCCGGGCGCGGCTCGGAACGGCCCGGGCGTGGCACCCACTTCGCTCAACGCGCTGGTGGCCAACAGACCGCCCGGCGCCAGCCGGGCAATCACCGCCGCGTCGAGGCGATCGTCGCGGAACTTGTTGCACAGCAACACATCCACCGGGGTACCCGGCGGTAGGCCGTCGTCGAGGTCGATGATCTCGAAACGGCACCGCTGCGCAACTCCGGCGGCCGATGCGAGTGCACGTGCCGACCCGATCGCGACGGGCGAGATGTCCAGGCCCAGCACGTCCATCCCGCGGCTCGCCAGCCATACCGAAGCCGCGCCACGACCGCAGGCGAGATCGAGAGCAAGACCCTTGGTCGGGAAGAGATCAGCGAAAGGTGCGAAGAAGGAGGGGAGCGCTATCGGCGGGTATTCCGCGTCGGCATACCGCTCATCCCACCGGGCACGATCCTGCGCGGACATCTCTGCCAGCGTAGGACCCGTGCGGTCGGAAGGTCTACCGCGTCGCGGCGCGACGACCTGTGATGCCCAGGTACCCGGCGATCAAGATGACGGCAAACACGATGCCCACCAGGAACGGGATGACCTTGAAGCCGCCGTTCTGGTTCGAGTAGCCGAGCTTGTAGGCCACCCAGGTGCCCAGGAAGGAGCCGACCGCGCCGAGCAGGACCGTCATGATCACGCCGATGTTCTGCTTACCGGGCATGACCAGCCGCGCAAGTACGCCGACGATGAGTCCGACGATGATTGCGCCGACGATGGTTCCGATCATTACTGCTCCTCAACTAGTGGCGCCGTCTGTCGAGCGCCCCCGCTGGATACCCACTTCCTGGGAGCCGACCCAAATCGAGGTCAGTGCGACGGGGCGACCGCCGACCGCATGGCCTGCAGTGCGTCTTCTTGGCAAATCGGTCCGATCACCTCGATGTCGGCGTCGGTGGCGTCGATGGTCTTCGCGCAACTGAGGCGGAACTGGGGCCCGCCGGGCAGTATGCGGCTGAACTCGGTGGTCGAGGCGGCGAAGACGATGGTGACGACCCCGGCCCAGACGCACGCCGCGGCACACATCGGGCAGGGCTCGCCGCTGGCGTACATCACGGACCCGGGGAACCGGTCGCTGAGTCCGGCCGTGGCGGCTTGACGGATGGCGACGATTTCGGCGTGGGCGGTGACGTCACCGGTGGAGGTGGCCTCGTTGCGACCTTCGGCGAGCGCTGCACCGTCGGCGCCGACGAAGACCGCCCCGAAGGGTCGGTCGCCTGCTGCGCCTGATTCGACGGCGAGTTCGATGCTGCGGGCGATGAAACGATGCTCGGGGATGGTGGTGGTCATGCGCTCATCTCCACGCGGGTGCCGATGCCGTCGGCCAGTGCGGCGGCGACGAGGGTGCAGGCCGTGGCGAGATCCTGTAGGCCGATCCCGACCGAGTTGAACAGGGTGATGTCGTCATCGCCGCGACGGCCGAG
>JBEVHL010000070.1:0-3780 GCA_040511255.1 Mycobacterium sp. | reverse complement strand
GCCGCGTCGCGCAACTGGTCCAGGACGAACAGCAGGGCGGGCCGGACGTGATCGGAATGCGTGGTGCGGTCCGGGACGGCGTGGCCCGCCAGTCGATAGAGGTGATCGGTCTCGTCCTCGCTCAGGCGCAAGGTCCGGGCCAGGGCTCGCAACATCTGCGGCGAGGGCTGCGGGCTGCGGGACTGCTCCAGCCGACCGTAGTAGTCGACCGACATCCCCGTCAGCTGCGCGACCTCCTCTCGGCGCAGGCCGGTGGTGCGGCGGCGCACGCCCGCAGGCAGTCCGACATCCGCCGGTTTCAGCGTCTCCCGACGGCGCCGGAGGAAGTCGGCCAGCGCGTCACGGTCCATCGGACCATTGTCGACCAGACGCGGTCGCCCAGGCAGAGACTGGCGATCCCTGGGTAAAGGCGTCCTGGTGGCGGCCCGGGAAGCGACGAACACTGGCCGGATGCGAACCAAAACACTCGGCTCATTGACCACGTCGGCATTCGGCCTCGGCTGCATGGGGATGTCGGGGGCCTACGGCAACTCCGATCGCGACGAGAGCATCGCCACCGTGCACGCCGCACTCGACGGCGGTATCACCCTGCTCGACACCGGTGACTTCTACGGCATGGGGCACAACGAACTGCTCCTGAGCGAGGCACTGCGTTCGATGCCCCGCGACACCTATCAGCTCAGCGTGAAGTTCGGCGGCCAGCTCGATCCCAGCGGCGCCTGGGTGGGCTTCGACACCCGTCCGGTGGCCGTCAAAGCCGCCGCCGCGTATTCGCTGCACCGCCTCGGTACCGACCACCTGGACGTCTACCGGCCGGCGCGGTTGGATCCCGCGGTGCCGATCGAAGACACCATCGGCGCGATCGGCGAACTCGTCGACGCGGGCTATGTGCGGCACATCGGCTTATCGGAGGTCGGATCAGAGACGATCCGTCGCGCGGCAGCCGTCCGGCCGATCAGCGATCTGCAGATCGAATACTCCCTGGCGTCAAGGGGAATCGAGCGCGACATCCTCGACACCTGTCGCGAACTGGGGATCGGCGTGACCGCCTACGGGGTGCTGTCCCGCGGACTGATCGGGGGGCACTGGACGAAAACCGCCGGCGGGCCGGGCGACTTCCGCACCATGAGCCCGCGGTTCTCGGGCGAGAATCTGGACCGCAACCTGGCGCTGGTCGACGCCCTGCGCGGAGTCGCCGACGAACTCGGCGTGACGGTGGCGCAGGCGGCGTTCGCTTGGGTGGCGTCGCGCGGCACCGATGTGGTTCCGCTGGTCGGCGCACGCACCCGGACGCGGCTGACCGAGGCGCTCGGCGCGGTCGACGTGGCGCTGACCGACGGTCAACTGGCGCAGATCGAGGCGGCGGTACCGGCAGAGCAGGTGGCCGGCGACCGCTATCCCACCGAGCACATGGCCGCGCTGGACTCCGAGCGTTAGCGGGCCTGGCTCACGCCAGCGCCAAACCGGCGTAGATCTCGTCGAGCAACGGGGCCAGCATGCCCTGCGCAGTGGTGTTGCCGTCCGGCGACAGCGTCAGATTCGTCCAAATCACCAGCGTCACATCGTTATCCGGGTCATAGCCCATGAACGAGTTGAAGCCGGGCAGCTCTCCGCCGTGGTAGTACATCGCCGCGTTCGGCCCGAAGCGCTGATAGGAGATGCCGTACCCGTACTTCTGACCGTCGGGTGCGTCGGGATCCTCGGCGCGCAGGCTGGCCAACCATTGCTTCTGGTAATCGGCGTCGAACACCTGGCCCGACACCAGGGCTTTGATCCAGGTGGCCAGGTCGTCGGCCGTCGAGATCGCGCCGCCTGCGGCGGTGGCGTACGACGAGTTCTGGTTGGTGTAGTCGATCGGTTGCAGCGTTCCGGCCCTGGCGGCGGCCTGTAGGTCAGCGGGGTACGGATCGTCGGCCAGTGCGTAGAAGCTTCCGCCGTACATGTAGCCGTGCGAGAACGGCGCAGGAATCGCGGTGTCGTCAACAGCCGGAAGCGATGTCTGCGTCAGGCCGATCGGACCGAACAGTCGATCCCGGAACTGCTGAGCCAGTGGGCGTCCGCCGGCCTTCTCCGCGATCAGACCGAGCAGCGCATAGTTGGTGTTGCTGTATTCGTAGGAGGTGTCGGGGGCGAACTGCGGCGGGTGCCGGTAGGCGATGTCCAACACCTCCTGCGGCGTCCATGACTTTCCCGGAGCGGCATCCATCGCCGAGGCCAGTGCGGGGTCCGCCGTGTAGCCGTAGAGCCCGCTGCGCATCGTCAAAAGCTGTGCGACGGTGATGTTTTCACCATTGGGCACGTCCGGTACGTAGGCCGATACCGGATCGCCGAACTTCAGAGCGCCGTCCTGGGCCAGCAATACGATCAGTGCCGCTGTCATGGTCTTGGTGTTGGAGGCGATCCGGAAGTGGGTGTCCGCGGCCGGCGGGATCTGCTTACCGAGCTCGGTGGTGCCGACCGCCGCGGTGACATTCCCCTGCGGCGTCCGCAGCAACACCAGCGCCCCGGGCACCATCATTTTGTCGGCGGCGGCTTGGACAACACCGTGAAAAGCGCTGGGATCGATGGTGTTCAGCGCCGAGGGCGTCGCCTTTGCAGCCGAGGAGCACCCGGTGATCAGCAACGCAGCGCACGCCGCGGAAATGAGCATCGTTGCCCTCACCGACCGGACCTTAGTCGATCCTGACGGCGACGTCAGCCAGTCCGCTCCAACACCGTGGAGTAGGTGAACGACCCGGCGCACGGGGTGGTGGGGCTGTTGAAATCCAAGGTCTCGGCGCCCGCGAGCCGCGGCATCGGGTTCAGCACCGGCGGCGGCATGAGGTAGTCGGCGTGAAGGACTGTCGTGGCGGTGGTGTGGTCGGGGCAGCTTTCGTGGCCCGAGGCACGCCGGAGGACCGACCACTTTCCATCCGCGAACGCCAACGGCCATTCGGCCGTCTTGCCGCCGTAATGTGCCGCCGCCAGGGCCCAGCACTGGTCGGTGTTGCGCACGCACATCGTCGTGATGTCCACGGCGTCGGCATCGATCTCGACGGCATCGGTCGACGGTGGCGCACCCGGGCCGCGATAGGTGTCGATCTGCTTGTAATTACCGCGAAAACCTTCGGGCGCGGACACCGCGAGCGCCGGGATGGTGTGCGGATCTGCCACCGGGACGGCTGGATCGACCTCGCCGACCCGCGTCATCGTCATCGGTGCGTGCAGGGCGGCCGCGCAATCGACGCCCCCGGCATGAGCGCCGTAATACGTGCCCGCCAGTGACCCGGTCGGTCCCGGTTTGAGCACCCACGCCAGGATCCCGTCCGTGGCCGCACCGTCGTCGCACGGGAAGCTGTTGACCGTGACCATCCGCCAGTCCCCGCGGACGTAGTCGAGTATCACGGTGAAATTGGCGGCGCGGTGAATGTCGTTGCCCTGCAGCAATGTTCCGGTGGCGACACAGCCGGAGGGTGAACACGCGGACCGGAAAGCGAACATGCTCGGCGCCGGGGGTGCGTGCACCGGCTTGCCGTTCACCGACAGGTGGTTGCCGTCCAGATCCATCCGATAGGTTCCGTCCAGCACCGGACCTTCGTGGACCGCTTCGGGACGATCGGTCTTGGCCGGCTCGCTCGGGGAACATCCCATCGCAACCGTCAACGCCAGTACTGCGGCGATCGTCGCGCGGACAAGCCTCATGGGGGCTCACCATATCGTCGGTCGCGAGTTCCGGCACTACTCGACGACACGCGGAAACAGCTCAGCACCCGGGCGAGCGCGCCGGCTCGCGTTAGCCTC
>JBEVHL010000069.1:0-5989 GCA_040511255.1 Mycobacterium sp. | reverse complement strand
GCGTGGAACCCGCAGGCGACGTTGGCACTGGTGACGACCGCGAGCATCGCATCGTCGTCACCGAGTTTCCACACCCCGAAGCTCTCGCCAAGGTCAGCATTGAGGTCGACAGCCACCACGGGACAACCCTAAGGGCTGCGCACCCGACCCGGTGACAAGTCCATAATGGAAACGATTATCATTACCGACATGACGATCACTCGCCTCCCTCAGCGCCTGCTCGCAGCCGGCCTCATCGCGGCGGCGCCGCTGACATTCACGGCCTGTTCCACCGGGGGCGGCGGCAACTCGGGTACGTCCGGCACCGCGGCGGCAGCCCCGGAGTCGCCGGCGTGCCCCACCCAACCCGTCAAGGTGACCGTCAGCGTCGACCAGTGGGGGCTGCTCGTCTCGCAGCTCGGCGGCCAGTGCGCCACCGTGACGACGGTGCTGGCCAACTCCTCGGTCGACCCGCACGACTTCGAGCCCGCACCCGCAGACGCCGCCGAGTTCATCGGATCGCAGCTGGTGGTCGTCAACGGCGCCCACTACGACGAGTGGGCCACCAAACTGGCGGCCACCTCGGCGCCGGACGCCCCGGTGATCAGCGCCGCCGACCTGGCCGCGCCCACCCCGTCGGACGCCGCCCTCAACCCGCACGTCTGGTACAGCCCGGCGGTGGTGACCGCCGTCGCCGATGCGGTGACCAAGGAACTGACCACCCTGGCCCCGGATGCCGCGAGCTATTTCGCCGATCGCCGCGCTGCTCTGACCGCGTCGCTGCAGCCGTATACGACGCTGATCGCCGACATCAAGAAGGCGGCGTCGGGGAAGACCTACGCAGCGACCGAACCCGTCTTCGACCTGATGGCGCAGGCGCTGGGCCTGACCGACAAGACGCCGGTGGGCTATCGGACCGCGTCGGCGAACGACAGCGATCCCGCCCCGGCCGACCTGTCCGCCTTCCAGCAACTGCTCGCCGCCAAAGGCGTCGACGTGCTGATCTTCAACACCCAGACCGAAGGCTCCCTGCCCGATCAGGTCCGCGACGCGGCCGAACAGGCAGGTGTCCCGGTGGTCAACGTGACCGAAACGGTGGCGCCGGGAGCGGTTTCGTTCGAGGCTTGGCAGGTGGACCAACTCACTGCACTGGCCAAGGCTCTCGGTGTCAGCACTTAACCCGGCAGCCGCGCTGACATTCAACGACGTCAGCGTGGTCCGCGGCGGCCGGTTGATCTGGTCCGAAGGCACCTTCGAGGTACCGGCCGGCGGCATCACCGCCGTCATCGGCTCCAACGGCTCCGGCAAGACCACCCTGCTGCAGGTGGTGCTCGGCCTGACGCGGGTGGCCTCCGGTGAGGTCAGGGTGCTCGGCAAGCCGCCGGGCGAGGCCACCGACGCCATCGGCTACGTGCCGCAGAATTACGCGGCTGCCGCGGGCAACGCGGTCCGGTCCTGTGACGCGGTGCTACTCGGGTTGACCGGTAAGCGCTGGGGCTTCGCCCGGGCCAGCGCCGACGAGCGGCAGCAGGTCGCCGAGATCCTGGCGGCCGTGGGCGCGACGTCGTTCGCCCACCGGCGGTTGTCCCAACTCTCCGGCGGCCAGCGCCAACGGGTGGCCATCGCCGAAGCCCTGGTCGGCCGGCCCCAACTGCTCATCCTCGACGAGCCGCTGACCGCGCTGGACCTGCGCAACCAACGCGAGATCGTCACCCTGCTGGCCAGGATCAAGGACGATTTCGGGGTCACCATCCTGGTGGTGGCGCACGACCTGAACCCGCTTCTCGGGGTGCTCGACAGCGCGATCTATCTGTTGGACGGGCACGCCCACTTCGACACGATGGACGACGTCGTGGACGAGAGTCTGCTGAGCCATCTCTACGGCACGTCGATCCAGGTCGTGCACACCCCGCAGGGCGACCTCTACATGCGGAGCATCTGATGCGCACGCAGGTGATCGCCCTTGGCTACCAAGAGAATTGGTGGCAGATCCTGACCTCGGACTTCATGCGCAATGCACTCTTCGGTGGCACCCTGGTGGCGCTGGCGGCGGGGCTGATCGGTTACTTCATCGTGGTGCGCAACAACGCGTTCGCCGCACATGCGTTGGCGCACATCGGGTTTCCCGGTGCTACCGGCGCGGTGCTGGTCGGGGTGCCGGTCTCGGTCGGGCTCGGGGTGTTCTGCATCGGCGGCGCCCTGATCATCGGCGCGCTGGGCAAGCGGGCCGATGACCGGGAGGTGGCGACGGGCACGGTGCTGGCGGCGGCCACCGGGCTCGGGTTGTTCTTCAGTTCACTGGCCACCAGGAGCAGCAGCACGGTGACCAATGTGCTATTCGGCAACCTGCTGGCGGTATCGCATCAGCAGCTGATCATCTTCGCGGTGCTGGTGGCCGTGCTGGCTGCGGTGATCGCGTTCATCTACCGGCCGCTGCTGTTCGCCTCGGTCAACGCCGACGTGGCCGAGGCCAGGGGAGTGCCCGTCCGGACGCTGTCGGTGGTCTTCATGGTGCTGCTGGGCCTGGCGGTCACGATGGCCGTGCAGGCGGTCGGCACCCTGCTGCTGTTCGCCCTCGTCGTCACCCCGGCCGCGACGGCGATCATGCTGACGGCCCGGCCCAGTGCGGCCATGGCGGTGTCGACGGTGCTGTCGGTGTTCGGCGTGTGGACCGGCCTGGCCGTGTCGGCGATGTTCAACATGCCGCCGAGCTTTCCGATCGTCACCATCGTCTGCGTCATCTGGCTCGGGGTCTGGATCGCCGCCCACCGCACCGGCGCTCGCGTTACGACGAGCGCCGAGGGACGAGGGGCGCAGGAGTAGCGCAATTAGGTACGGCCGAAAACGCCGGCTGCGGTGCACGGCGCGGCTGCCGCCGAACCCGGCAGGCACATGAACTAGCCTCACAGAGCATGTCCAGGAGCCCGGTCCCACGACGACGGGCGACCCTGGCTTCCCTGGCCGCCGAACTCAAGGTTTCGCGCACCACCATCTCCAACGCCTACAACCGGCCGGATCAACTGTCCGCCGATCTGCGGGAGCGCGTCTTCGCCACGGCGAAGCGACTCGGCTACGCCGGGCCCGACCCGGTGGCTCGGTCGCTGCGCACGCGCAAGGCCGGTGCGGTCGGCCTGGTGGTCACCGAGCGGCTGACCTACTCGTTCAGCGACCCGGCCGCACTCAACTTCGTGGCGGGTCTCGCCGAATCGTGCGAAGCCGTCGGTCAGGGTCTGCTCCTGGTGGCGGTCGGACCCAGCCGCAGCCTCGATGAAGGTATGGGCGCGGTGCTATCGGCAGGCGTCGACGGGTTCGTCGTCTACGCGGCCTCCGATGACGATCCCTATCTCCAGGTGGTGATGGAACGCCGCCTGCCCGCCGTACTGGTCGACCAGCACACCGATGTGCCCGGCGCGTCCCGGGTCAACATCGACGACCGCGCTGCCATGCGCGAACTCGCCGACTACGTGATCGGGCTCGGTCACCGCGAAATCGGGCTGTTGTCAATGCGATTGGGCAACGACCGCCGGGTCGGTGAGGCCACCACGGCGCTGGTCACCCCGGACCGCTTGAGCGCCACCCAGTTTCAGGTTCAGGCCGAACGGATCGGCGGCGTGCAGGACGCCATGCGGGCCGCAGGCCTCGACCCGGCCGACCTGACCATCGTCGAGAGCACTGAACACGAGGCGGGGTCAGGTGGCGTCGCAGCGGAGCTGGCGCTGGCCGCCAATCCGCGGATCACCGCGCTGATGTGCGCCGCCGACCTGCTCGCCATCTCGGCGATGGATTACCTACGGGCGCGCGGCATATACGTGCCGGGACAGATGACGGTGACCGGTTTCGACGGCATCCCCGAGGCACTCAAACGCGGCCTGACCACCGTCGCGCAACCCAGCAAGGAAAAGGGCCGACGGGCCGGCGAGCTGCTGCACCACCCGCCGCGCTCGGGACTCCCCGCGCTGGAAGTGTTGCCGACGGAGCTGATCCGCGGTCGCACGGCGGGCCCACCGGGCTGACGCTCGGCCCGGAAGCTACGAACGCTCGGCCACCAGAAACGCCAGCGCCGCCGCGACATCGTCGGGCGTCTCCACCCGGAACCCGGCCGCGGTCGGTCCCGGCCCGACTTTGACGCCCACATCGCCGTCCCGCAGCCGCCGGAACGCCTTCTCGTCGGTCACGTCGTCGCCGAAGAACACCACCGCCGAGGCGCCGTTGCGGTCGCGCAGGATGTCGATCGCCTCGCCCTTGTCCGTCGCGATCACCGCGAACTCCAGCACCGCCTTGCCTTCGGTCTGGTGGGCGTCCCATGCCTCGCCTGCCGTGCGCGCCTCGGCCAGCGCGGCTTCGCCGTCCGCCGGCTGGGCATTGCGCACATGCAGGGCGACGCTGGCCGGTTTCGTCTCGACGGTGGCCCCGGGATAACGCGCGACGAGCTCGGTCAGGGTGTCGGCGATGCGGCCCAGCAGTTCGGTGTCGATCTGATGGGCGAAGCCGGTGTCGAACTCGGCGCCGTGGCTGCCGACCAGCGACACCGGTCCCGCCAGTCCGGACAGGGTGGCCAGGTCGCGCAGGGCGCGGCCAGAGATCAACGCGGCTGTCGTGTCGGGCAGGTCGGCCAGGGCGCGCAACGCGGCCGCCGCCTCGGGTAGCGGACGGGCGTCGCCGGGATGGTTGACGATCGGGGCCAGCGTGCCGTCGAAATCGGACGTGACGAGCAGGTGGGGCACCCGCGCAGCGGTGCGCAGGGCGTTCGTGAGATCGGTGGGCAGCTCGACGGTGTCGTTCACCGTTCAGATCTTAGGGTTGTCCCCGTCGCCGATCAGCAGTCGCACGGCCAGATCCAGGCGTTTGCTGACATCGGTGGCCGACGCCCGCCGGGTCAGCCAGGCGAGCAGGTTGGACAGCCACACATCGGAGATCACCCGTGCGATGTGGAACTGATCCTCGTTCGGTTCGCCGTCGGACATCGCCCTGGCGAACATGCTGTCGATGATCTTTTCGACGTGATCAACCTCACCGGCGGCCGAGGCGTCGGCGAAGACATATGCCCTCGTCATCGCCTCGGTCAGCAGCGGGTTGCGCTGCATCGCGCGGTTCAGTTTGCTCACCATGAAGTTCAGCCGCTGATAGGACGTGCCACCGGACACTGCCGTGCGGTCGGTCTTGGCGTCGATGCGTTCGAACTCGCGGCCCAGCGCCGAGACCAGCAGATGCACCTTGGACGGGAAGTAGCGGTACAGCGTGCCGACGGCGACATCGGCCCGGTCAGCCACGGCGCGCATCTGAACTGCCTCGTAGCCACCCTTGGAGGCGATGGCCATCGTCGCGTCCAGGATGCGCTTGCGGCGCTCGCGCTGCGCTTCGGAACCGAGTTCGGACTCGGCGAGCACGGACACGGTCAGAACCTCACGCGGCTGTGAACCCGAGCCGGGCGTGGACTTGGCACCGGTCCGGGCATGTGCTGGTGTCGACATTCGGCGGACCGCCCCCTTCATCTCGCTTACCGGCCCAAAACGATACGCATGCCGGACCTGAATTGCTCACGCCGCGACCCGTCGGATGGCGGCGATCCCGAAGTGAGAGGCGTCCCTGTCCTGCTGCGATGGCGTTCGACTTGACGTTCGATCGCTGGCACTATTAGAACACGTTCTAGTGGGTCGCATAGGCCTTCACCGCATCAAATAAGGAGCCCCGTGTCCACCGATGAACAGTTTGCGGCCCGCGAGATGGTGCACGACTGGGCCGCGGGTTCCGGCGCGATCGCCGCGATCCGGGATGTCGAGCAGGGCAAGCCGGATGCCTGGCGGCCCGTTTTCGCGGGCCTGGCCGAACTAGGGCTGTTCGGTGTCGCCGTCGCCGAGGAAGCCGGCGGGGCCGACGGCACCATCGGCGATCTGTGCGCCATGGTCGACGAGGCGGCGCGCGCCTTGCTGCCGGGGCCGGTCGCGTCGACGGCCCTGGCCACCCTGGTGGTGGACGATCCTGCGGTGCTGGAGGCGCTGGCTACCGGCGA
>JBEVHL010000068.1:0-5807 GCA_040511255.1 Mycobacterium sp. | reverse complement strand
GGGCCGACGTATTCGAGGATGCCGTCGCCGAGCTGGTTGTAATAGTCGTTGATCTGCCGGGCGCGCTTGGCGGCGAAGATGACCAGCGCGTACTTGCTCGACGCGCGCTCCAGCAACTCGTCGATGGGCGGGTTCGTGATGCCCAACGGCGTGTCATAGGCGCCGATACCACCGCCGGCCACATCGTTATGCTCGGTGGCGGACTTGATGTCGGCGGTCGGGTTAGTCACGTAGAAATCTCCTGGCGGTTTATAGCTGGGGCCTTTTCAGGCTGTTATCGGGAAGTCTTAGCGGGCCGTCACAGGGTGTCCGACGCGGTTCCCACCAGCAAGGATACCAATTCGGCGCAAGCAGCCTCTAATCGCCTGTTCACGACGATCACATCGAAGTCGTCCTGAGCGGCCAATTCGGCCTTCGCGGTGGCCAGTCGGCGCTCCATGACTTCCGCTGATTCAGTCCCTCTACCAGCAAGGCGTTCTTCGAGCGCGGCCCAGCTGGGCGGCGCCAGGAAGACGCTCAGCGCCTCGGGCAGCGCTTGTTTCACGGCCCGCGCGCCGGCCAGATCGACCTCGATGAGCACGGGTCTACCCGCAGCGGTCGCGTCGAGAACAGGCTGTGCGGGCGTTCCGGAGCGGTGCAGACCGCGGTGGATCTCCGCCCATTCCAGCAGCGCACCGGTTTCGATGAGCTGCTCGAACGCCTGGCCGGAGACGAAGTGGTAATCCACCCCGTCGACCTCGCCGGGCCTGGGTGCCCTGGTGGTCGCCGACACGCTGAAGAACAGGTCGGTCAGCCGCTCCCGGAGGCACCGGACCACGGTTGATTTACCGACCGCGGATGGACCGGACAGCACGACAATTCGGCCCTGGCCCGAAGGCAAGCCGCCTCGCCCGCCGTCCGATCCCCCGTCGGCGTTCACTGACCGCTTACGCGGGGTCGAACTTTTCCAGCAGAGCCTTGCGCTGACGATCGCCGAGGCCGCGCAGCCTGCGCGTCGGAGCGATCTCGAGCTCGGTCATGATCTCCTGGGCCTTGACCTTGCCGACCTTGGGCAGGGCTTCCAGCAGTGCGGAAACCTTCATCTTGCCCAAGACCTCGTCGGTCTCAGCGTCCTTGAGAACCTGCCTGAGGTTGGTGCCGCCGCGCTTGAGCCGGTCTTTGAGCTCGGCACGTGCTCGACGTGCGGCAGCAGCCTTCTCCAACGCAGCCGCACGCTGTTCGTCGGTCAACTGGGGAAGGGCCACGGTTCCTCCGTCTCTCATTCATTGCCATCTTGATGCCAGCTGTGAAACCTAGGTCGCAGTCGCCGGACATCGATGTTGATTTGTATCGGCCGGATTACTCCAGCCAGCGGGGACGACCGTACCCAGGCGCCCTGACGAAACCTAACCCCACCCCCCGCTTTGGCCGACAAAGCCCCAGCGTGTAGCGCTCGCCAGACTGCGGCAAGATGGTCCGGCGACCGTCGGGCCCGGTGCGTCCGTTTTGCCCCGATTTCGGTGGCCAGATTGTCCGGAGACGCTGCCTACCAGCGGTTTTGGCGGCGCGAACCCGCGCATCCGACGCCAGGACCGATATCCGGGCGGCCCTCGGTGTCCGGCGTGGGCGGTCTTTCCTGTGAATCACTCTTCAAATGACAACGCGCGGCGTGTCGCGCGTGTCGGTCCGGATCCGCCGAACAGCGGATATTCGGCGGTTCGCCCCGCTACGGCGGGCACCCACAGCAGTCATAGGCCGCGGACAGCTGACACATAGCTTGGCTACCTAACCTACAAAAGTCGGGGTTGATCAGTGGGTTGTAAGGACCTCGGAGGGATGTTCACATGCACGTCAAGCAGTTGACCTGCGCATCGGCCATAGCGATTGCGATAGGTATTTCCGGGTTGACCGTGGGCGCAGGTGCTGCGGCCGCCCAGCCCGGTCCCCCGCCCTGTGGGTTCCAGGGTTGCCAAGGCCCGGGTGGCCAAGGCGGGCCCGGCGGCGGTCCAGGGGGCCCCGGAGGACCCGACCGTGGCCCGCAGCAGGGGCCGGGCGGCGATCGGGGCGGTCCGGGTGGCGGTCCAGGCGGACCGGGTGGCAATGACTGGAATCGCGGTGGCCCAGGCGGGCCGGGTGGCCCCGGCGGGCCCGGCGGTGGACCAGGCGGCCCAGGTGGGCCCGACGATCGCCGAGGCGGCGGTCCAGACGGGCGTGGCAATGGCTGGGGACCTCCCCCGCCGGACCAGTCCTGGCGCGGCATCGACCAGGGTCGATACGACCATCAGCCGTTCAACTACAACGGCAGCTGGGTCCAGCCGGACTTCAACCCGGTCTTCAACAACTGGGGATTCTGGTTCTTCGGGATCTGGATCCCGCTGTAACCACGTGACCGCGTGACGGACGGGGCCGGTGGCACTTGAGTGCTGCCGGCCTCGTTCTTCGTCAGACCAGTCAGACCAGAACGTCAGGCCAGATGGGCGACCGCGTCGCGCATCCGCTCGGCGGCACCGCGCAGCGCACCGATGTCCGGACCTGCGCGGAGCACCTCCCGCGACACTGCAGGCAGCAGTTGGCCGGGCAGCGCGCCACCGAGACCCGTGATCGACTCCGGTCGGCCACCCTGCGCGCCGACGCCGGGCACCAGGACCGGCCCGCCCAGACCGCTGACGTCGGGCACCTGCGTCAGCGTCGCACCGACCACCACGCCCACCGACCCCGCCGCTGGACCCGATGCCCGGTTGACCGCGGCGGCGGCGTCCACCATCGCTTGGGCGATGCTGCCGCCGCCCGACGGAACGGCCTGCTGCACGCTCGCCCCCTCGGGATTGGAGGTGGCGGCCAGCACGAACACCCCGCGATCGTTTGCGGCCGCGAGGTCGAGCAAAGGCTGCAACGAGCCGAAGCCCAGATATGGCGACGCCGTCACCGCGTCGCTGGCCAGGGGCGAGTCGCCGGCCCACGCGGCGGCATAAGCGGCCATCGTGCTGCCGATGTCGCCGCGTTTAGCGTCGGCCAGCACCAGCACGCCGGCCTGCCGCAAGTCGGCGATGGCGCGTTCCAGCACCGCGTAGCCCGCCGAACCGTACGCCTCGAAGAACGCGACCTGGGGTTTGACGATGGCGAATCCGGCGAAGGCCTCCACACAGATCGCGCTGAACGCCGCCAATCCCGACGCATCGGTCGGCAGCGACCAGGCCGCCAGCAGCTCGGGATGCGGATCGATGCCGAGGCACAGCTGGCCACGGGCGGCCACCGCGTCGGTGAGCCGGACGCCAAAACCGGTCACGGCCGTCAGTGCCCGTCCAACGCGGCGTGCAGTTCCTGTAGCGAGCGCACACCGATGTCACCGCGGATGGCGGCCTCGATCCCCTGCACCGCCGCGGAGGCACCCTGCACGGTGGTGACGCAGGGAATGTTCATCTGCACTGCGGCCGACCGGATCTCGTAACCGTCGATGCGGGGTCCGGAGTTGCCGTACGGCGTGTTGATCACCATGTCGACGTCGCCGGCCCGGATCGCGTCCACCGCCGAGGCCGCAGGCCGCTCGGGGCTGGCCTCCTCGAAATGCTTGCGCACCTCGCCACAGGGAATTCCGTTGCGGCGCAACATCTCAGCAGTGCCCTCGGTGGCCAGGATCCGGAAACCGAGATCGGCGAGCCGCTTGACGGGGAACACCAGCGAGCGTTTGTCCCGGTTGGCTACCGAGACGAAGACGGTGCCCTGCATCGGCAGCGATCCGTAGGCGGCGGTCTGGCTCTTGGCGAAGGCCGTCCCAAAATCACGGTCGATGCCCATCACCTCGCCGGTGGACTTCATCTCCGGGCCGAGCAGCGAGTCGACCTGCGAGCCATCGGCCTTGCGGAACCGGTTGAACGGCAGCACCGCCTCCTTGACCGCGATCGGCGCGTGCGAGGAGATGCGGGATCCGTCGCCTTCTTTGGCCAGCACGCCTTCTTCACGCAGCGAGGCGATACTGGCGCCCAGCATGATGCGCGCGCAGGCCTTGGCCAGCGGCACCGCGGTGGCCTTGGAGACGAAGGGCACGGTCCGGCTGGCCCGTGGATTGGCCTCCAGCACGTAGAGGATGTCGTCCTTCAGCGCGTACTGCACGTTGAGCAGGCCCACCACCCCGATGCCGTGGGCGATGGCCTCGGTGGCGTGCCGCACCGCAGCAATGTCCTGGCGGCCCAGCGTCACCGGGGGCAGCGCGCACGCCGAGTCTCCGGAGTGGATACCGGCCTCCTCGATGTGCTCCATGATGCCGCCGATGTAGACCTCGGTGCCGTCGCACAGCGCGTCGACGTCGATCTCGATGGCGTCTTCCAGGAAACGGTCCACCAGCACCGGATGCTCCGGTGACAGTTCGGTGGCCCTGGTGATGTAGCCCTCCAGGGTCTGCTCGTCATAGACGATCTCCATGCCGCGGCCACCGAGCACATAGGACGGCCGGACCAGCACCGGATAGCCGATGTCGGCGGCGATCTTGCGGGCCTGATCGAAGCTGGTTGCCATGCCGAACTTCGGCGCGGGCAGGCCCGCGGCGATCAGCACGTCACCGAACGCCCCGCGATCTTCGGCCAGATCGATGGCTTTGGGGCTGGTGCCGACGATGGGCACCCCGGCCTTTTCCAGGCGTTCGGCCAGGCCGAGCGGAGTCTGCCCGCCCAGCTGCACGATCACCCCGACCACACCGGGACCGCCCGCCCCGGAAGCGGATTCGGCGTGGAACACCTCGAGGACGTCTTCGAAGGTGAGCGGTTCGAAGTACAGCCGGTCGGCGGTGTCGTAGTCGGTGGACACCGTCTCGGGGTTGCAGTTGACCATCACCGTCTCGAAACCGGCCGCACTCAGCGTGGTCGCGGCGTGCACACAGCTGTAGTCGAATTCGATGCCCTGGCCGATCCGGTTCGGGCCGGAACCCAGGATGAGCACCTTGGGCTTCTCGGTCTGCGGCGCCACCTCGGTTTCGGCGCCGGGATCGATCTCGTAGCTGCTGTAGTGATAGGGCGTCTTGGCCTCGAACTCCGCCGCGCAGGTGTCGACGGTCTTGTACACCGGATGGATGCCGAGGCGCTGACGCAGCGAGCGCACGCCGGTCTCGCCGGCGAGTTCCGGTCGCAGCGCGGCGATCTGGCCGTCGGACAGGCCATTGTGCTTGCTGCGGCGCAGCAGTCCTTCGTCGAGCACAGGCGCCTCGATCAACTCGGCGCGCAGCGCCACCAGGCTGAAGATCTGCTCGACGAACCACGGGTCGACGGCGGAGGCCTCTGCGACCGCTTCGACGCTGGCGCCGAGGCGCAGTGCGGCCTCGATGTCGTAGAGCCGGCCGTCGGTGGGTGTGCGCAGCCGCAGCAGGATGTCCTCGACGCTGCCTTCGGGCTGCGGTCCGGTCCAAAACCCGGCCCGTTTGGTCTCCAACGACCGCATCACCTTGCCAAGGGCCTCGATGAAGTTGCGGCCCAACGACATCGCTTCGCCGACCGATTTCATCGTGGTGGTCAGCGTGGCATCGGCGCCGGGGAACTTCTCGAACGCGAACCGCGGCGCCTTGACCACCACGTAGTCCAGCGTCGGCTCGAAACACGCCGGGGTTTCCTTGGTGATGTCGTTGACGATCTCGTCGAGGGTGTAGCCGATCGCCAGCTTGGCCGCGATCTTGGCGATCGGGAAGCCGGTGGCCTTGGACGCCAGCGCGCTGGACCGCGACACCCGCGGGTTCATCTCGATGACGATCAGCCGGCCGTCGACGGGGTCGATGGCGAACTGGATGTTGCAGCCACCGGTGTCCACGCCGACTTCGCGCAGGATGTCGATGGCCAGGTCGCGCA
>JBEVHL010000067.1:0-7632 GCA_040511255.1 Mycobacterium sp. | reverse complement strand
ACCGCGGCGACGCTGCCCGCCACGGCCACGGCGGCGACGCCGGCCCGCAGGAGTGAACCGATCTGAGACCGACGCATCGCGGTCACCTCACCTTTCGTGCTGAGAGATAAAGACTTCAGGCCGGTTTGGCTGCGGCCTGCAGGATGGGGAGCTGCTCGGGGCAGTAGGTGTTGATGGCGCCGCCCAGGAACTGCCAGGCCTGCTCGGTGGTGCTGCCCTTGGGTAGCTGCATCGAGACGAACTTCGCCGAGGCATAGGCGTCGGGATCGAGGTTGCCGATCCGCCGACACGTCAGCTTGCCGATCCAGGCGTTGTAATCCTTGGCACCGTAGATGCCATAGGTGTGGAGCTGATTGGCGAAATCGGTATCCGGATCAGCCTGCGCCGCCGGGGCCAGGACAACTGCGGAAGCGGCGAACACAGCAGCGAGAAGAGCGCCTTTCATAGGGGGATCTTAGCTTGTCTAAGCCTATTCGTCCTAGCCCGGTGGGCGAACTATCGCGGGACGCCCGAATTGGGTGCGCACCCCGGCAGAGAACAGAGCTCGCAATGGCGCACCGGCGGCCGACACGCCGCTGGCGGCCAACAGGTCGTCGTCGAGTTCGACGATCTCAGCGGCCCGCAGCGGCCACGCTTCGTGGGTGTTCGGCACCCACCAGGTGCGGCCGGCCTTGCGGGTGCGCACCCCAGCGGGCGGTCAGCCAGATCTCCAGCGGTGTCGGTGGCACGGGATCGCCGACATCGACCGACAGTCGGCTGCGCAGACCCCGTCGCGGCCAGCGGCGCACGCTGTCGTAGGTGATGCGATCACCGTCGCGCCGCACCTGCATCCGCGACCAGGTGTAGGGCACGCCCAGGCCGATCCGGGTCACCGGGACCACCGCCAGCCGGGCCGTCTCCAGCGATCGGAACAACACCCCGTGATGCCCGGCGTCGTCGATCGAGTACAACCGGATGTTGGTCTCGGCGAAGGTGCCGAAGTAGGGCAGCGGCAGCCTGGTGCCCAGGATGGTCCGGGACATGACGAACGGCACCAGTGCGACGTAGGTCAGCCCGTCGGCGAAGACGTCGGGCCGGACACCGGGCGGAAACAGGTGCTCGACCGTGCGGGGCTGCACCGGCCAGTGCACGAACGTCAGGTCTGACCACCGCTGGTCGAAGACGATCGGACCCGGTAGGGCTGGCGGGTTGACCGGATACCCGGTCAGGGCCGACGGGTCGGTCACGTGCTCAGCCTGCGGGCGCAGGCACCGGCGCAGGTGGTGGTGGCGGGGGAGGGGGAGCAAGCAGCCGCTGCAGATCGGGTTTCATCGCCAGCAGTTGGCTGCCCCAGTAGCCCCAGCTGTGGGTGCCGTCGGGCGGGAAATTGAACACCGCGTTGCGCCCGCCTGCGGCCAGATAATTCGTCTGGAACTGCTTGTTGGTGTTCAGGGTGATGTTCTCCAAGAAGCCGGCGGTGAACAGCCCGCCCGCCGCGCCGTCGCCCGAGGAGTCCAGATCCGATGGGGCGCCGGTGCCGCAATACACCCAGACCGCGGTGCCGTTGGCCACCAGTCTGCGGACGTTGACCATCGGGTCGTTGCGTTGCCACGCCACATCGCTGGACGGGCCCCACATGTTCCTGGCGCTGAACCCGCCCGCATCGTTCATCGCCAACCCGATCATCGTGGGCCACAGTCCGACCGAGGGGTTCAGGAAGCCGGAAAGCGAAGCGGCGAAGACGAATTGGGCGGGATGCCAGATCGCCAGCGTCAACGCCGACCCACCTGCCATGGACAACCCGACCACGGCGTTACCCGTCGGTGAGATACCGCGGTTGGCCGCCAACCAGGCGGGCAGTTCCTGGGTGAGGAACGTCTCCCACTTGTAGGTCACCGTGCCCGCGCTGTTGGTGGCCGGCTGATACCAGTCGGTGTAGAAGCTGGATTCCCCGCCGACCGGCATGACGATCGATACCCCGGAGTTGTAATACCACTCGAACGCCGCGGTGTTGATATCCCAGCCGTTGGCATCGTCCTGAGCGCGCAGTCCGTCGAGCAGATAGACCGCGTGCGGGCCGCCGCCCTGGAATTCGATGCGGATGTTCCGCCCCATCGACGGCGACGGCACGTCGATCTGCTCGACGGGAAGCCCTTCGCGGGAGTATGCCTTCGCGGCGGGTGACACCCCGGCCACCGTGACGAAAGCCGGCAGCATCGCGGCGAGCACCAGTACGACCACGAGGCGGGCGAAGGCATTCACCCGGCGAAGCTAACAGCACCGCGACGTCAGGCCGCGGCCCCCACGCTGGCCGTAATCGGCTTGTGATCAAGCTTTTCCGGCGCGGCCGAACCTGCGTTTTCGGGTCAATGGCCGCCGGACCGCGTACGGCCACGGCCGGTTGCGTTCTGGGATGGCAGTGGTGCGGGCCGTCTTGAGCTGGTGCCGCAGGTGGCGCCGCACCTCGTCCAGGGTGGGGTCGGTCCATCGGTTGTCGGCTTCGATCGGGTCGGCGGTGAGGTCGTAGAGCTCCCACTGGTCATCCAGCGGCGACATCCGGTAGGCGTCGCCGCCGAGACCGTTCGCCGCCAGGTGCCGCACACCGGGTTCGGTCCAGGTGGCCGGGTCGTCGAAACTGCGGACCAATTTCCACAGGTGGCCCGCACCGCCCGCGGCGTCCGCGTCGTCGACCGTCACCACCAGCCCCTCAAAATTGGACGCGACATGCGCAGGAAGCCGAATGCGAAGTGGTGCAGGTGGATTCACCGTCTGCTTCAATCGGCGGCCCAGTCCCGACGCGCCGCTGTCACCGTCGAGCATGCTGTCGCGGGTCATCAGGTACACCGCGCGATCCGCCTCGGCGGCGCCGCCGTCGACGACCGGCATCAGGTCCCGACCCGGTAGGTCGTGCACCTCGGAGAACGATTCGGTCAGCACCTCGGCTGCGGCGGGGATATCGATGCCTGCCGCGCCCAGCAGCGTCGGGACGAGGTCGACGTGCGACGTGGGTGCGGTGACGGTGCGGGCACTGGTGGCGCCCTGCCCGATCCGCACGATGACGAACGGAACGCGGGTGGCCTCGTCGTAGAGGTTGAACCATTTCTGATGCAATCCACCGTGCGCGCCCAGCAGTTCGCCGTGATCCGAGGTGCGAACCAGGACCGCGTTGTCAGAGCCGCCCTCGGTCACCGCGCGCCGGACCCGGTCGATCGGGGCGTCGACCTCGGCGTGCAGGCGGTAATAGAGGTCGCGGTAGCGCTGCGCGTTGCGGTGGTAGACCCGGCTGATCGCAGCCGCCGGTCCATATCCTGAGTAGTAGGCCTCTCGGAAGGCGATCTGGGCGGCGGGTTTGTCGGCCAGGTCTTCATCGGCGGTCGGCGCGGCCGGTACCGGGGGCGGGTCCAGCGGTGACGGGGTCAGCGGGCTGCGTCGAACCCAGGTGGGAAACAGCACGATGTCGTGGGGGTTGACGAAGCTCGCCACCAGGAGAAACGGTCGCAGCGCCAGCACATCACCGGCGCGGCGACGCGCATACCGGTCCTTCAGCCAGGCGACCACCCGGTCGGCGATCAACGGGTCGCGGCGGAAACCACTGTTGGACAGGCTTGCTCCGTGCGGCTCCGGGCCCACCCAGCCGGAGAAACCGTAGGGCGCCAGCGGGTCGGCGTCGAGATAGCGCTGCGTGGCTGCCGCGTCGACGACGCCGTCGTCGTCATTGGTGGCCAGTGCGCGGTGGCCGCCCGGGCCCGGCAGGTCGGCGTGGGAGATGTGCCACTTGCCGTCATAATGCGTGTCATAGCCCGCGGCGCGGAACCAGTTCCCCAGCGTGGGCACTTCCCCTTCCCGCAGCCAGCGCATCCGCGAATCGTCGAACATCTTGCCGATGCCGTCGGTCTGGGTGACGCCGTGCAGGTCGGGATACTGTCCGGTGAAGATGGTCGGGCGGCTGGGCACACACGCGAGCGATCCGGTGTAGTGCCTGTTGAAGCTGACGCCGTGCTGCTCGAACCACGTTCGGCCGCACAGTGTTTCGTCCCGCCAGCGCAGCACGTCGGCCGATTCGTACGGCGGCACCGCCCGTTCTTCGTCGGTCATCACGATGATGATGTCGGGGCGATCAGACACGTTGGCGCTCCACTCTTTTCGCGAGGCCGGCCAGCAGCGCGTCGGACTGACTGGCCACCAACCGGCTGATGATGCGCTCGGCCGATCGGGCAACCCGGCCGGCCCCGATGTCGGCCGTGCTGGTCAGCGTCACGGCGGTGGTCCCGTGCTCAGCGGGTACAAGTGTCCAGCGGTTGCCGAGCCTGCCGAAGCGGCGCGGCAGCCCTGCGATGGCGTAGGCCAGTTCAGTCGGAACCGAAAACGCGGTGATCGTTTCGATCAGCGTGTTGCGGCCGACCTGGACCCGGCGCGCCAGGCCGACCGGCCCGCCGTCATTCAGCAGGGATGAGTGGTCGATACCGTCGGCCCACGCACTGAGCGCACCGAAGTCCGCCAGGACAGCCCAGATGACCTGCGACTCTGCTGCCATCGTGCGGGTACGGCCGACTTCGGACACCACGCAGAAGACCCTAAACCGTCACGGCAGGTGTCGGGCGTCATCGACCGGCGCTGAGCGCAACTGTTCGGTGTGCCTGCCGGGTGGCGCGCCAAAAAGCCGTCGGTATTCCCGGTTGAACTGGGTGGGGCTGTCATAGCCCACGAGGTGGCCCACGGCGGCGACGTCACCGGAGCCGGCCAGCAGGAAGGACCGGGCGTGCTGCAGGCGAAGCCGCTTCTGGAACTGCAGCGGGCTCAGCGCGGTGATCGCCCGGAATCGGCGATGGAACGCCGACGGACTCATCCCGGCCAGCGCGGCCAGGTCCTCGATCCGCATGGGCTCGGCGTAATTGTCGCGGAGCCAGCTGATCGCGCGGCTGATGTGGACCAGGCCGCTGTCGGCCAGGCCGATCTCCCGGAGCACCGAGCCCCGCGGACCGGTCAGCAGCCGCCACAGGATTTCCCGCTCCAGCAGGGGAGCGAGCACCCGGGCATCATCGGGATGCTCGAGCAGTCGGAGCAACCGAACACACGCGTCGAGTAGTTCGGGGGAGGCCTCGCCGGTCGCGATCGCCGGTGGCGCACCATGGGTTCGCCGGGCCACCGGGGCTTCCAACAGTAACGAGGCAATCACGTTCGGGCGCAACGTCATTGCCAGTCCGAGTGCCGGGGTCTGCGGGCTGGCACTCAGGAAATGCCCGGTGACGGGCAGGTCGGCGGTGACGATGAGGTGTTGTCCCGCCCGGTATTCGAAAGTCTGCTCGCCGAGCAGCAGGCGCTTGCCGCCCTGGGCCATCACGACCAGCAGGGGTTCGGTCAGCGAATAGTCGGGCTCGGAGGTCTCCACGCGGGACAGGAACAGACCGCCGATCGCCGTCCGCAGGTCCGGTTGCGCGTGCCTGCGGACCAATCGGCGGATCTCATCGAGCAGCTCGGCGCGGGTGTGCATCCACCGATCCGACCAAACTCGGCAGGATTAGGCAAGAGCACAGCGGTATCGGTCTACCGCAGGGCGACCGACAGCGGTGGGATGGAACCACCAGGAACCACAGCGAGAACGAGGAGCACACCATGCCGCTGGACCACTACGTCACCCTTGGCCGCTCGGGGCTGCGAGTCAGCCCGTTCGCCCTCGGCGCGATGACCTTCGGCGACGATCCCGGCGGTGCGGGCTGCAGCGTCGAAGAGTCCGAAAAGATCCTGACCACCTATCTGGAACTGGGCGGGAACTTCATCGACACCGCCAACTTCTACACCAACGGCCACTCCGAAAAGATCCTGGGCGACTACTTCGCCACCAGGCCCGGGCTACGCGACCACGTCGTGTTGGCCTCGAAGTTCTTCACCAACCTCCACCCCGGCGATCCCAACGGCGGCGGCGCGGGTCGCAAGGCGATCATCGCCCAACTGGAGGAGACCCTGCGTCGGCTTCGCACCGACTACGTCGATATCTACTGGCTCCACAATTGGGACCGGAACACTCCGATCTCGGAAACCATGCGCACGCTCGACGACCTGGTCCGGGCCGGCAAGATCCGCTACCTCGGCTTCTCCAACACCCCGGCGTGGGTGACCGCGCAGGCACAGACGATGGCGATGCTCAGGGACTGGACGCCGCTGATCGCCCTGCAGGTGGAGTATTCGCTGCTGGCGCGCACCGTCGAGGGCGAAATCGCGCCGCTGGCCCTGGATCAGGGCCTGGCTCTGGCCGCGTGGAGTCCGCTCAAGAACGGCTTCCTTTCCGGCAAGTACCGGCGCGACGGGCACACCACCGACTCCGCCCGCAGCGCATTCGTCGGCCACCCCAGCGAGGCGGACTTCGCTGTCATCGACGCCGTCGTCGCCGTCGCCCGGGAGCTCGACACCAGTGCCGCGGCAGTGGCGCTGGCCTGGTTGCGCAGTCGGCCCGGCACCGTCGTGCCCATCGTGGGCGCGCGGCGGGTGGATCACCTACAGAGCAATGTGGCCGGTCTCGAGAGCACGCTCAGTTCTGCACAATTGCGGCGGCTGGACGAAGCGTCGGCTCCGCAGCTGGACTACCCGGCACCCATGCACGGCGAGCTCCGGGCGATGTTGCAGTTCGCCGGCGCCACGGTCGACGGCGAAACCTCCACCGTGTACCCGCCCCTGCAGATGAGCGATCTGCGCTACTGACCCGGTGCAGCAGCCAGGCCAGCGGGACGGTCAGCAGCACGGTGACGCCGAACAGCCCCGCCGGCGACCCGGTGAAGAGATGCCACCGCAGCACCGACGTCATCGACACCTCCATGACCATGACGTGCAGCAGGAACATCTCATATGAGATCTCACCGAGCCACACCATCGGCCTGCTGCCCAGCGCCCGGGAGTAATAGCCGTCGCCGCCCAGCGCCAGTGGTGCCACCACCAACGTCGCGATCGACGCGTACAACACCGCCTTGGCCACCGTCTGCCACCAGTGCGGGGGAATCATCATCTCCCCGCCGATCGGCGTCGACACGATCAGGAAGCCGACCACCGCCGCCGGAACCACCGCCAGCCAGTGACAGCGCGCACCCATCACGTGCAGCGTGGCCAGCACCATCCCGCCCACGAAATACAGCAGGTGGGCGGGCAGCCACATCCCGGCCGCGCTCGGCAACCAGTGGGTGGTGAAGAGCACCAGCAGCCAGGCCACGCTGAACACGATGAGACCGGCCAGCCCGGCCAGCAGCAGGCGGGGACGCCACTGGCCACGACACAGCACCCGCAGCAGCAGGTAGGCCAGGGCCGGCAGCGTCGCATAGAACGCGGCCTCGACCGCCAGGCTCCACATCTGGGTGAGCCCTTGGTGCAGCTGGCTGGTCAGGTAGGTGTTGCTGTAGATCTGCGTCAGGGTGAGGTGGCGCAGAAGGCCGAGCCAGCTGTGCCCGGGATCGGGTGCGGTCGGCCGGAATTGGTACAGCAGATACGCCGCCAACACCGTCACGACGTAGGCGGGGATGATGCGCCGGATCCGGTGCCTGCCGTATCGACTGACCGACGGAGGTGCGAATCCGCCTGCCGCGGCCCGCACCCACGGACGGAACAACAGGTAACCCGAGAGCACGAAGAAGATCGAGACGCCGACTTCCAGCCTGGCCATCATCAGCC
>JBEVHL010000066.1:0-3887 GCA_040511255.1 Mycobacterium sp. | reverse complement strand
AGACCGTCGGCGCGATCGCGAGCAGCGGGCTGTAACTCTGCGGGGTCAGCGCCGAGGAGCCGAGGATCAGATCGGGGCGAGCGGCCCCGATCGCCGCGAGGTCCGGCGAGTTGCGGGTGCCGACGGCGGGCAGATTGTGCACGACGGTGCCGAGATAGGACGGCTGCTGATCCGATCCGTCCGGTAGGGCGGCCGCGACGATCCTGGACTGCAGGCCCAGTGCGCACAGTGCGTCGAGTTGGTCGCCGGAGAGCACCACGATGCGGGCGGGATCGGCTGGGACATCGATATCGCCGCGGTCGGTACCGCTGTTGACCCGCCGGGTCGGCTCGCCGGGATCGAGTGCCGCCGGTTCGGCGGCGCAGGACTCGTCGGGCCTGCGGTCGTTGCCAAGGACGCCCGCGCCTGCCACTTTCGTGGTGCTGGTGATGACGCTGCCCGCGGTGGCCGGGGGAGTTTCACCTGCTGGTGTCGAACAACTCACGGTCACGGCGACGGAGGTGAGGATGGCGCCTGCCGCAGCGATAACGCCGGGTCGCACCCGCCTACACAGCACGGCCCGACGGTAACATCCGCGCCTTGTTGTAACGGTGCACTGACATCTACGACACTTTGTCGGACCCGGGCCGACACAGGCCCGAGCGGGGGATAGGATTCGGTAGAAGTTTCCGGAGTTTTTCGGCCGGGCCCCCGCTGCCATACCCGGATTTGGATGTTTGGAGGAGCTCTTGACCGCCGAAGCACCACCTCGTGGAGAACTCGAGGCCACGCGTCCGTTCAAGGAGCGGATCGGGCCCAAAGGCAACCTGATCTACAAGCTGGTCACGACGACCGATCACAAGCTGATCGGCATCATGTACTGCGTCGCCTGCTTCATCTTCTTCTTCATCGGCGGCCTGATGGCGCTGCTGATGCGCACCGAGCTCGCGGTGCCGGGGCTGCAGTTCCTGTCCAACGAGCAGTTCAACCAGCTGTTCACCATGCACGGCACCGTGATGTTGCTGTTCTACGCGACCCCGATCGTCTTCGGGTTCGCCAACCTGGTGCTGCCGCTGCAGATCGGTGCCCCCGACGTCGCGTTCCCTCGGCTCAACGCCTTCTCGTTCTGGCTGTTCCTGTTCGGCGCGATGATCGCGATCGCCGGCTTCATCACCCCCGGTGGCGCCGCTGACTTCGGCTGGACCGCCTACACCCCGCTGACCGACGCCATCCACTCCCCGGGTGCCGGCGCCGATCTGTGGATCATGGGCCTGGCCGTCGGTGGTCTGGGCACCATCCTCGGTGGCGTGAACATGATCACCACGGTGGTCTGCATGCGTGCGCCAGGCATGACGATGTTCCGGATGCCGATCTTCACCTGGAACATCCTGGTGACCTCGATCCTGGTGCTGCTGGCCTTCCCGCTGCTGACCGCCGCGCTGTTCGGCCTGGCGGCCGACCGCCACCTCGGTGCGCACGTCTACGACCCGGCCAACGGTGGCGTGTTGCTGTGGCAGCACCTGTTCTGGTTCTTCGGTCACCCCGAGGTGTACATCATCGCGCTGCCGTTCTTCGGCATCGTCAGCGAGATCTTCCCGGTGTTCTCCCGTAAGCCGATCTTCGGTTACACCACGCTGATCTACGCGACGTTGTCCATCGCGGCACTGTCCGTCGCGGTGTGGGCACACCACATGTACGCCACGGGAGCCGTGCTGCTGCCGTTCTTCAGCTTCATGACCTTCCTCATCGCCGTGCCTACCGGGATCAAGTTCTTCAACTGGATCGGCACGATGTGGAAGGGCCAGTTGACGTTCGAGACACCGATGCTGTTCTCGGTGGGCTTCCTGGTGACCTTCTTGCTCGGTGGTCTGTCCGGCGTGCTGCTGGCCAGCCCGCCGATCGACTTCCACGTCACCGACTCCTACTTCGTGGTGGCGCACTTCCACTACGTGTTGTTCGGCACCATCGTGTTCGCCACCTATGCGGGCATCTACTTCTGGTTCCCGAAAATGACGGGCCGGCTGCTCGACGAGCGCCTGGGCAAGTTGCACTTCTGGCTGACGTTCATCGGGTTCCACACCACCTTCCTGGTACAGCACTGGCTCGGCGACGAGGGCATGCCCCGGCGCTACGCCGACTACCTGCCCACGGACGGGTTCGAGACGCTGAACATCGTCTCCACCGTCGGTGCGTTCATCCTCGGTGTCTCGACGGTGCCGTTCGTCTGGAACGTGTTCAAGAGCTGGCGCTACGGCGAGGTCGTCACGGTCGACGATCCGTGGGGCTACGGCAACTCCCTGGAGTGGGCCACCAGCTGCCCGCCGCCTCGGCACAACTTCACCGAACTGCCCCGGATCCGTTCGGAGCGTCCGGCTTTCGAGCTGCACTACCCGCACATGGTGGAGCGCATGCGCGCCGAATCCCATGTCGGTCGTGCGCACGGGGAAGAAGGCCACGACGTGACCCGAATCGACGACGTCAACGTCCGCACCTGACGGTCGGCGTCGCGGGGGGCTTACTGCGGGGTGACTATGTCTAAGGTGTCGGTGCTCATCACCGTCACCGGGGTCGACAAGCCAGGCGTCACGTCGGCGCTCTTCGAGGTGCTTTCGCGGCACAAAGTTGAGCTGCTCAACGTCGAACAGGTGGTCATCCGGGGACGGCTGACGCTCGGTGTGCTGGTGCTGTGTGCGCCAGAAGTGGGCGACAGCCTGGATTTCCACGAGGAAGTGCGCTCGGCGATCACCGGCCTCGGGCTGGACGTCACCATCGAGCGACGCCGCGATTCGACGATCATCCGGGAGCCGTCGACGCACACCATCGTGGTGCTGGGCCGGCCGATCACCGCGCAGGCGTTCGGTGTGCTGGCCCGCGAAGCGGCGGCCTTGGGCGTCAACTTCGACACCATTCGCGGCGTCTCGGACTATCCCGTCACCGGGTTGGAGCTGCGGGTCTCGGTGCCGCCCGGGGTGGGTGACCAGTTGCAGATCGTGCTGGCCAAGGTCGCCGCTGACGAGGGCGTCGACCTGGCCCTGGAGGACTACAGCCTGTCGCGACGGGCGAAGCGGCTCATCGTGTTCGACGTGGACTCGACGCTGATCCAGGGCGAAGTGATCGAGATGCTGGCGACCCGGGCGGGCGCCGGCGCGAAGGTCGCACAGATCACCGAGGCGGCGATGCGGGGCGAGCTCGATTTCGCCGAATCGCTGCGCGAACGGGTGGCGACGCTGGCGGGTCTGCCTGCCGAGGTGCTCGACGAGGTGGCCGACCAGATCGAGCTGACCGCGGGGGCGCGGACGACGTTGCGGACGTTGCGGCGGTTGGGTTTTCACTGCGGTGTGGTTTCCGGCGGCTTCCGTCAGGTGATCGAGCCCCTGGCGCACGAACTGATGCTGGACTACGTCGCGGCCAACGAACTCGAGATCGTCGACGGCAAGCTGACCGGGCGGGTCATCGGGCAGATCATCGACCGGCCGGGAAAAGCGAAGGCGCTGCGCGACTTCGCCCATCAGGCCGGGGTGCCGATGGAACAGACTGTCGCCGTGGGTGATGGTGCCAATGACATCGACATGCTGGCGGCTGCCGGGCTCGGGGTGGCGTTCAACGCCAAACCCGCGCTGCGTGAGGTGGCCGACGCGTCGATCAGCCACCCGTACCTCGACACCGTGTTGTTCATCCTCGGCGTCACCCGCGGTGAGATCGAGGCGGCCGACGCCGTCGACGGTATCGTCCGCCGGGTGGACATCCCATCCGACTGACCCGATCTGATTGCCCGTCTAGACCACCACGGCGCCCAGCTCCGAGACTCCGGTCCCGGTGACGGAATACCAAGCGCGCGAGAGTAACTCGATCGCCGCGGGCAGCTGGTCCTCGGGCAGGGTGTACGGCACCCGGACATAGCGTTCCAG
>JBEVHL010000065.1:0-10934 GCA_040511255.1 Mycobacterium sp. | reverse complement strand
CCGGTGGCGACTGCGATCACCGGTTCGTAGACCACCCAGTCGGCGGCGTCCGGGGCCAGTCGGGCGGCCTGGGAGTCCGGCATCGCCAGCACCACCGCGTCGTGGTCCAACTCGTCGAGTGAGCCGACGGCCTGGCCGTAGCGGACCTCGTCCGGCAGCGAAGCCCGGACCAGCGCCCGCAGCCCGTCGGGTGCCGCGTAGCGGATCGGTCCGGACGAGAGGTGATGGCCGTCGGGGGAGTACACGTCGAAGGTGTCGGTCCACTCCCGGACCAGCCCCCGCGTGGCCCACCGGTCGACTGTCGCAGCGAAGAAGGTGTCCTTGACGGTGAAGTAGGCAGCGCCGATATCCACCCGGCGGCCGTGCACCGTCGGCGAGGCCATCCGCCCACCGCAGTCACGACTGCGATCGATCAGATCGACCGCGACACCGCGGTAGCGCAGCGCCCGCGCGCAGGCCGCCCCCGAGATCCCGGCTCCCACCACAGCGACACGTGCCATGAGTTGACGGTAGTCGGCACCCCTTATCGTCGACCGGTGACCATCACCTATGACGAGGCGCTGCGTGAACAGATCCGGGTCCGGCTGGCCGGCCACCACCGCCGCAGTGTCACCGACCCGACCAAGCGGCATGCCGCCGTCGCGGTGGTGATCGTGGACTCCGAGGTCGGTGAGGACCGGGTGGATGCCGCACCCGTGGCCGACTGGATCGCCGGTCGACCGATGGAGCCCGGCCTGGACGGGCGCATGGTCGACGTATCGGGTGGTGCCGCTTTCCTGCTGTGCCGCAGGGCATCTCGGCTCTCATCGCACGCCGCCCAGTGGGCGCTGCCTGGCGGCCGACTGGACCAGGGGGAGACCGTGGTGGACGCCGCGCTGCGTGAGCTCGACGAAGAAGTCGGTATCGCGCTGCCGCAGTCGAGCGTGCTGGGACTGCTCGATGATTACCCCACCCGATCCGGGTACGTCATCACCCCGGTGGTCATCTGGGGCGGCGGGCGGCTCGATCCCCGCCCGTCACCGGCCGAGGTGGTCGCCGTCTACCGGGTCGGGCTGCACCAACTGCAGCGCGAGGATTCACCGCGGTTCATCACCATTCCGGAAAGTCCCCGCCCGGTGGTGCAGATTCCGCTGGGCAACGACCTGATCCACGCACCGACCGGGGCCGTGTTGCTGCAGCTGCGCTGGCTGGCACTGGAGGGTCGCGGTGACGCGGTCGACCAGCTTGAGCAGCCGGTATTCGCCTGGAAGTAACGGGCTACGGCCCCGGCGACGATCTACTCCGTGACACATATGGAGGAGCTGGTTGTGATTCGTCGTCTCGGGTTGTCCGTTCTGCTGGCCGTCATGGCGCTGACCGGGCTGTCCACCGGTACCGCCGCAGCCGCCCCGGTGGCGTGCGGCGACTACCACTGGATCGGCGCCGCCGGCTCGGGCCAGCGCGACGGGGCGGGCCTGACGGCCAACGGCGGCATGGGCCCCGTGGTGTACCAGTCCTACCAGCAATTGCGCTCCGAGCTGGCCGCCAACGGGCAGACCATCACCGCCGAGGCCGTGCAGTACCCGGCGGCCCCCGTCCCGCTGGAGGGCGGAATCGGCGGCTGGATGGATTTCATGGACAGCGTCGATGACGGCACCGATGCCGCCGCCGACCAGTTCGAGGCGTTCACCGAACAGTGCCCGGATACCAAGGTGGTGCTCGCCGGTTATTCGCAGGGCGCCATGGTCATTCACCGCAACCTCTACGACCTGGCGGACGACCCGCACGTGGCGGCCGCTCTGCTGATCGCCGACGGCGACCGCCTGCCCGCCGACACCACCATCAATCTGGGCACGGCCGCACTGGCACCCGGCATCGGCAAGGGGGTGGCACAGGAGCACTCCTTCCTGGCTGACACCGACACCTCGCCGCTGCCGCCGGTGATCGGCGCCCGTACGGTGAGCGTCTGCGACGTGGGCGATCCGGTCTGCGACTACGTGCCCGACACCGACAGCGACGAACTGTCACCTGCCGGTATCGCCATCCACACCGCATACGCGCCCGCCACCAGCGGTGTGCACGCCTGGGGGGCGCCGCTCTACGGCCTGGTGCTCAACGCCGCGCCTGCCCCGGCGGCGGATGCGGAGCTGACCACGGACACGCTCGCCGCCGGCGGGGCCTGACCGCCTCTCCTGCGCCATCCCTCGCGGCACCTAGCGCCTTCACAGGAGATCTGCGGGATTCACCCATTGACGCCCCGCCGGGCCCCGGACGTATGTTTGGGTTATTCCACCCATTTTTCGGGGTAGGCGAGGGGACGATGACATGGGTGATGTGCTGGCGGGTCGCAGAATTCTGGTGATCGGGCGGGGCAGCGGGATCGCCAGGGCCGTCGCACTGCTGGCGCGAGCGGAGGGCGGCGACGTCGTCGTGGCCGGGCGCGACCAGCGTGCACTGATCCAGGCCTATGACAATCCCGGAATCACCTCCGAGACAGTCGATCTCACCGACGACGCATCCATCGCCACCCTCGCCGACCGGGTCGGCCCGATCGATCACGTGGTGTCGACGGCCTCGGCCCGCGCACGCGGCACGGTGGCGCAATTGCAGCGGGCGGATCTGCTCCGGTCGTTCGACACCAAAGTGCTGGGGCCACTTCTGCTCGCCAAAGCTTTTGCCGCCCAGATCAACCCCGGTGGCTCGGTGGTGCTGTTCTCCGGGGTGCACGCCTTCAAAGCCAAGATCGGCTACCTGGGCGTCGGCATCACCAACGGCGCGGTGGACTTTCTGACCCGCGCGCTGGCCGTCGAGCTGGCCCCGACGCGGGTCAACGCGATCTCACCGGGGGTGATCGACACCGGAGCCTGGGATGCCATGGGCGAGGACGGCAAGCGGGCCTATTTCGAGAACATCAGCGCCGCCAATCCGGTCGGGCGCATCGGTACTGACACCGACATCGCCGAAGCCGTGCTGTTCGCGATGACGAACGCGTTCATGACCGGCGTGACACTGAAGATCGACGGCGGCGAGCCGCTGACGTAGCTACGAAAGGCGTTGCCATGCAGGGCAGTACCTTCCCCACGATCGTCCTGGTACATGGTGCGTGGGCGGACGGGTCGAGTTGGCACAAGGTCATCACACTCCTTCGAACGGCCGGCAGCGCCGTCACCGCGGCACCGATTCCGCTGACGTCGCTGCCCGATGACGTCGCTGCCCTGGACCGCGCGCTGGCCCGGATCAGCGGCCCGGTGGTGCTGGTGGGCCACGCCTACGCGGGCGCGGTGATCGGGGCCACCACCAGTGCAGCGGTGCAGTCGCTGGTCTATGTTGCGGCGCTCGCACCTGATGAAGGCGAGACGGTGGCCGACGTGTTCTATTGCGAACCGCCGCACCCCGCCGCGCCAGAGCTGGCTCCGGACACCCAGGGCTATCTCTGGCTCCCTGACGACGCATTCGCCACCGCATTCGCCCAACATGCGAGCCCAACCGAGCAGGCCGTCCTGGCCGCAGTCCAACGGCCCATCAACGCCGCATGCATTCAACAGCCGGTATCAGCCCCGCGGTGGAAAGACATCCCGACCTGGTTCCTACGCGCGGAGGAGGACCGGATGATCGATCCGTCCACCCAGGCATTCATGGCGGACAGGATGGGGGCGTACCTACGCAGCCACCAGGTCGACCACGCTCCGCTGCTCACCGCGCCGGAAACCGTCGTCGAGATCGTCGTCGAGGCTGCCGCGGCACGCCTCTCGTCATAAATCTGTCACCAACTCAGCGATTAACCGGCCGGGGACGTGGCTATGTAGCTGAAATCTCAGCTGCCGATGTCTCAGAGGTTTCGCGTGAACGTCTCCATCAAACCTGCACTGCTCGTTGGACTTTCGGAAGCAGCGGTTGATGCCCGCTTTGAAGGCAAACCTCTCGGGCCGCTGCGGGACTGCGGGCAACCGGCAAAGCCGTGGCCAGAGCGCCGAATAGCACCTACTGTCGGTGTTGGTTGCGCCTGCTGTGAATGGGTATAGAGGCAGACGGCGATCGCTGGCCGCACCGTTGTGAGCCACGATTGGAAGGAGTGCCGATGAACCCACGGTGGGTTACGGCCTCGGGCACGTTATTCGTGCACGAACTGTTCGGCTACGCGACGGGAAATCGATGATGCGCAGCCTCAGCGGGACGACAGATCGCGTGGTCGTGGTGGGAGCCGGACTCTCAGGGCTGTCGGCTGCCCTGCAGCTGGCCGGCCGTGGCCGCGAAGTAACCGTGGTGGAGCGCGACGACGTACCCGGTGGCCGGGTCGGCAGGGCCGACATCCGCGGATACCACCTCGACACCGGCCCCACCGTCCTGACCATGCCCGACATCATCGACGAAGCCTTCGCCGCGGTCGGTGAATCCATTACCGACCGCCTTGATCTACTCCCCGTCGTACCCGCGTACCGCGCCTCGTTCGCCGACGGCAGCCGCCTTGACGTGTCTACCGACCCTGACACGATGGTGTCGGCGATCAGAGATTTCTCGGGTGGCGGCGACGCCGCTGGTTATCTGCGGTTGCGTGCCTGGCTGACCGATCTCTACAAAACCGAGTTCGACGGCTTCATCGGAGCCAATTTCGATTCCCCTCTGTCACTGCTGACACCCCAGCTGGTCCGGCTGGTCGCGATGGGCGGTTTCCGGCGCTGGGACCGGGTGGTGAAGCGGTTCCTCCAGGACGAGCGGCTCCAGCGGATTTTCACTTTTCAGGCGCTGTATGCAGGCGTGCCGCCGGACAACGCGCTGGCGGTGTACGCGGTGATCGCCTACATGGACACCATCGCGGGGGTCTACTTCCCGCGCGGTGGCATGCGCGCCCTGCCCGACGGATTGGCGGCCGCCGCCGCCGCGGCAGGAGTGCAGTTTCACTACGGCTCCAAGGTCAGCGAGCTGGAGCGCGATGGCTCCCGGGTGACGGCGGTGCACACCGACCGCGGCGAGCGAATCGCGTGTGATGCCGTCGTGCTGACCACCGAACTACCCGAGACCTACCGGTTGTTGTCGCGCACGCCCCGGCGCCCGATCAGCATCCGGCCCGCACCGTCCGCCGTTGTCATCCACGTGGGCTGTGCCCAGAGCGACCAGGATGAAGCGCACCACACCATCTCCTTCGGCGGCGCCTGGCAGCAGACGTTCACCGACATCATCCGAGACGGCAACATCATGGGTGACCCGTCGCTGTTGATCACCCGGCCCACCGCGACCGACCGGACGCTGGCGCCGCCGGGTCGCGACCTGCTCTACATACTTGCGCCCACACCGAATCTCACTGTCGGAAAGGTCGATTGGGCTCGCGACGGGGCCGCATACGCCGACGAAATCATCGGGACGGTGGCAGATCGGCTGCTGCCGGGCCTGCACGGCGACGCCGACGTGCTGCGTGTCGTCACCCCGGCCGACTGGGCCGATCAGGGGATGGCCGCCGGTTCGCCGTTCGCCCTGGCCCACACCTTCGCGCAAACCGGGCCGTTCCGGCCCGCGAACACTGTGCGCGGCATCGACAACGCGGTACTGGCGGGATCCTCGACAGTGCCCGGCGTGGGCGTGCCCACGGCGATGATCTCCGGGCGGCTCGCCGCCGACCGGATCACCGGAGTCGTGGCACGCGGTAGCGGCACATCCATTCCGCGATCGGAAAGCAGGTCTTCATGACGCAGACGGAACTCGACGCCGCCGGCATCTACGATCCGATGCTGCGAACGTCGTACCTACACTGTCGCGACCTCAACGCCCGCAGCGGGAGGACCTTCTTCCTGGCCACCCGGCTGCTCGCACCGGCACAACGCCCGGCGGTGCATGCTCTCTACGGGTTCGCGCGCCAAGCCGACGACATCCTCGACGATTTCGACCCGAGTCTGAGCACCGCGGAACGCGCCGCCCGGCTGGATCAGCTGGCGACCCAGCTCTTCGACGGCAGCGACCACCGCGATCACCCCGTGCTCGCCGCCGTCATCCACACCGCGCACACCTACGGCATGCCTGCGGCGCTGTTCCACGACTTCATCACGTCCATGCAGATGGATCTGTCCATCACCGACTACCCGGACCGGCCCGCGCTCAACGTGTACATGCGCGGATCCGCGGAAGCCATTGGGCTGCAAATGCTTCCGGTACTCGGCACCGTTGTGCCGATCGAACAGGCCGCACCGTACGCCGAGGCGCTCGGCCGCGCGTTCCAGCTGACCAACTTCCTGCGCGATGTCAACGAAGATCTCGAACGCGGGCGGGTTTACCTGCCGGCCGACGAACTCGCCGCCTACGGTGTCGACCGGGACATCCTGCAGTGGTGCCATCTGCACCGCCAGACCGACCCACGGGTCCGGCGCGCCCTGGCCGCCCAGCACGCCATCACCCGTGAGGTCTACCGCGTCGCCAGAGACGGAGTCGATCTGCTGGACGAGCGGTCGCGGCCATGCGTGGCCACCGCGCTGACCTTGTATTCGGAAATCCTCGACCGCATCGAAGACAGTGATTTTGCGGTGTTCAGCCAGCGCGCCACCGTCGGCACCACGCGTCGCATCCGGGTCGCCGGTGCCGGCCTCATTCACGCCTGGCGGGCGCGGCGCGCCCACCCCGGCACGCCCGGGAATGTCGTGATCGGTGCGACCTGATGGACCACTGGCAATATCTGCTGGTTCTGGGCGCCTGCCTGGTCATCACTTTGCCGTTGGAACTGATTCTGGGGGCCCGCGTCTATCGACAGCCGCGACGCGCGTTGTTCGCGATTCTGCCGATCGCCGTGCTCTTCCTGATCTGGGACGTGGTGGCGATCGCCGCGGGCGTGTGGCGCTACAACCCGCAGTACATCACCGGCATCACGTTGCCGTTCGGTGTGCCGCTGGAAGAGGCGCTGTTCTTCGTCATCATCCCGCTGTGTGGGCTGCTGACCTACGGAGCGGTGTCGGCACTGATGTCCCGCACCCGGCGCCGCCGCACCACCACCACCGAGCCGCGATGACCGGCCTGGGTTACACGCTGCCTGCGGTCATCTCGGTGCTGCTGGTCTGCGCCCTGGAAATCTGGGGGCTGCGCACAGGCCTGTTCCGCAAGCCGCAATACTGGATCTCCATGGTCATCGTGTTCGGATTCCAGATCCTGGTCGACGGATGGCTGACCAAACTCAGTGCGCCCATCGTGATCTACGACGACCAGCACACCAGCGGCATCCGGGTGCCCTTCGACATCCCGGTCGAGGATTTCCTGTTCGGCTTTGCCCTGGTCACAGCGGTCTTACTGTTGTGGGAGTGGCAGGGACACCGTGACCACGAAGATCGAGGGGAAACGTCGTGACTGTAGGACCCGCCGGCCTGCCGAGGCCGTTAGTGCCTGCTGCGTTCGACACCGCTGCGCCTGCCTACGATTCGCTGGTCGGGGCGAACCCGGGCTATCACGAGCACCTGCGAATCTCGGTGCGGCGCATGGCCATTCCGAACAACGGCCGCGGACTGCGACTGCTGGACGCCGGCTGTGGCACCGGCGCCTCCACCGCTGCGCTGCTGGCCGCCGCACCCGACGCCGAGATCGTTGCGGTCGACGCGTCCAAAGGAATGCTCGAGGCCGCCGCCGCCAAGTCGTGGCCCCCGTCGGTGCAGTTCGTGCACACCCCAATCGAAGGATTGGCGGACGCCGGAGTCGACGGACCGTTCGACGGCATCTTCGCCGCCTACCTGTTGCGCAACCTGGCCGACCCGGACCAACAGCTGTCTCGGTTTCGCACCCTGCTCAACCCGGGCGGAACACTGGCCATTCACGAATACTCGGTGCGTGATTCCAAGATCGCCGCCGCCGTCTGGAACGCCGTGTGCTGGGCGATCATCATCCCGCTGGCGTGGTTGCGCACCCGCGACATCACGCTGTACCGGCATCTGTGGCGCAGCGTCAACGGGTTCGACGGTGCGGCCGAATTCCAAAAGCGGCTGACCCAAGCGGGATTCGACAACGTGCGGGCCGATACCGTGCCCGGATGGCAACGGGGCATCGTGCACACGTTCCTGGCGACGGCGCCTCGATGACCGATCGCCGACAGGTGGTGCACGCCGCCGCGCCAGGTCGTAGCAGTGCCATCGGCCTGCGCACCCGACCGCGCGTGGTCGTGGTGGGCGGTGGTATCGCCGGCCTGACCGCGGCCACCGCACTGGCGGAGCGCGGCATCGAAGTGCAGCTGTGGGAACGCCAGGATTACCTCGGCGGCCGGGTCGGCGGCTGGACCGAAGACCTCGGCCAGGGCGACACCGTGGGGATGAACCGCGGATTTCACGCGTTCTTTCGGCAGTACTACAACCTGCGCGCTCTGTTGCGCCGCACCGATCCCGACCTGAGCAGGCTCACCGCCGTCGACGATTACCCGCTGGTGGATGCCCACGGTCACCGCGACACCTTTCAGGGCCTGCCCCAGACGCCGCCGTTGAACGCGCTCGCATTTGCCTTGCGCAGTCCCACCTTCCGACCGATGGACCTGGTGCGGATCAACGTGGCGGCCGCCGCCCCGCTGGCAACGGTGTCGATACCGGGCATCTACGACCAACTCGACCACGTCGACGCGGAGACCTTCCTCAAGGACATCAATTTCCCCGAAGCTGCCCGGCATCTGGCGTTCGAGGTGTTCTCCAGGAGCTTCTTCGCGCAGCCCGATCAGCTGTCGGCAGCCGAGTTGGCCAGCATGTTCCACATCTATTTCCTCGGTTCCAGCGAGGGCCTGCTGTTCGATGTGGCCGGTTCCAACTTCGACACCTGCCTGTGGAATCCGTTGCGCGAGTACCTCTTCGGATACGGCGCGACGGTGCGCACCGGTGTCACGGTGGCCGCCATCGAGCACGACGCAGGGCGGTTCACCGTCACCGACGACACCGGTGGCTCCGCCGAGGTGGACGCCGTGGTGTTGGCCGCCGACGTCGCTGGACTGCAGCGCATCGTCGCGGCGTCGCCCACCCTCGGCGACAGCGACTGGCGAGCGCAGGTGCAGGCGTTGCAGACTGCGCCCCCGTTTGTGGTGCACCGGTTGTGGCTCGATCGGCCCGTGCGCGCCGACCGGGCTCCGTTTCTCGGCACGGGCGGCCTCAAACCGCTCGACAACATCAGCGTGGTCGACCGTTACGAAACCGAAGCGGCGGCCTGGGCGGCCGACCACGGCGGCTCGGTGGTGGAGCTACACGCCTACGCGGCGCCGGACGCGGCCGACCGGGACGCGATGCGTGAGCAGTTGTTGGGTCGGCTCTACCAGCTCTACCCCGAGTTGACCGATGCCACCATCGTCGCCGAACGCATGATCTGCCACGAGGATTGCCCGCAGTTCAGCCCCGGCTCGCATGCCGATCGACCGGGTGTGGTCACCCCGCAGACGGGGTTGGTGTTGGCCGGCGACGGTATTCGCATCGACCTACCGGTCGCCCTGATGGAGCGCGCCGCGACCACGGGTTTCGCTGCGGCCAATGCGGTGTTGGCCCGGTGGCATATCGCCGGGCATCCGTTGCACACAGTTCCGGTGCGGGGCAGATCAGCGCTGCTGCGCCGGCTTGTCGAAAGAACAGGACGGTCAACGACATGAGGCTTGCCGACCGGGCCAGCTGGCGCAAAAGCATACCGCTGCAAGCGATTCCGAGGATCGAGTGGGCACGGCAACGCCCCACCCATCTCGACGCGAAGCCTGCGGTGATCCGGGCAGCACTGGCCCGCTCGCAGCGCAGGCCCAGCGGCAACTGGTACGTCTTTGCCGCGAGCAGTGACATCGGCTCGCAGCGCCCCTTCGGCGCGGAGGTCGCGGGCACCGAACTCGTCGCCTGGCGCGACGACGACCGCCGACTCCACGTCGGGCCCGGCGTCTGCCCGCACCTGGGCGCGGACCTGGCCACCGGAACGCTGGACTGCGGCACCTTGATCTGCCCCTGGCACGGGATGCGGCTCACCGGCGACCGCAGTTTCGGCTGGAAACCCTTTCCCTGTCACGACGACGGCGTGCTGGTCTGGGTCCGCCTCGACGACGTGGGCGGCGAAGAACCGCTGGCTCAGCCGGTGGTGCCCGCCCGGCCCGACAACACGCAATTGCACGCCGTCACGCAGCTCACCGGGACCTGCGAGCCCGTCGACATCATCGCCAACCGGCTCGACCCGTGGCATGGCGCCTGGTTTCACCCGTACTCCTTCACCCGCCTCGACGTCCTGAGCAGTCCGGCGCTCGGCGAGGAGGCCGCCGAGGACGACGACCGGTTCCTGGTTGCCGTCACGTTCCGCCTCGGCAGGCTGGGAGTTCCGGTGATCGCCGAGTTCACCTGCCCCGGGCCGCGCACCATCGTGATGCGCATCGTCGACGGTGAAGGTGTCGGCAGCGTGGTCGAGACCCATGCCACTCCGCTGCGGCCCGACGCGACGGGGGCGCGCACCGTGGTGACCGAAGCCGTCATCGCGCACTCCGATCGGGACGGCTTCGCCCATGCCCGGCGGGTGTCGCGGGCCATCGCTCCGCTGATGCGCTATGCCGCGACCCGGCTCTGGCGTGACGATCTGGTCTACGCCGAGCGGCTCTACACCTTGCGGTCCCGAGGCTGAGTGTTTGCATTGCCCGGCTGCGGGGCACTGACTCAGGTACGGGTCGGGGAGACCAGGATGGTGTCGCCATGTATGTCGGATCAACGTTTCACGCCGCAAGCCGGTGCTCACGATGAAGGGGCGCTTTGTCGGTGGAGTCCTCGGGGCGGTGGCCACCGCGTCAGCGCTGGTGAGTCTGCCACTGATCACCCCGGTCGCGTCGGCTGACCCGTGCCCGGACATCGAGGTGGTGTTCGCGCGCGGCACCAGCGAGGCACCGGGAGTGGGCGGCGTCGGCCAGGCTTTCGTCGACGCGTTGCGCTCTCAGGTCGGCAACCGATCAGTCGGTGTCTACGCGGTGAACTACGCCGCGAGCAGCGATTTCGCCGACCGCAATGGGTTGG